>JACAEE010000128.1 GCA_013389015.1 Hydrogenophilaceae bacterium | reverse complement strand
GCCGCGCCTCGAGGCGCAAGGCGCCTTCCGCGGCGGCGGCCTGATGCTCGAACGCGCCCGGCTCGACGGCGCCAAGCTGCGGCTCGGCGCGCGCGGCCTGCTCTCCCAAAGGTTGGACCTGCGCCTTGAAGCCGCCGCGCGCGGCCCGATCACGTTCGGCGCGGCGGACGTCGCCGGCGCGGTCGACGCCGCCGGCAGCCTGACCGGGCCGATCCTGCAGCCGCGCCTGGCGCTCAACGCGGACGCGCGCAGTTTCAGCGCCGCCGGCGTCACGATCGACGCGCCACGTGCCGCCTTCGTCTATGACGCGCGCGCGCGCAGCGGCGAAGCGCACGTGACCGGCGCCGTCGCCGGCGCGCCGGCGCAAGCACGTGCGGCGATCGCAACGGATGCGTACAGCCTGCGCTTCAACGACCTCGTCTTTTCCGTGGGAGGCTTCGCGGGCGAAGGGTCGGCCGCGTTCACAACGGACGGCCCCGCGTTCGATCTCGCGTTCGGCGGCCCGCTTTCGGGACTCCTGACGGACTCGATCGGCCGCATCGAGGGAAACGCGACGCTGACGCCGATGCGTCGCGCGCCGGCGCAACTGGCGTTCACGACGCGCGTCCGCAACGGCGCCTACGGCGATCTGCGCGGCCTGACCGGCGCGCTCGCGCTCGAAGGCCCGCTGGATCAGCTGACGGCGCGCGCGACGCTGCGCGGCTACGCCGCCGATGCGCCGCTCAGCCTCGATGGCGGGGGCCGCATCGCCGCGCAGGACGGGCGCATCGAGGGCGCGCTCGAATGGGATGCGTAGATGGGCGCGGAACGCTTCGCCACGCGCGGCCCGGCGCGCTTCGCGATCGCGGGCGAACGCATCGACGCCGCCGCCGCGCTCCATGCCGGCGCAGGCGAAGCGGACTTCAGCTATCGCGCCGACGCGCGCGGCTACGCCGCCGGCGCGCGCTTCGACCGCGCCGAGCTTTCGGTGGTCTCGGTGCTCTTCGGCGCGCGGTTGGAGGGGGTGATGTCGGGCGAGGCGACGCTGGAGAGCGCAGGCCAGGGATTGCGCGGGCGCGCGGCGCTCAGCGTGGACAACGCCCGCCTCCCCGCGCGCATGCGCAATCCGCTCGATATTGCGATCAGCGCCGACCTCGAACCGACGCGCCTCTCGGGATCGCTGCGCGCGCGCTCGCCTGAAGGCCTCGACGCCGAGATCGAAGGCAGCGCGCCCGTCGTCACGGCCGCGCGCCCGCTGCGCATCGCCATCGCGGAGAACGGCGAAGGCGAGGCGCGCTGGCGCGCGACGGGCCCGGCCGATGCGCTCTGGTCGCTCGTCGGCGGCCTCGATCAAGCGCTGACCGGCGACATGAGCGGCCAAGGCCAGATCCGCTTCAACGCGCAGCGCTTGCGCGGCGAGGGCGCCCTGACGCTCTCCGGCGGCCGCTTCGAGGACAAGCGGGCCGGGCTTTCCTTCTCCGACGTCAACGCCAGCTTCGCCTTCACCGAAGAGGGAGAATCGCAGTTCCAGCTGACCGCGCGCGACGAACATGGCGGGCGCCTCTCGGGCCTCGGCGCCGCGCGCGGCCTGCGCAGCGGGCGCATGGCGCTGCGCCTCGAGGATCTCCGCTTCGTGGAGCGCAGCGACGTCACCGCCTCGGCGAGCGGCGATCTGGCGCTCGAATGGACCCCGGACGGCGCCACGCTCTCGGGAGAATTGACCCTCAACGAAGCGCAGCTGGCGCTGGCCGCGCGACCAGAGACGATCATTCCCATCATCGACGTTGTTGAGATCAATCGTCCGGACGGCGATCGCGCCCCGCAGCGGCCGCGTCCGCGCGGGGCGGTCGCGCGGCTCGACCTCGCCTTGCGCGCGCCGGGGCGCGTCTATACGCGCGGGCGCGGGCTCAACGCCGAATGGTCGCTCGGCGCGCATCTGCGCGGCACGACGGCTTCGCCGCTGCTGCAAGGCGAGGCGCGGCTCATCCGCGGCGAGTTCGATCTCGCCGGGCGCCCGTTCGAGATGACGCGCGGCCGCATCGGCTTCACCGGCGCGCTCGAGGACACCACGATCGATCTGCTGGCGGAGCGCGTCGAACCCGAACTGACCGCGCGCGCCGCGATGACCGGGCGCCTGTTCGATCCGACGATCACGTTCTCCAGCGATCCCGCCCTGCCGGAGGACGAGATCATGCCGCAGATTCTGTTCGGCCGCTCGGCCGACGACCTGTCCCCGCTTGAAGCCGCGCAGCTCGCCGCGAGCCTCGCCGCGCTCGCCGGCGGCGCGGCGTTCGACATCGCCGGCATGGCGCGCTCGGCCGTCGGGCTCGATCGCTTCGACGTGCGCGAGGACGGCGAAGGCGTGCTGGTGTCGGGCGGCCGCTATCTCACCCGCGACGTCTATTTCGAAGTGTCGCGCACGGGCCTTGGCGAACCCGGCGCGAAAGTCGAATGGCGCGCGCGCCCGCAATTGTCGATCGTGACGAGCTTCCAATCGAGCGAAGATCAGCGCGTCTCGGTGCGCTGGCGGCGCGACTATTGAGGCCTCAGGGCGAGGCGAGCAGCGCGCTCATCTGCTGGGTCAACGGGGCCTGCAGCAGACGGGGCCACACCTGCACGCCCTGCCAGATCGAGAGCCCAATCACCAGCACGCCCACCGCGCCCATGAGGAAGCGGGCGGGAACGATCTTGGTGACGCGCCCGGCGAGCGGCGCCGCGATCACGCCGCCGATCAGGAGCCCTGCGAGCGCCATGCCCAATTGGCCGGCCCCGCCCTCGATCGTGAAGCGACCGCTCACGAACGACCAGATGAACGCCGCCGAGATCGCCATGGTGACGAAGAATTCCGCGGTGTTCACCGTCCCGATCACATAGCGCGGCGTATGCCCGCGCCCCATCAGCGTGGACGCCACCACGGGCCCCCAGCCGCCGCCGCCGCTGGCGTCGAGAAAGCCGCCCGTCAGCCCGAGCGGCACGACATGGTTGAGATGCGGGGGCTCATCCTGCAGCGTGCGGAATGCGCGCGCGAAGATGAAGACGCCCAAAATGCCGAGATAGATGATCACCACCGCCTTCACGAGCGTCTGATCAAGACCGGTGATCACATAGGCGCCGAGCACGCCGCCGGCGATGCCCGCAGGCGCGAGGCGCCAGAACAACGGCCAGTTGACGTTCTGATGGGTGATATGCGAGGCGCCGGACGCCGCCGTGGTGACGCATTCGGCCGCGTGGATCATCGCCGAGGCCTGCGCCGGCGGCACGCCGAACGCAAGCAGCGACGTCGAGGAGATGACGCCGTACGCCATCCCCAGCGCGCCGTCGACAAGCTGCGCGAGGAACCCGATCGCCAGAAAGATCGCCAGCGGCTGGAGAAGCCCGATCAGGGTCTGTGCATCAATACTGAACGCCACCGATCCTGCTCTCCCGCCCGCCGGAACACGCTCCCCGGCGTTCGCTTCCCGTTCAATCGCGACTCTCGCGCCATACTACACTCTAATGGAGGTCAGAAGGCCATGCGCCGCCCGCCTGGAATGAGCGCAGGCGCGGGGCGATGAATGCCGCACTCGGTCTTGCCCGACCCCGCCCAGCGCCCGGCGCGCGCGTCCGTGCCCTCGCTCGGCGAGGTGCACGGCCAGCATCCGATCGAGGGGAAACCCTGGGCGACCAGCGGGTGCGGCGGCAGCGCGTGCGCCTTCGCATAGGCGTTGATCTCGCGCGGCGTCCAACTCACCAGCGGATTGAACTTGAAATGGCGCCCGTCGTGCTCGACGACCGGAAGCCGCGCACGCACGCCGCCGTGGTGGCGCTTGCGCCCCGTCACCCAGGCCTCGAACCCTTCGAGCGCGCGCTCGTTGGGCTCGACCTTGCGCAGCGTGCAGCAGGCGTCGGGATCGCTGCGCCAGAGATCGCCCTTGGGATCGACCGCGGCGACTTCCTCCGGATCCGGCGCAATCACGCGGACATTGGCGAGCTTGAGGAAGTCGACCAGCTCGTCGCGGTATTGCAGCGTCTGCGCGAAGTGCTTGTCGGTGTCGATGAAGATGACGGGCGTGGCGCGGTCGATCTGCGCGGCGATGTGCAGGAGCGCCGCCGATTCCGCGCCGAAGGAGGACACCACTGCGATGCGATCGCCGAACTCGCGTTCGATCGCCACGCGCAGGATCGCATGCGGCGCCGCGCCCTCGAGCTCGGCCGACAGCGCCGCCGCGCGCGCCTGGTTGGCGTCATCATCCTGAGGGTAAGCGACGGCGAGGCTCATTCGGCGGCGGTCCTTTGCGCACGGCGCAGGGCGCGCAGCTCATGGATCGGGGCGATCGCATCGGCTGCGCCCTGATAGGCGAGCGAGAACCGCTCCGCGGCGCGCGCGATCGCGGCGACAGGATCGGGCGCATTGAGCGCGAACGAATCGAAGCCGCAGCGCAGCATGAAGAAGAGCTGATCCTCGAGCACGTCGCCGACGGCGCGCAATTAGCCTGCATAGCGGTAGCGCTCGCGCAGGAGCCGCGCCGTCGAATAGCCGCGCCCGTCGCGGAAGCCGGGAAAGGCGACGGCGATGAGCGAGAGCGCGGGGAGCTTGTCGACGATCTCCTCCACCCGGTCGCCCGGCGCGATCGCGACGCCGAGCCGGCCTGCGCGTTCCGCAAGCCGCGCTTCAGCCCGCAGCCGCGCGAACGGGACGACGACGTCGGCGCCGTCTGCAGCGGCTTCATCTTCGGCGAGGAAGCGCCACGGATCGTCGCGCACAACGCCCGCGCGGGTGAGAAGGACGCTCATGCCGCGAGCTCCTTGATTTCCGCATAGAGCGCTTCTTCGAACGGTTTCGGGCCCAGCCGCTCATAGGCGTCGATGAAGCGTTCGCTCTCGTCCGTCCGCAACGCGATATAGCGCGCGACGATGCGCGCGATCGCGTCCGGAATCGCCTCTGCGGGGAGCCCCTTGCCCGTGATCTTGCCGAGCTTGGCGCGCTCGTCGCCGCGCCCGCCGAGCAGAATCTGATAGAATTCCTCGCCGTGCTTGTCGACGCCGAGAATGCCGATATGGCCGACATGATGGTGGCCGCAGGCGTTGATGCAGCCGGAGATCTTGATCTTCAGTTCGCCGATCTGCGCTTGCTGTTCGAGATCGGCGAAGCGGTTCGATATTCCCTGCGCGATCGGGATCGAGCGGGCGTTGGCGAGGTCGCAATAATCGAGCCCGGGGCAGGCGATGATGTCGGAGATGAGCCCCGCGTTCGGGGTGGCCAGACCGTTCTCCTTCAGCGCTTGCCAGAGATCATGGAGATCGGCCTTCTCCACGTGAGGCAGGATCAGGTTCTGCTCGTGGCTGACGCGGATCTCGTCGAACGAGTAGCGCTTGCCGAGCGCGGCGACCGCCTCCATCTGCGCGGCCGTGGCGTCGCCGGGAATCCCGCCGACCGGCTTGAGCGAGATGGTGACGCTGGCGTAGCCGGGCGTGCGGTGGCTATGGACGTTGGTGGAGACCCAGCGCGCGAACGCCGCGTCGCGGGCGCGCGCGGCCTCGAAGCCGGCGTCCGCGTCCTTCAGCGTCCGGAAGCAGGGCGGCGCGAAATAGTCGCGGATGCGCTGCTCCTCGTCCGCGGGCAGATCGATCCGCGCGCGGTCGCTCAAGCGCCATTCCTCTTCGACCTGGCGGGCGAACTCTTCAGCGCCCAAGGCCGAGACCAGGATCTTGATCCGCGACTTGTAGAGATTGTCCCG
Source organism: Hydrogenophilaceae bacterium (assembly GCA_013389015.1). Taxonomy (GTDB): domain Bacteria; phylum Pseudomonadota; class Alphaproteobacteria; order Caulobacterales; family Aquidulcibacteraceae; genus CADEEL01. The sequence continues at coordinate 32,248 of JACAEE010000128.1, read as the reverse complement.
CCGTCCGGCGCGGTTATAGACGCGCAGGATCGCCTCCAGATACGAAAGCAGATCCTCCGGCGCGAGATCATCCCTGATCGCCGGCGCGACGAAGGGCGTGCGCCCCTGCCCGCCGCCGACATAGACCGTGAACGCAAGCTTGCCGTCGCGCTTCTTCAAATGCAGGCCGATGTCATGGACCTGAACAGCGGCGCGGTCCGTCTCCGCCGCCGTCACCGCGATCTTGAACTTGCGCGGCAGGAACGAGAATTCGGGATGGAAGGTCGACCACTGGCGGATGATCTCCGACCAGACGCGCGGATCGTCGACCTCATCGGCCGCGGCCGCCGCGAAATGATCGGCGGTGACGTTGCGGATGCAATTGCCGCTCGTCTGGATGGCGTGCATCTCGACCTCGGCGAGCGCCTCCAGGATCGGCACGACGTCCACGAGCCTCACCCAATTGTACTGGATGTTCTGGCGGGTCGTGAAATGACCGTAGCCCTTGTCGAAATCGCGCGCGATCCGCGCCAGGCGCGCGAGCTGGCGCGACGACAAGGTCCCGTACGGGATCGCCACGCGCAGCATGTAGGCGTGAAGCTGCAGATAGAGCCCATTCATCAGCCGCAGCGGCTTGAACTGGTCCTCCGTGATCTCGCCCTTGAGCCGGCGCTCGACTTGCGCGCGGAACTCTTCGATGCGTTCGCGCACGATCTCAGCGTCGAATTCGTCATAACGATACATCAGGCGGCCTCGTGCGCGCTGGCGAGGTTGAGGTCGCGCTCCACGCGCGCGACCCACGCCTTCACCGCGGGAAACTTGGCGAGATCGAATCCGCCCTCATGCGCGACGCGCGTATAGGCGACGCAAGCGACGTCCGCCAAGCTCAGCGCGTCGCCCACCAGATAGGGCGTCTCCTTCAGCTGCAGCTCCATGCGCGCCAGCGCCGCTTCGCCCCTATCCTTAAGCGCAGGATTGACGGTCTCCTCGGTCTTGCCGCGAAACTTCAGCTCGGCGCGCCGCACGGCCACGCTCGGCTCGTGATTGTACTGCTCCCAGAACAGCCACTCATACATCTTCGCGCGCGCATAGGAATCTGTCGGGACGAGACGCGATCCTTCGGCCAGATGGAGCATGATCGCATTCGATTGCGCGAGCGTGCGCCCATCGGCCAGGACGGCGACGGGAACCTGCCCGGCAGGATTGAGCTTGAGGAAGTCCGGCGTGCGGCTTTCGCCCTTGAAAATGTCGATCTCGACCCATTCATTGGCGACGCCGAGGAGATCGGCGACCCACTTGCCTTTCCAGCAATTGCCGCTTTCGCGATTGCCGTAGATCGTGATCGCGCTCATGGCCGGGCGAACTCCGGATGCGTGGAGGGCCCGCGCGCGCGGATGAGTTCGCGCACCCGCTCGCGCGCGATCGGCGCCGCCGGCTGATCCATCGGCACCAGATAGGGATGCACGATCACGGTCTCCGCCGCCTCCGCGGCCTTGAGGGCCTCGGCCGCCGCGGCGTCCTCCAGCAGGGCGGCGTCCGCGATCCGCGGCGTCCATCGTCCGTCTCCGGACCAATAGACGACCGCGCCGGTTTTCAGGTCGTGCGCGGTGAGCATCTTCATGCGGCCTGCTCCGCCAGCGCCAGGGCTGCGACGTCGGCGAGCGCGGCGACTTCGCCGATGATCAGGATCGCCGGGCCGAGAATCCCCGCCTGCGCGATCAGCGCCGGCAGATCGCAGAGCGCCCCGCGCGCGCGCTTCACCTTGGGCGTCGTGCCGTTCTCGATGACGAGCGCGGGCGTCGACGCCGCGCGTCCCGCCGCGATCAGATTGGCGGCCGTATGCGCCGCGGTGTCGACGCCCATATAGACGACCACCGTCTGCTTCGCATTCGCCAGCGCGGCCCAATCCAAATCAGGCGCGCCGTCCTTGGCGTGGCCGGTGACGAACGTCACCGCCTGGGCGTGGTCGCGATGCGTGAGCGGCACGCCGATCTCGGCCGCGCAGCCGAGCGCCGCGGTGATCCCCGGCACGACATGCGCCTCCACGCCCGCCGCGCGCAGCGCTTCGAGCTCCTCGCCGCCGCGCCCGAACACGAACGGATCGCCGCCCTTGAGGCGCACGACGCGCCGGCCTTTCTGCGCCTCCGCGATCAGCCGCGCCTCGATCTCGCGCTGCGGCACGGCGTGATCGCCCCGCGCCTTGCCGACGAACACGCGCTCCGCGTCGCGGCGAATGAGATCGAGCACGCGCGGATCGACCAGCTTGTCGTGGAAGACGATGTCGGCGTCCTGCAGCACGCGCAGCGCCCTGAGCGTCAGCAATTCCGGATCGCCCGGCCCTGCGCCGACTAGATGCACGACTCCAGCCGCCGCCGCCGCGCCTTCGAGCACATGTTCGGCGAGCGCCTCGGCTGCGTCGAGATCGCCGGCCAGCGCGCGCTCGCCGGGGGCGCCGCGCAGGATCGCCTCCCACGCGCGCCGGCGGCCTTCGAAATTCGAGCGCCGCGCCAACACCCGCGCACGGATGCGCCGTGCGAACGCGGCGACCTGCGCATAGGCGGCGGGGACGATCGCCTCGATGCGCGCGCGAAGGTCGCGCGCCAGCGTCGGCGCGGCGCCCGAAGTGGAGACGCCGATGACAAGCTCCCCGCGATCGACGATCGCGGGGGTGTAGAAATCCGAGAGCGCCGGTCCATCGACGACATTGACGGGAACCCCGTCCCGCTTGGAGACGGCGACGGCGCCCGCGCGCCCGGCCTCGTCGGCGAGCGCCACGAACACGAGCGAGAACCCGGCGAGGCTCTCCGGCGTCTGAGCGAACCGCTCGACCGCCGCCGGCGAGCCCGCGAACAGCCGCGCCTTGGCGTCCGCCATCGGGCCTTCGCCGATCACGGCGATCCGGCGGCCCTCGAGCGGGAAAAAGGCGGGAAAAGACTGCATGGGACCGGTCTCTGGCGTGGGTCTGGTCCCGGAAGCTAGGAACGGCCCCCTATTAACGCCCGCCCGAATTCGTGAGCGTGGGCTTAGGGAAGCTAAAGGCGCCTGGTTTCTGGGCGCCCGCGATCGTTGCGAGGCGCACGTTCAGCGCAGCCAGGGCGGGGTGGGCAGGCCTTTGCTGCGCAGGAAGTCCGGATTGAACAGCCGGCTCATATAGCGGTTGCCGTAATCGCAAAGGATCGTGACGATGGTCTTGCCGGGCCCCAGCGTCTTGGCGAGCTCCATGGCCCCCAGCACATTGAGCGCGGATGAGCCGCCGACGCAGAGGCCCTCGTGCTGCACGAGGTCGTAGAGCACCGGCAGCCAGTCCTCGTCCTCGATCCGGTACGCCTCGTCGACGATCACGCCCTCGAGGTTCGCCGTGACCCGGCCCTGACCGATGCCCTCGGTGATCGAGGTTCCTTCGGCTTTGAGCACGCCGTTCTTGTACCATTCGTAGAGCGCGGCGCCGCCCGGATCGGCGATGCCGATGACGACGTCCTTGTTGCGCGCCTTGAGCGCCATCGAGACGCCGCCGAGGGTGCCGCCCGAGCCGACCGCGCAAATGAAGCCGTCGACCTTGCCGTCGGTGTCGCGCCAGATCTCGGGGCCGGTGGTGTCGATGTGGCCTTGCCGGTTGGCGATGTTGTCGAACTGGTTGGCCCAGATGGCGCCGTTCGGCTCGGTCTTGGCCTTCTCCTCCGCGATGCGCCGCGCGACTTTCGGATAGTGGTTGTCGTCCGACGCCTTCACCGCGTCGACTTCCACGAGCTCGGCGCCCAGCGCGATGACGGCGTCCTTCTTCTCCTGGCTCTGCGTGCGCGGCATCACGACGATGACCTTGTAGCCCTTCGCCGCGCCGATGAGCGCCAAGCCGATGCCGGTGTTGCCGGCGGTGCCTTCTACGATCGTTCCGCCGGGGCGCAGCGTTCCTTTCGCCTCGGCGTCCTTCACGATCGCCAGCGCCGCGCGATCCTTCACGCTCTGGCCGGGATTGAGAAACTCGGCCTTGCCGTAAATCTCGCATCCCGTCAGCTCCGAGGCGCGGCGCAAGCGTATGAGCGGCGTGTCGCCGATGGCGTCGAGGACGGAAGGGTGCGTGCGCATGGCGTCAGGACCTGATTGGGGGCGGGACTGAGAACAACGCAATGCCGCCCGGCGACCATGGGCCGCTCAAGGATCGGCCAAGGGCATGAGCCCGGCGGAAGATGCATATGAGGCGGCGCGCGGCGCGCCGCAACAAGAGCATCGGCGCGCGCGCTCGGCGCCCGTCCCGTCTAGTGCGCCGCGGCCGCCGGGGCGTGGCCGCCGGTCATCCAGGAGGGCATGCCGGGGATCACGTCCGGGAACCAGACATGGAGGTCTTCCCACATCATCCGCGCGGCCGCGAGCAGGATGATCGCGATGCCGACCAGCGCGATCCAGCGATAGCGCTGGATGACGCGGGCGATGAAGGTCGCGGCCACGCCCATCAGCACGACGGACAGGACCAGGCCAAAGACCATGATCCACATGTTGTGGCGCGCGACGGCGGCGACGGCGAGCACATTGTCGAGCGACATCGATACGTCGGCGAGCACGACGGTGAAGAGCGCGCCGGCGAAGGTGGCGGGCGCGGCGATCTTCTTGGCCGTCCCCGCGGCGATGACGGCGCCGGCTTCAGGATCGCCGACGGTGATCGACGGCTCGTGGGCCTGGTAGTCCTCCCACATCCGCCAGGCGACCCAGACCAGAAGCAGGCCGCCGGCGAAGAGAATGCCGGTGATCGCCGTCAAGTTGAAGATCAGCAGGGTGATGACGGCGAAAATGATGCGCAACAGGAGCGCCAGGACGACCCCGAGAAAGATCACTTGGCGGCGGCGGCGCTCATCAAGCCGCGACGCGGCGAGGCCGACGGCGACGGCGTTGTCGCCAGCGAGGGCCAGGTCGATCAGGATGACGGAGACGAACGCCGTGACGTCAGCAATGATGGAATCCACGGACGCGCGCCCCCCGCTTCGGCTTATGCGATGCGCGCTAAATCGGGCCCCAATCCGGGGAGGTCAAGTGCGCCGCGACGGAGCGATCAGCGCGCCGCCTCAAGCCGCTCGCCCTCCGCGACGAACCGGCGCAGGCGATCGAGGCAGGCGTCCTCGGTCTTTAAGAGATCGGCGAAGGCGCGCCGCTCTGCGATGAGGCCGGCGGCGAAGTCGCGCGTCTCGACCGCGCCGCGGATGAGGCGCTTTGCGGCGGCGAGCGCGCCGGCGGGCTTCTGCGCCAGCTCTTCGGCCATGCGCAGCGCCTCCGCCACCGCATCGGGGGCGACGGCGTGAACCAGCCCGCAGGCGGCGGCCTGGCGGGCGTCCATGAGCCGGCCGAAGAGGATCAGATCCATCGCCTTGGCCTCGCCGATGAGCCGCGGCAGGCGCTGGGTGCCGCCGCCGCCCGGAAAGATGCCGACTTTGGTCTCGGGCAGGCCGATTTCGGTCACGTCGGCGGACGCGACGCGCAGGTCGCAGGCGAGCGCGAGTTCGAAACCGCCGCCCATGCACACGCCGTTGATGGCGGCGATGACGGGCTTGGGCGCCGCCGCGATCTGATCGCCCAGATCGAAGAAGGGCGCGTGATCGAATTGGCGCGAGGTGACCGCGCCGGCGCGCAGCGCGTCCCCGACCTGGACCAGTTCGCTCACGTCATAGTGGCGGACGAAGACGCCGCCCTCCCCGGCGATGACGATCACCGCGACCTCGCGGTCGGCGGCGGCGCGCTTGACCGCCGCGAGGAGCGCCTTGGCGCCCTCGGAATTCATGTAGCCGTCAGGGGGGTTGCGGTAGCGCAGCACTTCCGTGCGCCCGTGGCGGGACGCCGTCACACTCGTCATGCGTTTCACTCCCGAGGGGCGAGGTCTTGCAGCGCCTCGCGTCCGTCTCGGACCATGCTTGCACGTTTCGCGCCCCTCCGCCATGAGCGGGCGATGCGGATCGTGGGCGGCGCGTTCAAAGGACGGGTGCTGGCCGCCCCGGCGGGGCGGGGCACGCGGCCGACGTCGGAGCGCGCGCGCGAGGCGATCTTCAACATCCTGGCGCACGCGGACTGGTCCCCCGGGATCGAGGGGCGGCGCGTGCTCGATCTCTTCGCCGGCGCGGGCGCGATGGGGCTGGAGGCGCTGTCGCGGGGGGCGGCGTTCGCGCTCTTCGTGGAGACGGACGAGGCCGCGCGCGGCGCGATCCGGCGCAATATCGAGACGCTCTCCGTATTCGGACGAACGCGGGTGCATCGCCGCGACGCGACCGATCTGGGGCGGCGACCCGCGGGGCTCGGCGCGCCGTTCGATCTGGTGTTCCTCGATCCGCCCTATGGGCGGGGGCTCGGGGAGCCGGCGCTGGCGCGGCTTGGGCCGGGCGGGTGGATCACGCGGGATGCGCTGGTGGTGTTCGAGTGCGGGGCGGACGAGACGCCGGACGTGGGCGCGTTCGCGACGCTGGATGTGCGCACGTATGGCGCGGCGAAGGCGGTGTTCTTGCGGGCGGGGTGATATTGGACGCCAGCTAGCCGCTGAAATCCATTTCTGCTAACTAAAAGTTGAGAGCAGCGACGGGGCGGGGCATGGTCGTTGGCAAAATACTCCTTACGCCGTTCGTGCTTCTCGTCGCTTCGATTTGGCTCGTCGTGGGTTTGGCGTTCTACGTTCCTTTGATCGCCAAAGCAGTCACCTTGTTCACGCTGCAACTGCTCTTGGCCGCGATCACGCAAAGGCAAACCACCGCCGGAGATGGCTTGCAGCGCGCCCTGCGCTTCTACCCAAACGGCTTCGTAATCATCTTCAACTCTCTCAACTTCGACGGCAAATCTGCGGGAGGAGAAGAGTATACTCGCGGATTCTTCGGACCGCTCATTGACGGACTACGCGCAATCTTCCTCGCATTGGTGTTTTGGGCCACCACGCTGCTTTTCTTTCATCACCTGGGCGTGTGGAAGATTGGCATGATCGATCGCTACGAGGCGGAATTGCTCTCACATCTGGGCATTAGAGCTGCGCCCCTCCCACCAAGGACAGAACCGGGGGACCTTCAATTCAGTTCTGTGGTGCGGCCAGCGAACCTTCGCAGCGGGCCGGGGACTGAGCACCCAACAGTCGCCACACTTACCCCAGAGCAGCGACTGCAAATCCTTGATGATCCTGACACAACGGACAATTGGGTTCCCGTGCGAACTGCGGACGGCGCAGAGGGATTTGTCGCCCTAACTTTATTGCAAACCGCTTCAAGTCCCTAGTTGAGCCGCGCCGGGACGCTCGCTTCGGCGATTCGCCCAAGAAGGGATGCGAGCGTCAGAATCACAGCGCTAGTACGTGCGGTCGCGGATCGTGGGCGCGACGCGGTCCTGCTGGATGCGGGTGCGGACGGACGGGCGCTCGACGCAGCGTTGCTGTTGCGCCTCGCTGGCGGCGCCGCCTTCGACGGCGGCGACGCAGGCGTCGTCGGCCTGGCGCTCGACCCAGGCGCGCGCGGCGCTGCGTTCCAGCGTCGGCAGCGCGGCGCGCAGGCGTTCTTCGCGCACGGCGGGGTTCGGAGTCGTCAGGCCTTCGCTGACCAAAGCTGCGCCTTGCGCCTCGCTCGCGCGGTTCGACCGTTCGAGGCCGAAGCTCAGCATGCGCCAGACGTCGGCAGCCTCCGGGCGCAGTTCGGCGAGCCGCTCGAGCGCGCGCAGACCCAAGGGATGATCATCCGCCTGCCCGACGGCGCCGCAGACGGTGTAGATCAGCGCCTGCTGCTCGGGCGGGCGGCTCTGGGCGACCTCCCAGAGCGTGCGCATGGCGCGATCGCGGGTCTCGTCATTGCGCAGTTCGAGGACGGCGGCGCGGACGCGCGGATCGGGATCCTGCAAGAGCGCCTGGGCGGCCTGCGTGTAGGCCTGCCGTGCGGCCTCGTTGAACTCGCCGGCGGTGACGGCGCTGGCGAGCGCCGCAGGCGTCTCTTCGGCCTCCTCCGCGGCGGGGGCGTCCCCCGTCCGGCCGGGACCGGCGGGGCTCGGCGTGGGCTGCGTCGTCCCCGACGGCGGCGGGGCGGGCTCGGCGAGCGCGGCGTCGGCGCTGGCGAAGGTCTGCGTCTCCAGCAGGCGGGCGAGTTCGAGCGCCTGTTCGGCCGTGAGCTTGCCCTCGTCGAGGAGACGCAGGAGCTGGGCCATGTTGTCCTGCTGCTTGCCGCCGTCGACGATGACGGGATCGGGACGGTTGAAGATGGTGTTCAGCCCCGCGGCGATGCCGACGACAGCGGCCGCCACCGTCAGCACCGAAACCAGGCGGATGCGGTTCATGAGCCGGCGGCGCTTCTTGTCCACAGCTTCGCCGTCGACGCTGCGGCCTTCGAGCTTGGCCTTGAGCGCCTCCTCCAGGATCTGCATCTGGGCGGCGCCGGGAGACCCGTTCCAGCGGCTGAAATCCTCGGTCTGGATCGTGCCGAAGCCCATGGGCAGCTCGATCGGATCAAGCATGACCGGCACCAGGCGATGGTCGTCGCGGGCGCGGCCGGCCTCGTCGCGCACCCAGAGGCTCGCGGCGGAGCGCTCGGTCCAGACAACGATCACGGCCTTGGCGGCGGCGAGCTCGCGCTGGATGACGGCGCTGAAATCGTCGCCCGCGGCGATGGAGCGGTCCCACCAGACCGAATAGCCGCGGGCCTCAAGGGCCTCCGCGAGCGGACGGACGCGGTCGCGGTCCTCGCTGGCGTAGGAGAGGAAGATGTCGGCCATTCGGGGCTCCCGGATCCCGGTTCTCGGTCGGCGCTCGTCTTAGGACATGGGGCGCGCGGCCGGAAGATGACCGGCGTCACGCGAGCGCCTACGATCACAGGGAAATGAGCGAACTGAAACTCGCGCGCGGCGACGACGGGCGCCCGGAAATCTTCCGCTCCGTGCAGGGCGAAGGGCCGATGAGCGGGCGCGCGCGCACGTTCGTGCGACTCTCCGGCTGCAACCTGCACTGCGTTTGGTGCGACACCGCCTATACGTGGAACTGGCTGGGCGGCGACTTCGCGCATGTGCGCGACCGGCGGGGCGCGCCGCACAAGTTCGATCCGGCGGTGGAGATGGCGAAGCTCTCCGTCGCGGACACGGCGGCGCTCGTGCGCGCCTACGGCGCCGATGCGCTGGTGATCACCGGCGGCGAGCCCTTGCTGCAAAGCGAAGGAATCGCGGCGCTGATCGATGCGCTGGGGCGCCCGCTTGTGGAGATCGAGACCAACGGGACGATCGCGCCATCGCCGGCGCTCGCGTCGCGCGTGGCGCTGTTCGTGATCTCGCCGAAACTCGCACATGCAGGCAATGGCGCGCTGGCGATCAAGCCCGATGCGCTTGGCGCGTTCGTAGCGCTGGAGCGCGCGGCGTTCAAGTTCGTGGTGCGCAATGTCGCGGATCTCGATGAGGTGCGGGCGCTTGCGGAGAGGTTCGGGATCGCGCCCGAGCGGGTGTGGATCATGCCGGAGGGCGCGGACGAGGCGATCCTGCGGGCGCGCGGCGGCGAACTCATCGGCGCGGTGATCGCGGCGGGCTGGAACTATACCGGCCGGCTGCACATCAGCCTGTTCGGCGCGCGGCGCGGCGTCTGAGCGCGATGTGGACGCTTCGCGTGTTTGCGGCGGCGCTGGCGCTCATGGCGGCGATCATGGTGGTTGCCGGCGTATTCTCGCTGCCGCCGCAGGATCGCCCGTTCGCCAAGCTCAATCTGGAGGACCCGATCGGCGCGTTCACGGCCTCCCGGATCGCGGCGCTGCGGCGCGACGCGGATGCATGCCTCGCCCTCGCCGCGCTCTCGAAGCTCGAAGTCGCGCCGATCCCGGACCTCCGAGAGCGCGGCTTCTGCAGGCTTGAAAACGCCGTGACGCTGACGCGCTCGGCGCATCCCTATTCCCGGCCCACGCGGCTCTCCTGCGCGCTCGCGGCGGCGCTCTATGTATGGGAGCGCGAGGTGGTGGCGGAGGCGGCGCGCACGCATTTGCGCGCCACGGTTGCGCGGATCGAGACGCTCGGGAGCTATTCGTGCCGGCGCGTCTATGGCGGCGCGGAGGGCCGCGTCAGCTTCCACGCCACGGGCGAAGCGATCGACGTCTCCGGCTTCCGGCTCGCGGACGGGCGCCTGGTCAGCATACGGAGGGATTGGGGCTCGAAAAGCGCGGAGGGCCAGTTCCTGCGCGCCGTGCGCGACGGAGGATGCCGGGTGTTCCGCGCCGTGCTCTCGCCCGAGTACAACGCGGCGCACGCCGACCATTTCCACCTTGACGTGGGCGACTACACGATCTGCCGGTGACGGCGGGATCAGTAGCTGTAGAGCTCCGAGATGCGCAGCTGCGCCGGCGCGAGGCCGCCGGAGAGCGTGCCGACCCAGATGTCGTAGCGGCCGCCGGTGGCGTTGCTGAAGCCGATCGCGGGATTGAGGCCTTCGCCGGAATCGTCATCGCAAATGATGTCGCCGGCGGGCGTGCGGACGACGAGCGTGGTGTCGGAGCTCGAAACGGACGAGATGAACAGGTTCGAGCCGCCGCCCCAGAAGACGCTGTAATCCGGCGCATCGGCGATCCAGCCGACGCAATTGCCGCCGAACCCGGAGGCGTTGATCGAGCCGCCGGCCTGGAGATCGCGCGCGCGCGGATCAGGCGTGAAGCCGGGGCCGATCTGGACCGAGCCGTAAGTCTGGGCGGCGGCGGGCGCGGCCAACCCCATGGCGGCGCCGACCAGAGCCAGAGCGGCGATCGCCTTCATTGCAATGTTCATGGGCTACTCCCCAACGCCGATTCCGCGGCCCGCGGAATCGCCCAGTCCTCGCGGGGGAAATCTCCTCCGAGCGGGACCGGAACGCAAGGTCCAAGATTAACAACTGGAAATAGCGCCCTAGCGGCGGCCGAACAGGCGTTCGATGTCGGCGAGCTTGAGCTCCACATAGGTCGGGCGGCCGTGGTTGCACTGGCCGGAAAAGGGCGTCGCCTCCATCTGGCGGAGGAGCGCGTTCATCTCGTCCGCCGTCAGCCGGCGGCCCGCGCGCACCGAGCCGCGGCAGGCCATGGAAGAGCACACCTCCTCCAGCTGCTCCTTGAGGGCGTGGGCCTCGCCCAGCTCGGCGATGTCGTCGACGAGGTCCTTCAGCAGGCCTTTGGCGTCCACTTGGCCGAGCAGCGCGGGCGTTTCGCGCACGAGCACCGCGCCGGCGCCGAAGCCCTCGACGACCAAGCCGAGTTCGGACAATTCGTCCGCGCGGGCGAGGAGCTGTTCGGCCTCGGCGGGATCGAGCTCCACCACTTCGGGAATGAGCAGCGCCTGGCGCGGCACGCCGCCGGCGGCGAGCAGCGCCTTCATGCGCTCGTAGACGAGGCGCTCGTGGGCGGCGTGCTGATCGACGATGACGATGCCGTCTTCGGTCTGGGCGACGATGTAGGTCTCATGCAGCTGCGCGCGGGCGGCGCCGAGGGGGAAGAAGACGGCGTCGGAATCGTTGTGGAGCGCCGGCGCCGCGCCGGCGGCGGAATCGATCGAACCGGACTCGTTTGGGTTGTTCGCCGGCCAGGGGCCGGCGCTCCATTCCACCCGTCCGCTCGGCGCATCGAACTGGAATTCGGTGAGCGCGGTCTCGGCGGCTTGCCAAGCGCGCAAAGCTTGCTGGGGCGCAAATTGCGGGCGGATGGCGCCGAGCGCAGCGCCCGCGGTGGTGGTGCTGGCGCGATGGCCGGCGCCGGCGAGCGCATGCTGGAGCGCGCCGACGATCAGCCCACGGACCAAAGCCGCGTCGCGGAAGCGCACTTCCGTCTTCGCCGGATGAACGTTCTGATCGACCTCCTCCGGCGGCAGATCGATGAACAGCGCAACGACCGGATGGCGATCGCGCGCGAGCAAATCCTGATAGGCCGCGCGCACGGCGCCGACGATGAGCTTATCCTTCACCGGGCGGCCATTGACGAAGAGGTGCTGATACTCGCGCGTGCCGCGATGGAAGGTGGGCAGGCCGGCGAAGCCGGTGAGGCGCACCGCGCCGCGCTGCTGATCGAGCGCGATGGAATTGGGCGCGAACTCGGCGCCGAGCACGGCGGCCAAGCGGCGGCGGCGGCCTTCGTTGTGCGGATCGGCCTCCGCGTTCACACGAAAGAGCGCGCGCCCCTCGCTCTCCAGCGTGAAGGCGACGTCGGGGCGGGCCATGGCCAGGCGCTTGACCATCTCGGCGATCGCCATGGTTTCTGCGCGCTCGCTCTTCATGAATTTGAGCCGCGCGGGCGTGGCGAAGAAAAGATCGCGGACGTCGACCCGCGTTCCGCTGGACCCGCCCGTCCAGGCGCTGGGGGCCAGCGGATGCACGGCGCCGCCTTCCACCTCGATCCGCCACGCCTCGCGCGCCCCTTGCGGGCGCGAAACGATCGTGAGCCGCGCGACGGCGCCGATGGACGGCAGCGCCTCGCCGCGGAAGCCGAGCGTGGCGATGTTGAGGAGATCGACGTCGCCGCTCTCGCCGGCGACGAGTTTCGACGTGGCGTGGCGCTCGATGGCGATGGGGAGTTCGTCCTTGGCGATGCCTGCGCCATCATCCTCGACACGCAACAAAGCGAGGCCACCGCGCTCGATGGCGATGGCGATGCGGCTTGCGCCGGCGTCCAGCGCGTTCTCGATCAGCTCCTTGGCGGCGGCGGCCGGGCGCTCGATCACCTCGCCAGCGGCGATGCGGTTCACGGCTTCCGGAGGCAGGCGGCGGATCGGCATGGATTCGCCCTTCTATCACAGCCGGGCGCAAGCGCGATCAAGCGGCGGCGCCGTTGCGTCGGCATCGTCGCGCTGCTGAGTAGCGCCATGACTGCACGAGATCCGATCCGCGCCGCGCTGTGGCATATCGATGGGCGCCTCGCCGAGCCGCTTTCGCTCGACGAGATCGCCGCGAGCGCCGGGGTGTCGCGGTTCCATCTGGCGCGCGCGTTCCAGACTGTGATCGGCCGTTCGGTGATGGGTTATGCCCGGGCGCGGCGGCTGAGCGAGGCCGCGAAAGCGCTCGCCGCGGGCGCGCCCGACATCCTCACCGTCGCGCTCGACTGGGGCTATGGCTCGCACGAAGCGTTCACGCGCGCGTTCCGCGACCAGTTCGGAGTCACGCCCGAACAGGTGCGCGCGGCGCGCGATTGCCGCAGTCTCGAACTCGTGGAGCAGATCAAGATGCCGGACCCAAGCGACGCCCTCCTCTCCCCGCCGCGATTCGAGGAGGGCCGCGTGCTGCTGCTCGCCGGGCTGGCCAAGCGGCTCAATTGCGACGCGCCGAACGAAATCCCAGCGCTCTGGCGCCAATTCGGTCCGCACATCGGGCATGTGCCCGGGCAGATTTCCAACGTCGCATACGGCGTCACCAGCAACGGCGACGATGCGGGCAATGCGGACTATCTGTGCGCCGTCGAAGTGCGCGATTTCGACAGCCTGACGGAAGACTATGCGCGGCTGCGACTGCCGGCGCAGCGCTACGCCGTGTTCACGCACAAGGGGCATGTCTCGGCGATCCGCAACACCTGGATGACGATCTTCCAATCGTGGTTTCCAGAATCCGGGCATGCGCTCGCCGATGCGCCGAACTTTGAGCGGTACGCGGAGGATTTCGATCCGGACGCGAGCAGCCACGCCGTGGAAATATGGCTGCCGCTCAAGCGCTAAGCGCGCAGGGCGGCGCGGGCGAGGATCGCGTTCTCATCGATGGCGACATCGCCGGCGGCGAAGGTGAGGCTTGAGCGCGCGAAGCGGCGCGCGCGGAAGGCGTCTGAGACCGCTGCCGGCGCGTGCTGGGCGAGCGTCGACGCGGCGAGCGCAAGCGCCAGGCGTTCGATCGCATGGCGCGCGCGGGATTCGGGCAACGGCTTGGCGAGGAGCGTCTCCGCCTCATCGGCCGCGTCTCCCTTGCGCAGCTCGGCGATGAGGGCGTCCTTGGCGTCGGGCTCGCGCGCGAGCGCGCGGAGAAGATCGAGCGCGATGACGTTGCCTGAGCCTTCCCAGATCGCGTTCAAGGGCGATTGGCGGAACAGGCGCGGCAGCGGGGTCTCCTCCACGTAGCCGACGCCGCCGTGGCATTCCATGGCCTCGGCGACGATAGTGGGCGCGCGCTTGGTGACGAGGTACTTCGCCAGCGGCAGGCCGATGCGCGCGAGCGCGGCTTCGCTTGGATCGGCGGCGTTGTCGAGCGCGCGGCCGAGGCGGAAGGTCAGCGCGATCGCGGCTTCGACGTCGAGCATGAGATCGGCGAGCACGGCGCGCATCAGCGGCTGATCGATGAGCTTCTTCTGGAAGGCGGCGCGGCCTTCGACATGCCAGAGCGCGAGCGAGGCGGCCTGGCGCATCTGCGTGGCCGAGCCGATGACGCAATCGAAGCGGGTGAGGCCGACCATCTCGATGATGGTGCGCACGCCGCGACCTTCCTCGCCGACCGCTTGGGCCCAGGCGCCGCGATACTCGATCTCCGAGGACGCGTTCGAGCGATCGCCGAGCTTGTCCTTGAGACGCTGGATCTCGATCTCGTTGCGCGAGCCATCGGGGCGCCAGCGCGGGACGAGGAAACAGGTGAGTCCGTCCTTGGCGTAGGCGAGCGTCAGGAAGGCGTCCGACATTGGCGCGGAGCAGAACCATTTGTGGCCGGAGAGGATGTAGGACCCATCGCTTTGGCGTTCGGCGCGGGTGGAGTTTGCGCGCACGTCGGAGCCGCCCTGCTTTTCCGTCATCGCCATGCCCATGGTGGCGGCGCGTTTCTCGGCGGCGGGGATGAAGCGCTGATCATAGGCTTCGGCTGTGACGCGCGGCGCCCACTCGGCGGCGACCGCCGGCGCGACGCGCAGCGCGGGCACGACGGCATAGGTCATCGACATCGGGCAGCAGACGCCATAATCGCCCTGCCCCATCAGGAAGAGCAACGCCGCGTGCAGCGCATGGCCGGCCTCGCTCACATTCCACGCGGCGCCGGAGACGCCGGCCTCCAAGCCGATGCGCATCAGTTCGTGATAGGCGGGGTGGAACTCGACCTCGTCGATGCGCTCGCCATAGCGATTGTAGGGGTGGAAGATCGGCGGCGTGCGATTGGCCTGAACGCACCAGGCTTGCGTCTCGGCCGAGCCGACCTGCGCGCCGAAGCGCGTGAGGCGATCGGCATGGACGCCGGCGCCGGACCAGGCGCAGGCGTCCCTCAGGAGCGCGTCGCCGGTGTAGAGGTTCACGTCTTCCAGCGGAGGCGGCTGATTGGCGACCTCATGGGTGGCGAGATGGCGGCGGGGGTTGCGGTGCGCCATGCGCGGCTCCTGGCTCAGGCGCGGAGACTGCACCCGGCGGGCGCAGGGCGCAACGCGCGCCCCCCCTCCGTCACGCGGCGCGGCGTTCGTGCGCGTGCGCGCTGCGCGGGAGGCTGCCCTGGCCTTCGAGCGTGCGGCGCAGCGCCTCGTGGACGGGCGTGTGCGGCTCGGCGCCGAGGAAGCGGACGAGCTTGGCGTTGTCGAGCTGCACGGCGCGCGTCCACAGGTAGCGCATCTCCAGCGTCTCGCGGATCGATTCGTTGAACGGCGCGAGGAGACGCAGCGCGAACCAGGGCAGCGGCACGATCGGGACGCTGCGGCCGACGACGTCGCGAATGCATTCGGCGATATCGACGCCGCGCTCAAAGTAGTGGCCGGCGAAATGGAAGCGCTCGAACCGCGCGAGCTCCGGCTCGCGATCAATCAGGCGCGCGACGGTGTCGCCGAGGTCCGGAAGGTAGCACCAGGCGTGGCCGGCGTCGGGGTCGCCGGGATAGGTGATCGACATCGCCGGCTTGCCCGGCTCCACCATCTGCCTGAACCAGGAATTCTGGGTCGTGCGCGAGCCGAAGAAGTCGCCGGCGCGCACGATGAGCGTGCGCACGCCGGATTCCTCCAGCGCGCGTTCGAGCGCGACGCGGATCTTGCCTTTGCGCGTGCGCGGGTTCTGCGGCGCGTTCTCGGCGATGCGCGGGAAGGTCTCGGGCCCGTAATTGTAGACCGTGCCCGGCAAAACGACGCGCGCATCGGCGGCGCGGGCGGCGGCGATGGTGTTCTCGATCATCGGCACGACCGTGCCGGCCCAGTTGCGATAGCCAGGGGGATTGACGGCGTGGACGATGACGCGCGCGCCTTGCGCGGCGGCGAGCACGTCGTCGCGGACCATCGCGTCTCCGCTCACCCACTCGAACGCGGGGCGGGCGTTGGCGGCGGCCGCGGGGTTGCGACCCATAGCGCGCACGCGCCAGCCGTGGCGCATGAGCGCCAGGCCGATTTCGCCGCCCGCCCCGCCCGTGCCGCCGAGGATGAGAGCCAATTTCTTGGTCATGTCCGTTCTCCCGTGTGCGCACAGGAGAATGGGGCGTGCGGGCGCTATACGGAATTGCCATAATAGGTTGAGCTGATATACGGAAACTTATGAGTGAAGCGCCGCCGGCCAGTTGGGAGCTTTTTCGCACGCTGCTGGCGGTGATCCGGACGGGGTCGCTCTCGGCGGCGGCGCGGAGCTTGGGGCTGACGCAGCCGACGGCGTCGCGGCACATCGCCGAGTTGGAGGCGGCGCTCGGCGGGGGCGCGCTGTTCACACGCTCGCCGCAGGGACTGGCGCCGACGGACACGGCGCGGGCGCTCGCGCCGCATGCGCTGGCGATGGAGAGCGCGGCGGCGGCGCTGGTGCGGGCCGCGTCGGGGGCGGCGGGAGAGATCGCGGGCGTCGTGCGCATCGCGGCGAGCGAGGTGATCGGCGGCGAGGTGTTGCCGGCGATGCTGCGCGATCTGCGGGCGCTGCATCCGGGCCTCAAGTTCGAGGTCGTGCTCTCCAACCAGCCGGCGGACCTGTTGCGGCGCGATGCGGATATCGCGATCCGCATGGTGCGCCCGAAACAGGAGGCGCTCGTTGCGAAGAAGGTCGGCGACGTCTTGCTCGGTTTGTTCGCGCATCCGGACTATCTCGCCGCGCACGGCAAGCCGAAGACCGTGGAAGATCTGCGGCGCCACGCGATCATCGGGTTCGACCGCGATCCCGCGGGGGTCGCCATATTGCGCAATTTCGGCGCGTCGCTGACGCGCGACGTGTTCGCGTACCGCACCGACGACCAGGTGGCGCAGCTGGCGGCGGTCCGCGCCGGGTTCGGCATCGGGGTCTGCCAAGTCGCGCTGGCGCGGCGCGAACCGAAGTTGACGCGGCTGTTTCCCAAGGAATTCGCATTTCCGCTGGAGACGTGGGTGACGATGCACCAGGACCTGCGCGGCAGCGCACGGATGCGGGCGGCGTTCGATTTTCTCGCGGATGCGCTCGGGGCGTATGTGCGTGCCGGGCGGTGAAATTGATTCAGCTTGGCTTCACGAAACGCGTGTGTTACACGCGGCGCCCTTGAGAGGAGTTCGTGTCGTGAAACGGCTGTCGCCACAGATCAACGAGACGCGGGACGTCGCTTATCGCGGCGTGCGCGCGCGTGCGTGGAAGGCCGGTTTGTAACACGAATTTCTTTCGTGACACCGCAACCCCTTCCGGCGCCGTCGGAAGGGGTTTTTGTTTTGGAGCGCCGGTTTCCAGCCGGCGAGACAATAACCGGCCCGCAGGCGTTGGAAGAATATTGTTCGCCGGCGAGGGCGCCGGCGATCCGAGGAGCCCGTCATGTCGGGATATGAAATCTGGGACAGCGCGAACGCGCCGATCTATGCCTGGACGAAGGGCGTGCCGGTGGAATCCGGCGCGATCACGCAGGCGAAGAACCTGGCGTCGCTGCCGTTCATCCATGCGCACGTGGCGCTGATGCCCGACGTGCATATCGGCAAGGGCGCGACCGTGGGCTCGGTGATCCCGACCAAGGGCGCGATCATTCCCGCGGCCGTCGGCGTCGATATCGGCTGCGGGATGATGGCGGTGGAGACGTCGCTGACGGCGAACGATCTGCCGGATTCGCTCGCGCGCATCCGCACCGAGATCGAACGCAAGGCGCCGCACGGCAACGGGCCGGGCGGCGATCACAAGGACGCGCCTGCGTCCGCGGTGAGCGCCTTGCGCGAGGGCGGATTGGCGGAGCGGCTCGACAGAATCGTCGAGAAGCACCCGAAGATCCGCGGCGAAAAGATCGCCAAGCAGATCGGCACGCTGGGCGGGGGCAACCACTTCATCGAGGTCTGCCTCGATGAGCGGGACCGCGTGTGGGTGATGCTGCACTCGGGCTCGCGCGGCACGGGCAATCTGATCGGCACGTATTTCATCAGCCGGGCGCGCGAGGAACTCGCGCGGCGTGTGCTGGGCTATCACGTGCCCGATCGTGATCTCGCATTCTTCCTCGAAGGCGAGCCGCTGTTCGACGACTATGTCGAAGCGGTGAGCTGGGGGCAGGATTATGCGCGCGCCAACCGCGAGGTGATGATGGCGCGGGTGCTGATGGCGCTGCGCGAACATCTGAAGCCGTTCACGACCGCGAAGAGCGCCGTCAACTGCCACCACAATTACGTGGCGCGGGAGCGGCACTATGGCGAGGACGTGTACGTGACGCGCAAGGGCGCGGTGCGCGCGGGAAAAGGCGAACTCGGGATCATTCCCGGCTCGATGGGCGCGAAGAGCTTCATCGTGCGCGGCAAGGGCGCCGAGGCGTCGTTCCACACGTGCTCGCACGGCGCGGGGCGGAAGATGAGCCGCACCGCGGCGAAGGCGAAGTTCACGGTCGAAGATCATATCCGCGACACCGCGCACGTGGAGTGCCGCAAGGACGCGGGCGTGATCGACGAGACGCCGCGCGCGTACAAGGACATCGACGCGGTGATGTCTGCGCAAAGCGATCTGGTGGAGATCGTGCACACGCTGCGCCAGGTGGTGTGTGTGAAGGGGTGAGGCGTTCACTCATCCCCGGATCGCAGCGTTAGCGGCGAGTCCGGAGTCCATAGTCGCAAGCGTTGTGGTCATGGGCTCCGGACAACGGCTTCGCCGTTTCCGGGGATGGGCGGCGCAAAATGCCCGTTCGTCTAATTGGTAGGATCCTTGAGTTTGAGTCAGGAGACGCACGTTCGAATCGTGCACGGGCATCCAGTTTCCGGACGGGGGGAGAGCAGTCTGTAAATCTCGTCTGCAGAACGCGTTGGTTCGAATCCAACGCTGTTGCAGCGCTATTCTGCGGACGCGGCCTTGGCGCGCGCCTGAAGCGGCGTTGCTGGAAGCGCTTGACCAGGTCTCAACCAGCCGCTTCCATCGCGACCCAAAAGGACGGATGCGATGCGGGGGATGATCGGGGCGGTATGCGGGGCGCTGCTGCTTGCGCACGCGGCGGCGGCGCAGGAGCGGCCCAACATCGTGCTGATCGTGGCCGACGATGTGGGCTTCACCGATTTCGGCGCCTATGGCGGAGAAGCGCGGACGCCGCATATCGACGCGCTGGCGCGGCGCGGCGCGCAATTCACCCGCTACTACACCTCCCCGCTCTGCGCGCCGTCGCGGGCGATGCTGCTGACGGGCGTGGACAACCACCGCACGGGGCTGGCGACGATCCCGGAAGTCCTGCCGCCGGAGCATGTCGGGCGGCCCGGCTACACCATGCGGCTCGAGCCCGGCGTGGAGACGGTCGCGCTGCGGCTGCGCGAAGCGGGCTATCGCACCTACATGACCGGGAAGTGGCATCTGGGACATGGGCGCGGCGAACTTCCCAACGCGCACGGCTTCGACCGCTCCTTCGCGCTCGACGCTTCGGGCGCGGACAATTGGGAGCAGCGCCCGTACATGCCCTATTACGCCAGCGCGCCGTGGTTCGAGGACGGGCGGCGCGCACGGCTGCCGGAGGATTTCTATTCCTCCGCCTTCATCGTCGATCAGATGATCCGCTATCTGGAAGCGGACGACCGCGAAGGGCCCTTCTTCGCCTATCTCGCGTTTCAGGCGGCGCACATCCCCGTCCAGGCGCCTCGCGAATTCACGGCGCGCTACCTTGATGCGTATACGGATGGGTGGGATGCGCTGCGGCGAAGGCGGCACGCACGGGCGCAGGCGCTGGGGCTCATCGCTGCGGATGCGCCGGCGCCGGGGTTCCATGCGCGGATGCGGAGGTGGGAGAGCCTCGCGCCTGCCGAACAGGCGCTCTATGCGCGCAGCATGGCCGTGCATGCGGGCATGATCGACGCCATGGACCACCATATCGGGCGCTTTCTCGCCCATCTCGAGGCGACGGGCGCGCTCGCAAACACCCTCATCATCGTCACCTCCGACAACGGACCTGAGCCGTCGAATCCGCTGAATGAACGCTTCTTCGCGCAGTGGATGGCGTTGCAGGGGTACACGCGGGAGATCGATACGCTGGGAGAGCGGCGCTCCTTTGTGTTCATCGGGCCTGAATTCGCGAGCGCGACGGCTTCACCCGGATCGCTGTTCAAGTTCTACGCGTCGGGGGGCGGTCTGCATGCGCCGCTGGTGGCCGCGGGGCCTGGCGTGGACGCGCGCCGGATCGCGGCGCCGGCCTTCGTCACCGACGTGGCGCCGACCATCCTCGATTTCGCGGGCCTTGCGCCGCAGGCGCGTCCGGGCGCGCAGCCGATCAGCGGGCGGAGCATGCGGGCCGCGCTCGCGGGCGAGGCTGCGCTCATCCATCCCGCGGACCATGCGGTGGGAATCGAGGTTTCGGGCAACGCCGCGCTCTTCCGCGGCGACTACAAGATCGTGCGCAACATGCCGCCTTATGGCGACGGGCGCTGGCGGCTCTTCAATCTCGCGCGCGATCCAGGCGAGACGCGCGACCTCGCCGCGGCGGCGCCGGCGCTCTTCGCCGAGATGCGCGCGGCGTATGAGGCGTATGCGGCGGAGAACGGCGTGCTGGCGCTGCCGGAGGGCTATGACGTCCACCGCCAGATCGCGCGCAACACGCTGAAGAAGGTCGCTGCGCAATATTGGTGGATTCTCGCGCTCGCGGCGCTCCTGCTGGCGGGGCTCATCGCGCTTGTCGTCCGGCTGGCCTGGGCGCTCGTTCGCCGGCGCCAAGCCGCTGCGACCTAACCGCCGTCCGGCGCCGGACCTGCGCCGATCGCCCCTTTGCGGGCTGGGAGCGCGCGGTCCATACAGCAGCCATGACGATCAAACCGCCGACGCCCGAACAGCTCGCCTCGCCCTCCTACCGCCTCGCCGCGCTCGATCAGGACTTCATCCTGGCGGACGCGCAGCGCGGCTTGCGGTTCATGCTCGAATATGAAAAGGCGGAGCAGGCGCTGCGCGCGTGGGGCGTGCATTCGACGATAGTGGTGTTCGGCAGCGCACGCCATCAGGAAGACGCGCCGGGGCGCGGCGGCCGCTGGTACGCCGAAGCGCGCGTGTTCGGGCGCATCGCGTCCGAGCGCGGCGGGGCGCTGATCGCAGACAACGGGCCGCGGCAGAACGTGATCGCCACGGGCGGCGGGCCGGGCCTGATGGAGGCCGCCAATCGCGGCGCGATGGAGGCCGGCGCGCCCTCCATCGGATTCAACATCTCGCTACCGCTGGAGCAGACGCCCAATCCCTACACCACTCCGGAACTCACCTTCCGCTTCCATTATTTCGCAATGCGGAAAATGCATCTCGCGATGCGCGCGAACGCCCTCGTCGTGTTTCCGGGCGGGTTCGGCACGCTCGATGAATTGTTCGAGATCCTGACGCTCCGGCAGACGCACAAAGCGTCGCTCGTGCCGGTGGTGCTGTTCGACGAGGCCTATTGGCGCGAGGTGATCAATTTCGACGCGCTGGCGGCGCACGGCGTGGTCGCGCCGGAAGACCTCGCGCTCCTGCATTTTGCGGATTCGGCCGAGGCGGCGTGGGCGTCGCTCATCGCGCAAGGCCTCGGCGCCGCTCACCCCGTCATTGATCTGCCGATGCTGAGCGATCCCGGCTCGCCGCCCTAGTCAGCCGCATCGAGGCCTGAAGGCTGGCCGACGACGACGAAGGTGAAGGCGTCGGGATTGAACAGGCGGCGGATGACGCGGTTCACGTCCGCCAGCGTGACGGCGCGGATGAGATCGTTGCGCTGGTTTACATAATCCGGCCCGCGGCCCTGCACATGATAGCCGTGCAGCACGCCGGCGATGTTGCGGTTGGAATCGAGGCTGAGCGCGAAGGCGCCGGTGAGATAGGCGATGGCGTCGTCCACTTCCCGTTGCGTCGCGCCATCGGCATAGAGGCGCGCGAGTTCGGCGCGGATCACTTCGAGCGCTTCGCCGACGTCGCCGTTCTCGGTCTGGGCCGAGCCGCGCACGAGCGCCACGCGATCATAGACCGCAGGGCCCGTGCTGACGCCGTAGACGAGGCCGCGCTTCTCGCGCACTTCGTCCATCAGCCGCGACGAGAAGCCGCCGCCGCCCAGAATGTAGTTGGCGACCGCGAGAGGGACGAAATCGGGGTCCTCATCCTGGATGCCGGGCGCGGCGAAGAGAATGAGACTCTGCGGCTGCGGCAGCGCGCGCACGATAAGCGGAACGGGCGCCGCGGGCGTGGCCTGCGCCGGCTCGGGCATGGCATGGCCATCCGGCAGCACGCCGAACATGTGATCGAGCAGGGGCGCAAGCGTCGCCGCGTCGATGTCGCCGACGACGGTGACGCGCAAATTGGCGCGGGTGATGAGCGCGGCGCGGCGCTCGCGCAGCACGCCCGCGTCGATGCGCGCGAGGCTTTCATTGGAGACGCGGCGAGCATAGGGATGCGCGCCGAGAAGCGTCTCGTCGAGCGCGAGATTGGCGATGTAGGAGGGATTGGTCTCGCGCTGGCGGATGGAGACGGCGACCTGGCGCTTGATGCGCGCCAGCGGCTCGGCGTCGAAGCGCGGCTCGGCGAGGGTCAGACGCACCAGATCGAAGGCTGCGTCGCGATGCTCGGACAGCGTCTGCAGGCTCAAGCCCACGCCGTCGACTCCGGCCGCGTAGGAGAGCGTGACGTGCAGTTCCTCCAGGCGCTCCTTGAAGGCGTTGGCGTCGTAGGCGCCTGCGCCTTCGCCCAGCATGTCGGCCATGATCGCCGTCGCGCCGACGATCTCGTCTGGCTCCAGCGCGCCGCCGCCCTGCCAATAAGCGCGCAACTGAATGATCGGGACGGTGGAATCGGAGACCAGCCACGCCCGCACGCCGCCTGGGGAGACCACCTCCTCCACCGGCACGCGATGCTGGGCGGATTGGGCCTGTTCGCGTTCCCGCGGCTGCGCGTGCGCGGGCGGCGCGAACGATGCGGGCGCCGCGAGAACAAGCGCGAAGGCGGCGAGATAGACCGCGCCCCCTCGCCTGCCCTGCCATGAACGCCTAGAGCCTGTCCCGTTCACTCTTCGGCCTCCGCGGGGAGCAAATGCCCGGTTACGGAGGATTTGGCGTCAAGCGTGGCGCGAGCGATCGCGATCACTTCCTCGCGGGTGACCGCCTCGATGTCCTCAGGCCACGCGACGATCTCGGCGATCGATTCGCCCATGGCGAGCGACATGCCGTAGACGTTGGCGAGCGCGGTCTGGCTGTCGCGGGCGTAAATGGCGGCGGCGGCGAGATTGGAGCGCGCGCGCACGAGCTCCCGATCGGTGGGGCCCTCGGCGAGGAAGCGCGCGACGACTTCGTCCATCGCGGCTTCGAGGCGGTCGAGGGTCACGCCCTCGGCGGGCGTCGCCCACAGGCTCACGTCGCCGCCGGCGAGGCCGGAGGAGCGTGCGCTCGCGCCCGCGCTGACGGCGAGGCGCTGTTCCTCCACCAGCGCGCGATAGAGGCGGCTTGTCTCAGAGCCGCCGAGTATCTCAACCGCCACATCGAGCGCATGCGCCTGACGGCCCTCGTCGGTGGCGTAGCTGATGCTGGGATAAAGGCGCTGAAGCGAGGGCTGGCGGACTTTGGGATCGCTGTGGGTGATGCGCATGGGCCCCACGGGCGGCGGGGCGCGCGTCCAATCGCGCGCGGGCAGGTTGCGCGTGGGGCGCAGGCGCCCGTAATGGCGTTCCGCCAGCGGGCGCAGTTCGGCGGCGTCGATGTCGCCCGCGACCACGAGGATCGCGTTGTTCGGCGCGTACCAGACGCGGTAGAAATCGAGCGCCTCGTCGCGCTCGAGATCCTCGATCTCGTGCAGCCATCCGATCACCGGCGCGCCATAAGGATGATTGGGGTAGAGCATCGCGCGCATCCGTTCGTTGAGAACGGCGCCGGGATTGTTGTCGACGCGCGCGCGCCGCTCCTCCACGATCACGTCGCGCTCGGCGGCGATGAGCTCAGGCGGCAAGTTGAGATTGCGCATGCGATCGGCCTCCATGCTCATCACGAGGTCGAGGCGATCCTTGGCGATGCGTTCGAAATAGGCGGTGTAGTCCCAGCTTGTGAACGCGTTGAGCTGGCCGCCGTTGCGCTGGACGATGCGGGAGAATTCGCCAGGCGCGATCCGGTGCGTGCCCTTGAACATCAGGTGCTCGAAGAAATGGGCGATGCCGGATTGGCCGCGCGGCTCGTCGGCGCTGCCGACGCGATACCAGACCATGTGGGTGACGACGGGGGCGCGGCGGTCGGTGATGACCACGACCTCCATGCCGTTGCTCAGGGTGAAGGTCTCCGGCGCCTGGAATTCCGCGCGCGCGACCGGCGCCGTCAGCGGCGCCAGCGCCAAACCAAGCGCAGAGGCGGCGAGGAGACGCGCGACAAAGGCGCCGCGCCAGCGTCCGCCCGCCCCGCTCCCGCGCTCCATGCGCTCAGGTGCCGGGGAGCTTGAAGCCGGTCTCGCGGCGCTCGATCGTCACAGCCGCCCCGCCCGTGACCCGGCGCGTGGCCTCCGCCTCGGCCGTGCGCTGCTCGGCCGGCACGGCGGGATTGGCCGCATCCGCGGCGGCGCCCTGGAACTGAATCACGCGGTCGGCGAAGGCCTCGTCGCGGTGGACGATGTTGGCGCCTTCGAAATCCACAGTAGAGCGGATATTGGCGTCAGTGGTTTCGGCGCCGGCGCGGGCTACGAGGCTGCGCTCGCCGACGGTGGCGTCGCGGCCGAGATCCTGGCCGAAGAGGGCCGTGCGCGCCTCCTCGTTCGGCTGCAGCTCCTGGGGCCGAGGCTCGCCGGGGCGCGGGGGCCGCAGCGCATAGTCCGGCGGCAGCTCCAGGGGCGCGCGCGTGACGACGCGGAATTCGTCCGGCGCGCCGCGGCCGCCGGAACTGGAACAGGATGCGGCGGCGGCGGCAGCGGCGATGGCGACGAAGGTCGCTGCGCTCGCCAGGGGGGACTTCGTCATCGGGAGATTCCTCTTGGAGTCGTTCTAGCCGAACGCGTCCGCGGCCAACAAGGCCGCCGGTCGCAGGAAAGCAGCGCCAGACTGCCGGCGAAGCAGGCGCTTATGAGGCGGGGTCGGACTTGGGCGCAGGGCCGGGCGCGGGGGCGGCCTCGGCGCGGAGCTTGGCCTCGCGCCGCAGGATGAGAAACTCGATCGCCAGAAGCGCGGCGCCGACATTGATCGCGGCGTCCGCGACATTGAACACCCAGGGGAAGCCCAGGCCGCTGAAATCGAGGAAATCCACCACTGCGCCGAAGCGGACGCGGTCGAGCACATTGCCGAGGGCGCCGCCGATGACCAGGCTGAGCGCCAGGACCGTCAGCGGGGCGCGGGCGCTCATCAGCCACCAGCCAAAGAGGCAGGCGATGCCGCCCTGCAGCGCCACCAGCGCCCAGCGCGCGCCCTCGGAACCCGCGCGGAACAGACCGAAGCTGATCCCCTCGTTCCACAGCATGGTGAGATCGAAAATCGGGGAAATCTCGATTTTGCCGCAGCGAAAATGGAACTCGCGACAGCCGGGCGGGCTGAAGTTCAGGCCCTCGAGGACCCAGAATTTGGCCGCCTGATCCACAATCAGGACGGCGGCGGCGATGATCAGCCCAATGCGCAACATGGCGCGGCTATGGCAGGGGCCGGCGCCGGCGCCAAGAGCGCACAACCGCACGCCGCTTCCGCGCCCGCTAAACGCGGCCGTGGGCGGCGTCCCAGGCGGCGACGGCTTCGGCGTCGCGGGCGGAGAGGTCTGGGTAGCGGGGATCGGCGCCCACATCGTCGGCGTACTTCCAGGAGCGCGCGCATTTGCGCCCGCGCGCCTTCTCCGCGACGACGGCGATTCCCGGCGCTTCGGGCAGGCGGAACGCGGCGGCCGGCCCCTCGCCCGCCTCGATGCTCACGCCGCTGGTGATGCAGAGCTCGGCGAAATCCACGGACTCGACGAGCGCGCGCAGGGCGGCGTCGGCGATGTAGACGCGCGGCGCGGCTTCGAGGCTGGAGCCAATGCGCTTCTCGCGCCGCTCGATCTCAAGCGCGCCGGTGACGACGGCGCGGACGGCGCGCAGGCGCTGCATATCCTGCGCCGCCGCTTCGTCGCGCCACGACGCGGGCGTCGCCGGCAGCTGGCGCAGGTGGACGGAGCGCTCATCGGGGAAGCGGGTGCGCCAAGCCTCCTCCATCGTGAACGGCATGATCGGCGCAAGCCACGCGGTAAGGCGCGAGAACACTTCCTCAAGCGCCGCGCAGGCGGCGCGGCGGCGGGGGCTGTCGGGCTTGTCGCAATACATCGCGTCCTTGCGGACATCGACATAGAACGCCGACAGATCGACGTTGCAGAATTCCACGATTCCCATCAGCGCGCGGCGGAATTCGAACGTCTCGTAGCCGGCGCGGACTTCGGAATCGAGTTCGGCGAGGCGGTGGAGAAGCCAGCGTTCGAGCAGGGGGACCTGGAGCGCCGCCGCCTCGCCGGCGAGGGCGCCGGCGGTTCGTTCGTCGAAGCCGTTGAGCGAGCCCAAGAGGTAGCGCAGCGTGTTGCGCAGCTTGCGGTACATCTCGGCCGACTGATCGAGGATGGTCTTGCCGACGCGGAGTTCGTCGCGATAGTCGGCGGCGGCGATCAGTAGGCGGAAGATCTCGATGCCGTGCTGCTTGGCGACGTCCTGCGGCTCGACGCCGTTGCCGAGGGATTTCGACATCTTGCGGCCGTCTTCGGCGACGGTGAAGCCATAGGTGATGGTCGCGTCATAGGGCGCGCGGCCGCGGGTGGCGCAGCTCTCGAGCAGCGAGGATTGGAACCAGCCGCGGTGCTGGTCGGCGCCTTCGAGATAGACGCTCGCGGGCCAGGGCAGCGAGGGCCTCGTCTCCAGCACGAAGGCGTGGGTGCAGCCGGAATCGAACCAGACGTCGAGGATGTCCTCGATCTTCTCGTATTCCTCGGCCTTGTATTTCGCGCCGAGGAAATCCTGCGCCGGCGTCGCCCACCAGGCGTCGGCGCCGCCCGCCTCCATCGCCGCGATGATGCGGGCGTCGACGTCGTCGTCGATGAGGATCTGGCCGTCCTTTTTCGATACGAACATGGCGAGCGGCACGCCCCAATTGCGCTGGCGCGAGATGAGCCAATCCGGGCGCTCCTCGACCATGGCCTTGATGCGGTTCTTGTCGCGCTCATCGCCCAAGCGATGCTGACCCCAATCGACGCGCTCGATTTCGGACAGCGCCACCTGGCGCAGTGTTTTACCGTAGCGCCGGTCCTGCCCCTCTACCTGAAAGGGACGATCCATCGCCACGAACCATTGCGGCGTGTTGCGGAAGATGAGCGGCGCGCGCGAGCGCCAGGAGTGCGGGTATTGGTGCTTCAAAGTTCCGCGCGCGAGCAGCGCGCCGGCTTCGATCAGCGCATCGATGACGGCCTTGTTGGCCGGGCCGTCCTTGCCCTGCTTCTTGCCTTCCAGCTCCAGGATGTGGAGGCCTTCGAAGCCCGGCGCGTCCTTGGTGAAGGCGCCCTCCTCGTCGACGGTGAAGGGGATGTCGGCTTGCGAGAAGCCCTTGGCGATCCAGATGTTGAAGTCGTCGGCGCCATGGCCGGGCGCGGTGTGGACGAAGCCGGTGCCGGCGTCGTCGGTGACGTGATCGCCTTCGAGCAGCGGCACGGGGAAGACGTAGCCTTTATGCCAATTCCGAAGCGGATGACGGCATGTTGCACCACTGGGATCAAAGGTCTCCACACGTCGCCACGTCGCTGCTTTGGCTGCGCGCATAACGTCTTCGGCGAGCTTGTCTGCAATTGCGAGCTTCTCGCCCACGCGCACCCACGGTTCAAACTGCAAGCCCTCTTCAATGCTGAGGACTTCGTAGACGCCGTACTGGATCTTGTCGGAATACGAGATCGCGCGGTTGCCTGGGATCGTCCACGGCGTGGTCGTCCAGATCACGACACTGACGGTTTTGTCGCCGCCTTCGACAATCG
The DNA here is from genome assembly GCA_013389015.1 of Hydrogenophilaceae bacterium. Lineage (GTDB taxonomy): Bacteria > Pseudomonadota > Alphaproteobacteria > Caulobacterales > Aquidulcibacteraceae > CADEEL01. Next base: position 4,124 of record JACAEE010000128.1, on the reverse strand, counting down.
GAAACTTCACCCAGATCGTGGGGCTTGTCTTTTCCTGGTACTCCACTTCCGCTTCGGCGAGGCTGGTGCGCTCCACCGGGCTCCACATCACGGGCTTGGCGCCGCGATAGACGAGGCCGGTGCGGATGAGCTTGTGGAATTCAGCGGCGATGGCGGCTTCGGCTTTGAAGCTCATCGTGGAATAATGATTGTCCCAATCGCCTTCGATGCCGAGGCGCTGGAATTCGCTTTTCTGCAGCGGGATCCATTTCTCGGCGTAGGCGCGGCAGGCGCGGCGGAACTCGACGGGATCGACGTCCTGCTTCTTGCGGCCCTTGGCGCGGAAATCCTCCTCCACCTTCCATTCGATCGGCAGGCCATGGCAGTCCCAGCCGGGAACGTAATCGGCGTCGAAGCCCATCATCTGGCGGGTGCGGACGACGAAATCCTTGAGGATCTTGTTTTCGGCGTGGCCGATATGGATGGCGCCATTGGCGTAGGGCGGGCCGTCATGCAGCACGAATTTCGGGCGCTCGCGCGCGTCCTCGCGCAACAGCCGGTAGAGATCGATCTCGCGCCAATAGGCTAGGATTTCCGGCTCGCGCTGGGGCAGGCCCGCCTTCATCGGAAACGGGGTTTCGGGAAGCAGCAGGGTCTCGCGGTAATCGCGACCGGCTGGCTGGTCAGCCATGGCCTCTCACTCCAAGGGAAATTCGGCGTCGTGCGGCGGCGCAGGGAACAAGCCCGGTCCCGCGGGCGGCGTGCGCCTCAGCGGGCCGGGCGGCGAATTCGCGATGGGGGACGGGCCAGAGGACGCATGCGATGGCGCTACCAGAGCCCGGCGCGGCCGTAAAGGCGGGGCGCCCGCGTCAGGCGTCCCAGGCTGAGGCGCCCTGGTAGGCGTCGATCGCCTGGCACAGAGCAGCGACGCCCGCGCGCTCAGCCTCCGACAGCTCGGGGCGCCAGACATCGAACAGAAGGATGTAGCGATCGCGGCCGCTCCTGTTCCAAGCCTCATGCTCGATCGTGTCGTCGAACACCCAGGCCTCGCCTTCGCGCCATTCGCGTACGTCATTGCCGACGCGGAACACGCAGCCTTCCGGCACGATCAGCGGCAGATGCACGATGAGTCGCGTATTGAGCATCCCGGTGTGCGCGGGGATGTGGGCGCCGGCGGCGAGCTTGGAGAAGAGGATCGAAGGCGTGCGCGCGGGAATGCGAGTGAGCGGCGCATCCTTCAAGGCCGAGAGCGTGCGCGGGCATTGCGCCGCGCCAGGCTGCTCGGCGCCGTCCTTGTAGAGAAAGAACGCGCCCCAGTCCGGGTTGTCGACGAGCCCCATTTGCGCGCTCTTGGGGCGGTCGGAGGACTGAGTGAGGTAGGGCGAGAACGCCGGCCCGATCACGCCTTCGAGTTCGTCGCGAATGTCGGCGAATGCAGCTTCGACGGCGTCGAGCCAGGGAAAGGCGGCGCGCTCATGGAACTGGATCGGCGCCAGTTCGGGAAAGAAGAGATAGCGCGGCGCCTGGGCGTAGGCGCGCTTCTTGCCGAACAGGATGTCGACGGCGTTGGCGAAGCGCGGCGGCGCGGCCGATGCGCCCAGGCCACGGGCCTCCAGTTCGGCGCGCACGAACTCCTCCAAGTGGCGGACCATTCGTTCGGTCGCCGCCTTCGCGCGCCGCAGCCCCGCCTGCAGCGGCGCCGGCAAGCGGTCGTAGCGGGACGCGTGCTGGAGCGCCGTGCGGTAGAAGGCGGCGGCGGCGCGCTCGTCGCCCGCGGCGGCAAGGTGATCGGCCTTGGCGAGCAACGCTGGCAGCGACTTGGGTTCAACCGCAAGCGCTTGGTCTATCGCCTCCCCCTTGCCGGCGTCGTCGCCAAGCAGGGCGCGCGCCTCAGCCATGGCGAGCCAAATCGAAGCGTCCGCGCTTCCCGAGGCGATCGCGGACGTCAGCAGATCACGCGCCTGCGACGCCTCGCCCTTCGCAAGAGCCGCGCCCGCCGCCTGCCTGACGGCGGCGAGATCGACAGAGTCGCCCGCCGTCACCGCAGCGCCCCAGTCCTACGCATCGCTCTTCCACCTTCACGCGCGCGGCGCATCTTGAGCCATCTCAGTCTCAATCAGGACGCCGGCGGCGACCAGTCGCTGCAACACGCCCTCGAGCTCCGCGGCTGGCACGTAGGGCTGGCGCGCTGCGGCCTCCTCGAAGGAGAACCGGCGCTGCTGCAACAGCCATTCCACTGTTGGGTGCAGCGTACCAACTGGAATCTCGCCCGTCTCCAATATGACGGCGAAGCCGTGATCGCGGCGCACGAACTGCGCTTTGCCGGCGACTGTGTACCAAGCCTGCGGCGCGCGGCGCGGCAGCGCATAGTCGGGGCGCGGCGTCGCCAGCCCCTGCTGGAGATTGTACACGTCGATCGCGAAGGCCGGCGAAGTGAGCAACGCGCGGACGCGGCTGGCCAAGGCCGCGAGCCGTTCGCGCAGAGCCCCCTGATTGCGCGCGTCCGGGAGATAGGAACGAAAGGCGCTCTCGCGCGCAGCCACCGTCTCCAAGAGCTTGAACAACGCCAGCCCGGTCGCCGGGGCGACGCCGAACGTGACGTGCAGCGAGGCCTGCGATCCCGTCAGCGCATCGTGATACTGGCCGCGCGGCAGATAAAGCACATCGCCCGGCTTCATGTGCGCTTCGAACAAGACGCGGCCGCGCGTCTCGATGAGCCACGCCTCGGCCTCGTCGCCGGGCGGGACTGGAAACACCGGCGAATCCGCGCGCGACTCATACACGCGCCACACCTTCTCTCCCTCCGCCTGAAAGGCGAAAACGTCATGCAGGTCATAGTGGGTCTGAAACGCCTGGACGCCGACGAACGAACAATAGACGTTGGCGAAGGCGCGCGCGGCGAAGGCCTTCTCGAGCATGTGCGCCACGGCGGCGATCTCAGGGCGCACGCGGTGAATGTGATTGGCGACGACGCTCGCGCCGAGCGCAATCAGCGCCTGTACCTTGGCGGGATTGACGGGGGCACTGCGACCGCGCGTATCGACCGGATCGCAATAGCTCTCGCGGAGCGCCGCCCGGCTCTTGAAGTAGAGCTTGAGCGAATCCTCGGTCCAAAAGGACGTCGCGGCGAGGGCTTCGTTGAAACGGGGCCAATCGAGAATGTCGGGTCGGGGATGGCCGGAGCGAGAAATATGGACCGGACGGCGGCCAAAATCGTCGGACAGGAAGGCGCCGGCGTCATAGGGGCAGAGAAAATCCGCCAATGTCGTCATGGCGCGAAGCTAACATCATGCTCGGGCGGCCGGAAGGCGTCGCGCCCGCAGCGCGCAACGCAGCGCATGCAGACCATCAGCGCGCGGCGCCGACGGAAGCTCGGCGAGCGGAGATCAGCGCGACCATTTACGCAGGAGATTCTGCCGGACGACTTCCAGACGCATCCGATTCACCCAGTTCATCGCATCGCCTTCGAGCGCGCTGATCTCGCCCAGCTCATAGACCATCGCCCGCTCCTGTTCGTCGGGGATCTCGCTTTCGATGAAGGTCAGCGCCACCAGCCGGACGCCGGCGCGCACCGGGGCGACTTCGTGCAGCGTCGTCGATGGATAGAGGATGGCGGACCCTGCGGCGGGCTTGATCGGCAGGGCGCGCACGCCGAGGTGAAGGGTCAGTTCGCCGCCTTCATACGCGGAGGGGTCGCTCAGGAACACAGTGCAGGAGACGTCGGAGCGGAGCCGGCGGGCCCCAGCCATCGCCATGAAAGCGGCGTCAGCGTGAGGACCGTATTTCATGCCGGCCTCGTAGCGCGCGAGCAGCGGGGGCGCGATTCGCCGCGGAATGGCGAAGTCAGTGAACGCACGGGATGACGCCATCGCCTGCGCCAGCAGCTTCGATGCCTCCGCCGCAGCGGCGTCGGCGGGATCGGCCTGCAAATTGCGCTTGTGATCAAACCCTTCGTTGGTGGCGCGGCCGTCGACAAACCGCATCGCCTGCGCCAGCTGGCGGAGGCGCGCCAGCTGGCTGTCCGCCAGCAGCGCCTTGACTTCAAGGAACATATCCAATGCTAGACCGGCACCGGGAGGGCGGCAATCGCGATCCCCCGGCCCGGCGCGCCGTCGCGCACAAAGAAAAGCGGGGGGGGGGGGGGG
>JACAEE010000094.1 GCA_013389015.1 Hydrogenophilaceae bacterium | reverse complement strand
GGGCGGTTCGGCACGACGGGCGGCGCGGCGGCCTGGGCGGTCGCGGCGGCGCGGGCGAGCTGGATGAATTCGGCGCGCCAGCCGAACTCATCTGCACCGCGCGCCGATTGCGCGAGGCTGATCACGTCGTCCCAGCCATAGCCCTGATCGAGATAGGGATCGCCGCGCAAGAGCTGGCCATAGCCGGCGACGGCGACCGCCCAGCGCGTCTGTTCGCTGGCGCGCGCGAGGCCCGGCGCGCGATCGGCGGGCGTGATCGGGCGCTCGATCAGGACGCTCTCGTCCCCGCCCGGCGGCTTATACCGTATACGGAGGAACGCGATTTCGGCGCCGGTCGCGGCGGGCGCAGGCGCCTGCTGATAGCGCAACGGATCGTTGAAGGTGCGCCCGCCGGGCGCGACGATCTCGTAGAGCGCGGTGACGGCGTGGCCCGAACCGATCTCGCCGGCGTCGACGCGGTCGTTGTTGAAGTCCTCGCGGCGCAGCATGCGCGTCTCATAGCCGATGAGGCGGTATTCGGCGACTTGCGCGGGATTGAACTCGACCTGGATCTTCACGTCCTCGGCGATGGTGAAGAGGGTGGAGGCCATCTGCTCGGAGAGCACGCGGCGGGCTTCGGCGAGGGTATCGATATAGGCGGCCACGCCGTTGCCGTTCTGGGCCAAGGTTTGCATCAGCTGGTCGTTGTAATTGCCGCGGCCGAAGCCGAGGATCGAGAGGTAGATTCCGGTCTCGCGCTTGCGGGCGACGAAGCCTTCGAGGCTTGCGTCATCGACCGTGCCGACATTGAAGTCGCCGTCGGTGGCGAGGATGACGCGGTTGACGGCGTTGCGGTTGAAGTTGCGTTCGGCGAGGGCGTAGGCGAGGGCGAGACCCGCGCCGCCGGCGGTGGAGCCGCCGGCGTGCAGCTGATCGAAGGCGGCGTTGATGCGGGTGCGGTCATTCCCGGGCGTGGGCTCGAGCACCGCGCCGGCGGCGCCGGCATAGACGACGATCGACACGCGGTCGCGCGCCGTCAGCTGATTGGTCAGCATACGGAAGGACTGGATGGCGAGCGGGAGCTTGTCCGGCGAGGCCATCGAGCCCGAGACGTCGATCAGCAGCACGAGATTGAGCGGCGGGCGCTCGCGCGGGACGACGTCATAGCCCTGCAAGCCGATATGGACGAGGGAGCGGCCCTCAGCCCAGGGCGAGGGCACGATGGCGACGTGCGGCTCGAACGGGCGCTCGCGGGTGCGCGGGAGCGGATAATCGTAGTCGAAATAATTGATCAGCTCCTCGATCCGCACGGCGTCGGGCGGGGGCAGCTGGCCGCCCTGCAGATAGCGGCGGACATTGGCGTAGGAGGCGGTGTCGACGTCGATCGAGAAGGTGGAGACCGGCGCCTCGGAGACCTGGTGGATCGGGTTGGGATCGACGTCTTCATAGCGATCGCGATCGATCGTCCCGGGCATGGGCTGGGGCGCGGTTTGAGCGTAGACGCCGGCTCTGCCGAGACTTTCCTGCGCGACAAGGCCGGCTATGGGCGGCGGGGGAGGCGGCGGCGAGGGCGCGTCGCGCGTTGTGGGCGTGGTCTGCCGCTCATCGCGGACGACTTCCGTTTGCGCGGCGCAGCCGACCAGAGCCAGAAGCGCGCAAACGCTGATCAAGGTGCGAGCCAAAGTGAAGTTCATCGCGTCCCTCCTGCGCTTCGTCGCAACGCTTACGATGCGGTCATGACGCCACGCTCAGAAGGCGGCGGGGATGGGGCGACACGGCGCCGCAGAGAGGCGGCTCAAGGGCGAGGCTGAGACGGCCCATCACGAAGCCGTCAGCGGGCCCGGCGCGCGATCCAGGACTCGACCTCGGCGGCGAGGACGGTGAGCGGAACTTCGCCGCCCAGCAGCACCACATCGTGGAAGCTGGCGAGATCGAAACGCCGGCCAAGCGCACGGCGCGCCTGCTCGCGCAGGCGTACGATCTCGCGGCGGCCGAGTTCGTAGCCGCAAGCCTGGCCGGGCCAAGCGACATAGCGCTCGACTTCGCTCACCGCCACGCCCGGCGCGTCGCCGGTCGTCGCCACGATATAGTCGATCGCCTGTTCGCGGCTCCAGCGCTTGGCGTGAATGCCGGTGTCGACGACAAGGCGCGCGGCGCGCCAGAGCTGCCAACGGAGAAAGCCGATGCGGCCGATCGGATCGTCCGCGTAGAGATTGTTTTCGTCGACCAATTGCTCGGCGTAGAGACCCCAGCCTTCGGCGTAGGCGTTGAAGCCCATCAGCCGGCGCAAGAGCGGCAGGCCTTCGCGCTCCTGCGCCAGCGCGATCTGGAAGTGATGCCCCGGCACGGCCTCGTGATAGTCCTGGGTGGGGACGTCGATCTTGGTCATCTCCGCCATGTTGCGGAGGTTCACATAATAGACGCCGGGCAGGCTGCCATCGAGGGCGGGCGCCTCGTAATAGGCGCCGGAGGAGGAGGCCTCGTTCACCGCCGGCACGCGGCGCACTTCAAGCCGCGCGCGCGGCAGCGAATCGAACCAATCGGGCGCGCGACGCATGATCGCGTCGACGCGGGCCTGGATGTCGGCGAGAAGCGCGGCGCGGCCTTCCTCCGTGTTCGGATATTGGTGGCGCGGGTCGCGGGTGAGGATCGAGAGGCGCTGGCCGACCGTGCCTTCCGTCAGCCCGAGGCTGCGCAGCGCGCGGTCGGTCTCGGCGTTCAGTTCGGCGACGCGGGCGAGCCCGATGCGGTGAATCTCCTCGGGGGAAAGATCCGTCGTCGTCTGCGCGCGCAGCGCGGCGCGGTAATAAGCCGCTCCGCCGGGCAGACGCCAGACGCCCGCCTCGTGCGGGGCGCGGGCCCGCAGCGCGCGGAGCCAGATCGCCGCGCGCTGGTGGGCGGGAATGATCCGGTCACGGACGACCGCTTCGGCGAGCGTGTAGAGCGCCTCGGCGCGGCGGCGCTCCGGCGAGGGCTGCGTCGCGGGGGCTGGCGGCGGGGCGACCGCATCGAGCTTGCGGCGGAAGGCGGCGAGATAGACCTGCTGCTGCAGCGGCGTGGAGATGATGCGCTCGATGAGCTGGATGGTGCGATCGATGATGAAGTCGGGCGGGACGATCCCGGCGTCGGCGTCGTTGCGGGAGCGCTGGGTCTCGCCGTCGAGCGCGGGCGCGACCTGGCGCAGGCGGGCGAGATAGTCGTCCGCGTCGCCCAGATCCTCGATCGTGACGCGGCTATCGAAGAAGTCGGGCAGGGTGAGAAAGGCGCTCGCTTGCTGATCAAGCACGTAGGGCGCGTGGCCGCCCAGGGGATCGAGCGTTCCGAACTCGTATTCGGCGAGCGCGGCGGCGTTGGCGAATTGCGCGCGCAGGACGGCGTGGGTCAGCTGCTGTTCGGGCGAAAGATCCTCTGCGCGGAAGGCGCGCAACTCGACCTCGCGGCGGATCGCGGCGGTGCGGCGGCGCTCTTCGGCCTCGGGCGAGCGGTCATCGAGGCGGTCGCGGTAGCGGCCGGCGGCGCTCTCGGGCGCGGCGCGCGCCGTCGCTAGTTCGGGGCTTTCGGCAAGGATTTCGCGCGTCCAATCGGCGACTGCGCCATCGAAAGCGTTGGGCGCGGGATCGCGCGCGGGCGGGCTGCAGGCGACGAGCGCCAGCGACAGGACGAAAGCCGCGCCGCGAACGCCGCGCGCAAGAGACTCAGACATGCGCCCCGGTCTCGCGCCCAGCCGGCTCAGGCGTCAAGCAGGCAGCGGCCGTTCTTGATCACCGTCACATCGCGTTCGGCGACGCGGGCTTCAAACGAGACGGTCGGTCCATCCTTCCACATGCGGGTGACGATCGTCTCGCCCGGGAAGACGGGCGCAGAGAAGCGCACGTCGAACGCCTTGATGCGGGCGGGATCGTAATCGGCGTAGGTGCGCAGCACCGCGCGGCAGCAGAACCCGTAAGTGCACAGCCCGTGCAGAATCGGGCGATCGAATCCCGCGCGCTTGGCGATCTCGGGATCGGCGTGGAGGGGGTTGCGGTCCCCGGAGAGGCGGTAGATCAGCGCCTGGTCGGGCCGCGTCTTCAGCGCGCACTCGGCGTCCGGCGCGCGGGCGGGGACCTCGTGGGTGGGCGGGCCGCCGGTCGTCGGACCGCCAAAGCCGCCGTCGCCGCGGGCGAAGGTGGCGCCGTGCAGGGTGACGTATTTTTCACCTGTCGCCTTGTCCTTCAGCGTCGTTTCGCCCCACAGGATCGCGCCCTTGCCGGCGCCCTTGTCGACGACGTCGGTGACTCGCCAATCGGCGGTGATTTCGGCCGCGGCGGGCATCGGCTTGTGAACCGTCAGGCGCTGCTCGCCATGGACGACCATCAGGTAATTGATCCCGGTCGCAGCGAAATTTCCCGCGCCCCAGGCCACTACGGTGGCGAGCGTGGGCATCGCCTTCAAGTCGCGCTCATAGACGAAGGGAAGCTCCCTCGGATCGAGGGGGTCCTCGCCCATGCCCACGCCCAGCGCGTAGAGCATGGTCTCGCGGTCGCGCCAGGAATAGGCCTGCCCCTCGGTGCGCAGGGCCATGACTTTCTCGTACTCGATCGGCATCGTTCTTCCTCCCGGCTCGCGCGGCCAAGCCCTGCTTAGCACGCGTCCGGCCGAGGAAAAGGCTTGGGGGCGTGCGCGGGCGGTGTTGCCCGAAGGACGCAATAATGGTTTAGAACCCCCGGAATTCACGCGGAGTGCGACATGACCAGTGCCGGCGCCGGCGAACAGCAAACGCTCGGAAAAATCCTTTTCTACAAGCAACTGGAGCCGCTCTCGAAGGAGAAGCACAGCTCGCTGGGCGTGTCCCAGGTGCAGAATCCCTTCTCGTTCCTGGCCGAGACTCACCTCGTGCCGCTGACCGTGGACGAGTTCGGCCTGGCCGCGATCTGCTACCCGATCATCTTCGACACGCAGTCGAAGACGCCGCTGGCGGTGATGGGGCTCCGGCCGGGGATGAACGTGTTCCTCGGACCGGACGGGTCGCTCGATCCTGAGGTCTACCTGCCGGCGTTCGCGCGGCGCTATCCGTTCCTGCCGGTGATCGCCGGCAACCAGCAAGGCGCCCAGCAGCCGCAGCCGGAGGGCGAGCGGGTGGTCGTGTGCATCGACCGCGGCGCCAAGATGATCTCGGCCGCGCCGGAACTGGCGTTCTTCGACGGCGACCAGCCCTCGCGCTATACGCAGGACGCGATCCAGTTCTGCCGCGAGTTCGATCTGCTGGCGCGGCGCCCCCAGGAGTTCGTGCGCCTGATGGAGCAGCATCAGCTGTTCGAGCTCACCCCGCTGGCGATCCCGCGCGCCAATCCGGACGGCTCTCCCGGCGAGCCGCAGAAGCTGGGCGAATATCTGCGCATCTCGGAGCAGAAGCTCAACGCGCTGCCGAAGGAGACTTTCCTTGAGCTGCGCGATCGCGGCGTCACCGCTGTGATGCACGCGCATCTGCTCTCGCTGGGACTGTGGCCGAAGATCCTCGCGCGCGCCGCACGGATCCAGGCGGCCACGCCGCTTGCATCGTAGGAGCGCGCGGAAGCGGACGACAGGAGGGCCCCGGAGCGATCCGGGGCCCTCTCCATTTTGGCCGCAACCGCGCCGGCGCTGGTTGCGCCGGGCGGCCGAAGCAGACACAGCGAAAGCGTGTCCAAGCCGGTCAAAATCACGCAGGCTCAGGCGCGCCGGATCGCGATCGCGGCGCAAGGGCTTGACCGGCCGCGGCCGGCCAAGGCGACGCGGGCGCATGTGGAGCGCGTGATCGCGCGGCTGGGCGCATTGCAGATCGACGCGGTGAACGTCGTGGCGCGGGCCCATTACATGCCGCTCTATACGCGGCTCGGCGCCTACGATCCCGCGCTGCTCGACGCCGCCTGGCTCGGGCGCAAGCGCTCCTGCTTCGAGTATTGGGGACACGAGGCCTCGATCCTGCCTTATGACGCGCATCCGCTCTTCCGCTGGCGCATGGCGGGCGCCGGCGCGCAGGGCGCGCGGCACGCGCGCTGGGTGCAGTGGGAGAAGGAGCGCCGCGCCTTCCTTGACGATGTGCTGGATGAAGTGCGCGCGCGCGGCGCGCTCGCCGCCTCCGAACTGACGAACGTCGGCGAGCGGCGCGGGCCGTGGTGGGGCTGGAGCGACGGCAAGCTTGCGATGGAGTTCTTGTTCAAGACCGGCGAGCTGACGACGGCGGCGCGGCGCGGCTTCGAGCGGCTCTACGATCTGCCGGAGCGGGTGCATCCCGCGCATGTGCTGGCGGCGGCGACGCCGTCGGACGAGGACGCGATCCGTGCGCTCGCGGCGCGCGCGCTCGCCGCGATGGGCGTGGCGACGGTCGCCGACATCGCGGACTATTTCCGGCTGGCGCCGGCCGCGGCGAAGCGCGCGTGCGCGGAATTGATCGAGAGCGGGGCGGCGGCGCCGGCGGCCGTGGAAGGCTGGCGCAACGGCGCGCTCGTCGACGCGAATGCGCGCGCGCCGCGGCGTATCGAGGCGTGCGCGCTTGTCTCGCCATTCGATCCCCTGGCGTGGAATCGGGCGCGCGTCGAGCGGGTGTTCGGCTTCGACTACCGCATCGAAATCTATGTGCCGGCGGCGAAGCGGCGGTACGGCTATTACGTGCTGCCTTTCCTGATGGGCGACGCGCTGGTGGCGCGGGTGGACCTCAAGGCGGATCGCGCGGGCGGCGCGCTTGTGGTTCAGGCGGCGCATCTCGAGCCGGGCGCGGACGCGGCCAAGGTCGCGCCGGCGCTGGCGGGGGAGCTGGAAACGATGCGCGCCTGGCTGGGGCTCGAGCGGACGAGGATCAATCGGCGCGGCGATCTCGCCGCCGCGCTCGGGCGCGCATGGGTCAGCCGCGACGGCGCGCCATGACCGTGCGAGTCATCAGCGCCATGACCAGTTCGCCGTTCTGGTTCATCACTTCGTGCTGAGTGATGAGGATGCCGCGGTCGGCGGCGACGGGCTGTTTGGAGAGGAATTCCAGGCGCACCGAGAGCACATCGCCCGCCTGGGCGGTCTTGTACCAGCGCAGCGCATCCTGGCCGAGGCGGGCAAGAACCGGCCAGTCCTTCGTCTCCTCCCACAGCATGCGGGACCACAGCGCATAGATGTGGGCCTGCGCCGCGGGCTTGGCGGCGCGCTCGGGCTGGTCGGCGGTCAGCGGCAGGGGCGGGCTGAAGCGGGCGTGGAAGAGCGCGATGTCCTCGGCGGTGAGGGGCGCCGCGCCGAACACATGCACATAGCCGAGCGGGATGTCGTCGAAGTTCCAAGTCTGGCCGCGCATGGTCCGCCCAATCAATCCAGGCCGTCCGCCATTCGTTCCGAGAGCTTACAACTTGTACAGGCCGGCGCGAAGGGCGGGGCCCGGCCCGACAGGCGTGACGAAAGGCCGTGCAACCCGGCCGGCGCGTATGCGTAAGATGCGGCGATGAGTTTGCTTCGCACTTGGGGGCTGGCGGCGCTGGCGCTGGCGTTCGCCGCGGCGGCCGCGCCGGCCGGCGCGGACGTCCTGCGCACGCCGCAGATGGAGAGCGAGCTTGTGTCCTCGCGCGCCGTGATTGCGCCGGGGGAGCGGTTCACGATCGCGCTGCGCCAGCGGCCCGCGGAGGGCTGGCACAGCTATTGGATCAATTCCGGCGACAGCGGCGAGCCGCTCAAGCTGACCTGGACGCTGCCGCCGGGCTTCGCTGCCGGAGAACCGCAGCATCCCGCGCCGCGGCGCCACGGCGTCGGCCCGGTGATGACGTTCGTCCACGAGGGCGAGGTCTTCTTTCCGATCGAGATCACGGCGCCGCGTTCGCTGGCTGTCGGCCAGCCCGTGACGCTGCGCGCGCATCTTTATTATCTCGTTTGCTCCGACATCTGCATCGCCGAGGAAGGCGATCTCGCGCTGACGCTGGAGACGGCGGGCGCAGGACGCGACGATGCGACGTGGGCGGATCGGATCGCGGAGGCGGAGGCGGCGCTGCCGCAGCCCGGCGCCGAGGCGCGCTTCACCGCGGGGGACGGCGGCGGCGGCGTGCTCAGCGTCGCTACGCCGATCGCGGGACGCGTGCGCGATCTGGCGTTCTTCCCGTTCGAGCGCGACGCGATCGTGCACAACGCCGATCAGGCGGGTCGCTACGGGCCAGGCGGCGTGTCCGTGTCGTTGCAGCCAGGCTTTGCTGGTCCGCTCGGACGCGCGCCGCTCGCGGGCGTCATCGCGTTCGAGGCGGAGGAGAACGGCCGCTGGACGCGGCGCGCCTACGCGATCGAGGCGCAGCCGGGCGCGATGCTCGCGAATGCGGCCGCCGAGACGGCGGGCGATGCGCAGCAGACGATCGCGGAGGCGAGACCTGCGCCGAGCGTGGATCTCGCCGGACTGCCGCTCATGATCGCGCTGGCCTTCCTCGGCGGGCTCATCCTCAACTTCTTCCCGTGCGTGCTGCCGGTGCTGGCGATCAAGGGCGTGGCGCTGGCGCAAGGCGCGCACAACGGGCGGGCGCGCCGGGACGGCCTGTTCTATCTCGCCGGCGTGGTCACGACGTTCCTGCTGCTCGCCGGCGTGCTGATGGCGCTGCGTTCGGCGGGCGAGGCGGCAGGCTGGGCGTTCCAGCTGCAAGCGCCGTGGCTGACGGCGTCGCTGGCGCTTTTGTTTTTCGCGATCGGGCTCAATTTCGTCGGCGTGTTCGAAATCGGCGGCGGGGAGGGATTGGGCCAAACGCTCGCCGCGCGCGGCGGCGACGCCGGCGCGTTCTTCACCGGCGCGTTGGCGGTGGTCGCCGCTTCGCCATGCACGGGGCCCTTCATGGCGGGCGCGATCGGCTTTGCGCTCGCGGCGCCGGCGCCGGCGACGCTGGCGATCTTCTTGGCGCTGGCGCTCGGGTTCGCTGCGCCGCTTGCGGCTCTCTCGTTCTGGCCGCCGCTGCGGCGGATCATCCCCAAGCCTGGAGCGTGGATGATCCGATTCCGGCAAGTGCTCGCGTTCGCGATGTTCGGGGCCGCGGTGTGGCTCGCCTGGGTGCTCGCCGTGCAGACAGGGCCGACGGGCGTGCTGGCGCTCATGATCCTGGCGACAGCGCTCGGCTTCCTTGCGCTGACGGCGCGCTGGGGGCGGGTGTGGAACGTCCTTGCCGTCGCGCTCTTCCTCGCGCTCGGCGCGGCGCTCTGGCAGCCGCTGACGCGCGTGCAGGCGAAGAGCTCCGATGCGCCTGCGCAGAGCGGCGGGCTTGCGTACGAGCCGTGGAGCGTGGAACGCGTCCAGGCGCTTCAGGCGGAAGGGCGGCCGGTGTTCGTGAACTTCACCGCCGCATGGTGCGTGCAGTGCCAAGTGAACGAGTCGCTGGTGTTCGCAAACGCGCGCGTGGCGGACGCGTTCGCGCGCGGCGGCGTCGTCGCGCTCAAGGCGGACTGGACGAACCGCGATGACGCGATCGCGGCGGAGCTTGAACGCCATCAACGCGCTGGCATTCCGCTCTATCTGTTCTACGTCCCCGGCGAAGCGGCGCCGCGCATCCTGCCGCAAGCGCCAAGCGCCGATTTGCTGGTCAGTCTCGCGAACGATCAACCGCATCTCACGGAGAAGAGCCCATGAGCCTGTTGTCGCGACGCAATATCCTGCTCGCCGGCGCCATCCTCGCCGCCGCGGGGCTGACGGCCGGCGCCATCCTCGCC
>JACAEE010000123.1 GCA_013389015.1 Hydrogenophilaceae bacterium | reverse complement strand
GGGCGGCGCCGCGCACGGATGCGTGGTCGCCCGCCGTCGCCGCCGCGGCTGCATGATGAGCCACGTCTGCAGATAGATGACGTTTCGCACGTCGGCGGCGTGCGCGCGCAACAGCGCCACAATCACGGCCTTGAGCGCCCGCGCGATCGGTCCGCTTCCGAACAGCGCCGTCAGCATCGCCGCGCCTTGTAGTACGGCGATCTCCGCGCGCTTCATCGCGCGCTGGAGATCGGTTTGGGCGAGGGGCAGGGTGACGATGTGCACGCGCCAAGCATAGGCCCGCGCGGCGCCCCGTCGGATAGCGGCGAATCTATCCTCGTACGCGCCAAGAATGCGGGCCGGAAGCCCGCGGTCCCAGAGCGCGTGGCGATCAAACGGATTCATTCTCTCCTCCCTCATTCCGTGCGAGCCCTCGCGAAAGCGAGGGGAAGGCCCGGAACCCAGCGGCGAAGGCGCGGCGCTCGACGATCTTCTGGGTTCCGGCTCTCCGCGTTGCTCCGCAACGCTGCGGCCGGAATGAGGGAAGGTGATCCTGGCTGATCGCAACAAGCCCTAGCTTACAGAAGACGCGCCTCGCGCGCCGATAATCCAATCGGCGCGCCTCGGCGATGGGGTCTACGTCGCGGCGCCTGCGCGCCCCAAAAAAGGCGCGCCAAGAAAAAGGGCGGCGCATGGAGCGCCGCCCTCGATGGCGCTGCGTTTGCTGTGGGACTCAGAACTCGTAGCGCAGGCCGATCTGGATCACCCAGCGGCTTTCGTCCGTCGTCAGCGAACTCGTCTGCGTGGTGTTCACGCTGCTGATCAGGTAACGCTGGCACGTGACCGCGCCAAGATTGGAGGCGACCCCGCTCGCATCCGCGCACGCCACGTTGAAGAGGCGCACGTCCTCCGGGAATTCCTCCACGACGCCCCACTCGTCATTGAGGAGGTTCAGGACGTTGGCGATGTCGAAGGTGAGCCGCGCGCGATTGCCCTGAAACAGGGCCGGGATGTCCTGACTGATCTGCAAATCGACCTGCTCGACGTCCGGGTTGCGGAACGAGCCGCGCGGCACGATCCCGCCGGTCGGGATGTTGAACCGCTGCACGACGCTGACGAGATCGGCATAGGCCGTGCCGCTATACGCGACGAGCGGATCGGAGGTCGGCGAGGTCAGGTCCGGGATATAGGCGAGTTGGGAGAGCTGGCGCCCGCCGCTCACGCGATTGACGCCGAACACAGCGCCACGCCCCGAGGCGCTGTCGCTCATCGTGAACGTCACAGGACGCCCTGAGCGGATTTCGCCGAAGAGCGAGAAGCGCGTCTCCAATTCGCCGACGAAGGCGCGGCGCCAATCGACGCCGAACTTGAAGTTCTCCTCGATCTCCTCCTGGCTGCGCCCGACGGTCGCCGTGTTCGGGTCGAGCGCGGCGAACTGGCCGCTATAGAGCGAGTTCGCCGTCGAACTGAATCGTGCGGAGGCCGAGTATTCCTCGAAGTCCTGAACGCCATAGGCGACCCAGGTCGTAAGATTGGGGCTCCATTCCTTGGAGACCGAGAGCGAGGCCGCGAAGCTCGTGGTCTGCTCGCCGGGATTGAACGCTTCAATGTCGCGGTTGGAGCCCGGATTGGCGCCGGTGATCGTGAGGCCGGCGCCGGTCGCCGCCGCGACTTGCGCGCTCGACAGGCCGTTGTAGCGGATGCGCCCGTCGGGCGTCAGCGCCTGCACGCCGTTGACGATCAGCGGCACGGCGCGGATGTCGCGGAAGGCGAGACCTTCGTTGGTGCGGATGCCCACCGCGTCGAAGCCAAGCCGCCAGCCTTCGGCGACGTCCCAACCGAGAGAGATGTTCGCCTTCCAGTCGGACGGGATCTCGAAGTCCGGGGAGATGATGTTGGTTTCCGACGTGGGCGAGGCGGTGGTTCCGCCAAGCGCCGCCTGCACCGACGCGGGGATCGAAGTCCCGAACGTCGGGTTCACCGGCACGTTGAGCGCATCAGAGCAGACCTGCTGGCCGGTGAAGCCGCCATAGATCGGGGTGGTTCCCGCACAATTCACCGCGCCGGTCGTTTCGGTGAGCACGCCGGTGGCCAGGCGTTCGAACTGCAGGGTGTTGTCGATGATGCCGGTGTTGGAGAACACGTTCGACAAAAACACATCCGGCAGGCCGCCGGAGAAGAGGCCGACGCCGCCGCTGATGCGCAGATCGTCCGTTGCGTCGTAGGTGAACGAGACGCGCGGCATGAGCACGTCGCGCCCGTCATAGGTCTCCTGGTTCGTGCGGCCTGGATAGCGGGCTGAGAAGTTCGGATTGAGCGCCGGCGCGGCGTTCACCGAGTAGGTGTCCCAGCGCAGCCCGTAATTCAGCGTCAGATCGGTGGTGACGTCCCAGCTGTCCTGCACGAACAGCGTGTAGACGTCGTAGTCGAAGATCCCGGCCGCATCATTGGGATCGCCGGAGATCGCGTTGCGATAGATCAGCTGGCTGGCGAGCCCGGCGGCGAAATTGTCGATGGAGTCGAAATAGTAGGTCCCGTCGCTGTTCGGCAGGAAGATGTTGTAGATGTCGGTGTTCTGCCACTGGACGCCTGCCTTGAAGAGGTGGCGGCCGAGCTGGTACTCGCCGGAGAACTGCACCTGGTCGTTGCCGGTGACGAGATAGTTCGCGTGACGGAACTGGTCGGGACCGAAGCGCACGCTCGCGACCGTCGTGTTGCCAAGGCGACAATTGAGGTGCGGGCTGACGGTTCCGGTGTCCACCGCCGTCGTTTGCGTCGAGCACACGCGGATATCGGCGAAGTTCTGGCCGGCCGGCGGCTCCTGCAACCGCGTATAGTCGCGCATCGAGACGCGCAGTTCGGTGGAGAAATTGCTCGTCCAGTCCGAGTTCACCTGCAGCGAGTAGGTCTCGTCGTCCTCGCCGGTGAGATACCACTGGCTGTCGAGGCCGGCGCTGGTGCTGGAGAGGTTCGTGCGCTGGATAATCCCCGATTCCGAGCTGCGATAGGTGAACGAGGCGCGATGATCGTCGGTGATGTCCCAGTCGAGCCGCGCGGTGTATTTTTCATCCGTGATCGGCTTGGAGTTGGTGATCTCGCCGAACGGAAAGGTCGAGCCGTAGGTGTTGGCGAACACGTTGGTGACGGCGTCGATCTGCGCCTGGGTCATGGGCGCGCCGGTGGGGCCGGTGATGGTGGAGGCGAAGCCGGCGCCGGCGGGGCCGGTGGAGGTCGGATCCGCGGACTCATAGGTCTCGTAGGAGAGCGCGAAGAACAGCGTGTTCGGGATGATAGGGCCGCGGAACGTGCCGCCCCAATTGTCCTGGGTGATCGGCGTGGTGACGCGCCGCCCGTCGATGCGCGTGCCGACAAGGCCTTCGTTCAGGTAGTTGACGAACGCCGAGCCTTCGAAATCGTTGCCGCCCTCGCGCAGCACGACATTGATCGCGCCGCCGAGAAAGTCGCCGTTCTCGACGTCGAACGGCGCCGCCTCGACCGAGAACTGACGCACCGAATCGAGCGAGACCGGGCCGCGGCGCGTCGGCAGGCCGCCGGTGTTGAGGCCGAAATCGTCCTGCGCCTGCACGCCGTCGATGGTGATGCGGTTGGTGCGCGGATTGGAGCCGGCGATCGAAATGCCGCCATTGTTGCCGCCGACATGCTGCGAGACGAGCGGGTCGCGCCGGGCGAGGTCGCGGATGTCTCGGGTGACGGAGACCGCGCCGTCGATGTCGTCGCGCGAAAGCACGGTGGCGGTGCCGACCACGTCGGTCACCGCCGTCGGCATGGCCACGACGACGATCTCTTCTTCCGAAGGATCAAGGTCGACGACGATGCGGTAGGGCGCGCCGAGCGTGAGGAACACGTTCTCCACACGCTCGCCCTGGTAGTCCGGCGCTTCGACTTCGATCGTGTAGGGGCCCCCGACGCGCAGGCCGCGCAAGTCGAAGATGCCCGAGGGGCCTGTGGTTTCCACCGAGGTCGCGCCGGTCGGCACGTGGGTGATGGTGACCTCAGCGCCCGCGATCGGCGCGCCGCCGGCGTCCGTGACCTCGCCGCGGACGGCGGACGTCGTTTCCTGGCCGAACGCGAGGCCGGAGAGCGCGGCGGTGGAGAGCGCAGTCAGCGCTGCGCCGCGAGCGAGAAAATTCAGCTTCATGTGGAAAACCCCCAGACCCAAAGGCGAGGGGAGACAATACCCCGCCCCGGTGCGCGGGTGGCGTATCCGGGCTCCTCAACCTTTCATTAAAGCTTTTGTGAAGGATCGATGACACCCGACCCTGGGCGTTGCGACAGGGCGTCGCCATGGCGCGGCGGACACACATCGGGTCACAGTCTTACGCGTCCGCAAGGAAAGGCCGACGTCAGAGCCCGAGATCGGCGAAGGCGATCGCCTGCTCGCGCACCGCCCGGCCTTCGAGGTCGTTCACCTCGAGCGTCAACCGCCGGCCGGCCCAATCGATCCGCATCGTCCCGAAATTCACCGGCGCGTAGAGATCGCCGAGCTGGTTTGAACTGCGCTCGTCAGACGTTTCCCGGAAGCTCAGATTGAGCGAGGAGGCGGTCAGCTCATAGGCGCGGTGGCTGAGCCGCCCGTCTTCAGCGTAGAGCCCGGCGACGTGCCGGTCGCCGGAGACGAACACCACGCCGCGCGCGCCCGAGGTCCGGATCGTCTCGTAGAGCCGCGCCTGTTCGAGGGGCAGAGTCTCCCAGGCCTCCCAATCGTGTCCGTCCGCCAGCACCTGGATGGAGGAAGCGATGATCCGGATCTCGGCGGGTCTGCGCAGTTCTTCCGCCAGCCACGCCCATTGCGCCTCGGACAGCATGCGCTGGGCGGGATCCGTGCTGCGCGCGTAGCGTCCTCGATCGCTGGGCTGGGGCAGGCGGGTGAGCGGCGTGCGGCCGTAGCGCGTGTCGAGAAGAATGATCTGCACGCGCCGGCCTTCCGGCCCGAACACATAGGAATCATAGACGCCGTCGCGGCTCCCGGTGCGTGCGCCCGTGCCCCAGAATTCTTCAAACAGGGTCTTGGCGAGCGCCTTGGCCTCGAACTCGCCGCCTGCGTCGTTGAGCCCGAAATCGTGATCGTCCCAGGTGGCGATCATCGGAACGCTCGTGCGCAGCGCCTGGAAATCCGGATGCGCGGCGAGCAACGCATACTGCGCGCGCAGCTCCGGCAGGCTCATGTCGCCGTGCGTGTCGCCGTACACATTGTCGCCGAGATAGACGAACAAATCCGGACGCGCCTGCGCGATCGTGCGCAGGATCGGGATCGGCCGCTCAGCGGTGTGGCACGAGCCGAACATGATCGTCGTCAGCGCGCCGCTCGGCAACGCCACGCCGGCGCCCGCCCCTGGCGGGGCGACGATGTCGATCGCCGGCGGCGCCGGCGCGCGCGCCTCCGTGGCCGGCTGCGACGAGCACGCCGCGAGCCCCAGAAACGCAAGTGTGACGATCAAGACGCGCATGGGGCCCTCCCGCTTGAGGCGCTCCCTATTAGTCGCGTGTGACGCTTTGCCAAGCGGGCTAAGGCGTGTCGATGGAATCCCCCGCGCCGAGCGCTTCATTGCGATAGCGCGGATCGTGGGTGACTTCGCGCCCGGCCCACAGCGGTATCTCGACGACTTCGTCCGCCGCGCCAAGTTCGACTTCGGCGATCATCAGCCCGGCGAGCGCGCCTTCAAACACGTCCACGCTCCACGCGCGAGACCCCACCATGACGGCGTGGCGCGTCTTCTCGATCAGCGGCGGGGCGCACGCCTCCGCCAACAGGCGTTCAGCGTCAGCGATCGGAATGGGATATTCGAACTCGGCGCGCACCAGGCCCGGATTGGCGCTCTTGATCGTCACGAAGGCGTCCGCGCCGATGATCCGAACCCGAACGCTCGCCGCGCCGCCGCGCGCGATATAGCCCTGCCGGATGCGCGCGCCGGAATCGGCGTGCGTTCGCCAGCTTTCGCCGGCGACCAGGAACTTGCGCTCGATCTCGGCCGCCATCAGGATCGTGCGCAGACGCGCGCCACCAGCGCCGGCGCGCGCGCAATGATCGTCAGATAGGCGGCGACGACCGGGCACGGCGCGGCGATCCCGGCCTCGATCGCGGCGACCTCTTCGGCGGGCAGCCGGTAGCGCGCGCTGAACGCCCCCTGCGAAAGCCCGAGATGCCAGCGGAGGCTGTGCAGCAGTTTGGGCCAGTCGACGGCGGCATGCTCTCCCGCCTCGCTCTGCAGATGCGCCCGCTCGGGCCTTGCGCCGTCGAACTGGAGCGTGAGTTGCTGCGGCATGGGCGAATCTCCCGAGACGCGAAGTCCAAGGCGGAGACTCGCTAATGGAGGCCGGTGTCGGCCGTGTGACGCTCGGCGCCGCTGGTGTTGATCGCGCGACAACGCCGTCACATTGCGCGCGTCGGATCCGTCACAGAGGCGTCTCATTGTGACGCCGATGCGACCGGGCTGTCATAAGCGGCGTTTGCAGGGGCGGCCTGTGTGACGTTTCCCCTGACGCGGGAATTGCAACCGATCCGGCCGTCACACGCCCATCACATCACGCCCTCTGGGGGCGGCGGATGTGACGGTTCGCGCTACCGGCGAATTCCGGAGGCTACTGCATTTCCAGCGTCACTTCGGCCTGCCGGCGCATGATCGACATCACCGCCGTCGGCGCGCTGCGGTGGTCGAAGCCGACGACCTGCGTCGGCGACAGCCCGGCGCTGACCAGAGCCGCGACGACGGCTTCGGTGCGGGCGTAGACCAGCCGCGTGGCCTCCGCCCCGTCGAGCATGGCCTCGTCCGGATAAGCCCTGACGGTGGCGCGCACGAGCTCGCCCCCGGCGTCTTCGCAGGCGGCGACGGGGGCGACGCCCTGGCGGATGATCGCCTGTGCGTCAGGGGAAAGCGCTGCACTCTCCGGCTCGAAATAGACCGAGAACGTCCTCGTGGCGCAGGCGGCCGCCCGCTCGGCGGCGGAGGGGCCGCTCCAGGGCATCGCCGCGCAGCCCGAAAGCGCCATGACGGCGCAAAACGCCACGCCAAAATAAAGCCGCGCCGGGCGGGTGAGCCGCGCCATCGTGATCCCCCTCTTCAAAACAACCGGCCTTCTTTGCTCCTCTCCGCGGCAGGCGCCAAGCGATTAGCCGGCGTCGCCGGCGCTCGCGAAAATCGCGCCGCCGCAGGGGTCGAGAGTGAACGCGTCCGCGGCGAGCCGCCCCCGCCAGAGCCGCCTCGGCGGGTAGGGCGGGGCGGCGAGCGTGGCGGCCGCATCGCCCAGATTGAACGCGCAATAGATTGTTTCGCCTGGCGCGACGCGCTCGAATGCAAGAATCCCCGCCGGCGCGGCCTGCCGCGCCCATGCGCCTTCGCGCAGAGCTGGGCTCTCGCGGCGCAGCGCGATGAGGCTGCGCACGAAGGCGAGCATCGAGCCGGGATCGGCGCGCTGGTCGGCGGCGTTGCGCGCGAGGTGGCGCGGATCGAGCGGCAGCCATGGCTCGGCCGTGGAGAAGCCGCCGTCCTTCGTCCACGGCATCGGCGTGCGCGCGCCGTCGCGCCCGATCCCCGCCGGCCAGAACCGGATCGCCTCGGGATCCTTCAGCTTCTCGAACGGCACGTGCGCGTCCGGCAGGCCGAGTTCGTCGCCCTGATAGAGAAAAATCTCGCCGCGCAGGCACAGCAGGATCGCGATCACGCAGCGCGCGCGGTCTTCGTCGTCGCCGCACAGGCGCGTGGGAAAACGCGGCACGTCGTGATTGGAGAGCGCCCAGCTCGGCCAGGCGTCGGCGTTCGCGAAGCTCTCCATCGCCTCGACGAAGATGTCCGGCGCGGCGCGGCGCTGGCGCAGGAGGAAGAACGAATAGGCGGTGTGCAGGCGGTTTTCGCCGCTGGTGTATTCGATCTGGCGCTTCAGCGGCGCCTCGTCCTCGATCTCGCCGACGAGGAACCCGCCATAGGAATCCGTCAGCGTGCGGAGCTTTTCTACGAAGGCCAGCGTCTCCGGCTGCGAGCGGTCATAGAGGTGGCGCTGGAATTGATGCGGCCGCGCCGGAACGTTCTTGAACGGAAGCGCGGGATTGTCGCGCAGCTGCGCGTCGTGGATGTAGAAGTTCACCACGTCCAGGCGGAATCCGTCGACGCCGCGGCCGAGCCAGAACCGCGCGACGTCGAGAAGCGCCTCCTGCACCGCGGGATTGCGCACATTGAGATCCGGCTGCTCGGCCAGGAAATTGTGCAGGTAATATTGCCGCCGCCTGGAATCCCATTCCCAAGCGCAGCCGCCGAACATCGCCTGCCAGTTGTTGGGCGGCGTCCCGTCGGGCTTGGCGTCGGCCCAGACGTACCAATCCGCTTTCGGATTATCGCGCGAGGCGCGGCTCTCCTTGAACCAGGCGTGTTCGTCGGACGTGTGCGAATAGACCTGGTCGATGATCACTTTGAGCTTGAGATCGTGCGCGCGTTGCAGCAGCGCATCGAAATCGCCGAGCGTTCCAAACAACGGATCGACGCCGCGATAGTCCGAGACGTCGTAGCCGTAATCCTTCATCGGCGAGGTGAAGAAGGGCGAGAGCCAGATCGCATCGACGCCGAGATCGGCGACGTAGGAGAGCTTCTCCGTGACGCCCTTGAGGTCGCCCACGCCGTCGCCGGAGGAATCCGCGAACGAGCGTGGATAGATCTGGTAGATCACGCCGCCGCGCCGCCAGCTCATGCACGTTCCTCCAGCAACGCCGCGACATGATCGCCGAGCGCCAGCGAACAGGTGAGCCCGGGGCTCTCGATCCCGAACAGGGCGACGAGATTGCGGAGGCCGTGCGTTTCTTCGCCGGCGATGATGAAATCGCCTTGGGCCTCGCCGGGCCCGTGCAGTTTCGGGCGGATGCCGGCATAGTCGGGAGAAAGCGCGCCGTCCTTCAGCCCCGGCCAGAAGCGGCGCGCGAACTCATAGAACAGCGGCGCGCGCGCCTCGTTCACGGCATAGTCCTCCGTCTCGACGAATTCGAGATCGGGTCCGAAATGCGCGCGCCCGCCGAGATCGCGCTTGTAGTGCAGGCCGAGCGAACCGGGCGCGGGCGCGGGATAGATCAGCATGCGGAACGGCGCGGGTCCCGTCAGCGCAAAGTAGTTGCCTTTGCCGTAATGCAGTTTGGGGATGAGCGCGGCGGCGAATCCTTCGACCGCCCGCGCGCAGGCCTGCGCGCCGAGGCCGGCGGCGATGATCAATCGCTCGCTGAGCAGCGTCGTCGCCGCCTCGCCGCCGACGCGCACGCGCCAGCCGCCGGCTTCGCGCACGGCGCCCGCAAAGGGCGCAGCCAGCGCGATCGCGCCGCCTGCATCTTCGATCTCGCCTTGCAGCGCGAGCATGAGGCCGTGCGCCTCCAGGATCCCGCTGTCCGGCGAGTGGATCGCGGCCGCGCAGGCGATCTGCGGCTCTCTCGCGCGCGCCTCGGCGCTTGTGAGCATGCGCAAGCCGCCGACGCCGTTCGCGATCCCGCGCGCCATCAGCGCTTCGAGCGCGGCGATCTCCGCTTCGCTGGTCGCCACGATCAGCTTGCCGCAGCGCTCGTGCGCGACGCCGCGCGCGGGCAGATAGTCACAGAGCGCCCGCCGCCCGGCCACGCACAGCCGCGCCTTCAGCGATCCCGGCGCATAGTGCAGCCCCGCGTGAATGACTTCGGAGTTGCGCGAGGAGACGCCCTGGCCGATCCGCGTCTCTTTCTCGAGCACCACGACGCTGCGCCCCGCCTGTGCGAGCGACCGCGCGCAGGCGAGGCCGACCACGCCCGCGCCGACGATGATGGCGTCCACGTCCATGCCGCCGAGCTAGTCCGCTTCGCGCGCTGTGTGAATTGACTTTTCGCCGGCCGAGCCCGGAGATTTGCAGGCGGTCCCGGCGCAAAGTTGCCGGGGCCGTTCAGCGGATTGTTCGCCGAGGCGCCGGTGGTCGAGACTGCGCCGCACGAACGCGAAGCCGCCGCACAAGCCTGCGCCAAGCACCTGCGCGAACTGGAAGCGATGGAGGCATTGGGCAAATCCGTCAACGCGCGCATCTATATCGGCTTCAAGAAGCACGACGGCGACGATTAGCGCGCGCCTCCGCTCCGCAATGCGGGACTTCTACAAGCCACGCGCATCCCTTCCCTCTTGGGGGAAGGGTAGGGATGGGGGGGCGTGCAGGATCGCACGCAAGCGGCTGCGCTTCATTCTGATCGCCCCCTCCCCCTACCCCCGCCCCCAGGGTCGGGGGCGCTTCCAACGGCAAGGGGGAGGCCATCGATGAAGAGAAGAGCGCTAAGCCGCGCTCTTCTTCTTGGTCACGTCCTCCGCGCGCCGGCCGGTGACTTCGACCATGTGGTCGAACTGCGCTTCGAAGGTGGCCAGGCCCTGCGTCATCGAGCGCAGCTCGATGATGAAGTCCTGACGCTCCGCATGCGGAAGATAGACCTCGATCTTGTCCCAGCCCGGCCAGCCTTCGCGGCCTTCGAAGCCGAGGATCTGTCCGTTGCGCGAGGACACGATCGAATTGATCCGCGGCGTGCCGGAAGAAGGCGTGTAGATCGTGAGCTTCTCGATCGGCTCCAAGAGCACCGGATCGCACGCCGCCAGCGCCTCGCTCATCGCGATCCTTCCCGCCGTGCGGAACGCAAGCTCGGATGAATCCACGGTGTGATACGATCCGTCGATCAGATTGACCGCGACGTCCACCACCGGAAAGCCCAGCGGCCCCTTCTCCATGGCGTCGCGCACGCCGTCCTCCACCGCCGGAATCCATTGCCGCGGGATCGCGCCCCCGGTGATCGAATCGACGAACTGGAAGCCTTCGCCACGCGCGAGCGGCTTCACTTCGATGACGCAATCGCCGAACTGGCCGTGCCCGCCGGTCTGTTTCTTGTGCCGGCCTTTTTGGGTGATGCTCTTGCGGATCGATTCCTTGTAGGGCGTCGTCGGCCGCGCGGTCGCGACATCGACATTGAAGCGCTTCTTCAGCCGGTCGAGGGTCACGCGCAGGTGCGGTTCGCCTTGCCCCAGGAGCACGATCTCGTGCGAGTCCTGATCGTGCAGCACTTCGAGGCCGCAATCCTCTTCGGAGAGCTTCGAGAGCGCGCCGGAGAGGCGCACGTCGTCCTTCCGGTCCTTGGTGGCGATCGCGATCTGGTAGACGGGAAAGCGCTTCAAGGGCGCGATCTTCGCCGTTTGCGCGGCCGGGCCGGTCGCGAGCACGTCGCCGGCCGCCGCGGTCTCGATCTTGCCGATGGCGATGACGTCGCCTTCGCTGGCCTGCGCGATCTTCTTGGTCTGCGCGCCGTTGACCGCGAAGAGCGCGCCGGCGCGCCCGCGCGAGCCGTCCTTGAGCGCGAAGTCCGCGCCGTCGGCGAGGGCGGCGCCGAACACGCGCGCATAGGCGAGCTTGCCGGCCTGCCCCGCGTGCGAGACCTTCATCACGTAGGCGCCGAGGCCCTCCACGCCCAACCGCGCGGCCGCCGCCGCGGGCGCCGGCGTATCATGGCGCAGCGCCTTCAGCAGCCGGCGGAGCCCGAAGCTCTGCCCGGCGCTGCCGAAGAACACCGGCACGATCAGCCCGTCCCTGGTCTCCTTCACGAGATCGGCGAACACCGCGTCCTGCGAGGGCGTCACGTCCGACAGCAATTGCTCCATCAGCGCGTCGTCATAGTCGGCGAGCTGTTCGAGCATATGGAAGCGCGCCTCCGCCTCGCGCTCGGCGAGATCGGCCGGGATGTCGATGCGCTTGGAGGGCTGGCCCTGCTGATAGATGAAGGCGCGTTCGAGCGCGAGATCGACGAAGCCGGAGACGTGCTCGTCCTTCCAGATCGGAATCTGGCGCGCCACCAGCGGCGCAGCGCTCGCGGGCTGGAAGGCTTCCAGGAGATCGCGCACGCGCCCGTGCGCCTGGTCGATCTTGTTGACGAAGAGCGCCCGCGGCACGCCGAGCCGTTCGAGCTCTTTGAGAAAAGGCGTGAGCAGCGCCGCCTTGTTCGGATCGGCGTCGGCCACCACAAGCGCGAGATCGACGCCCGGCAGCGCAAAATCCATCTCCGCCGCGAAATCGACCGCGCCCGGCGTATCGATGAGCGCGTAGCGGTCATCCATGAACGTGAGCGCGTGAAACGCGATCTCGACCGATTGCCCCGGCGCTTCCGCGGGACGTCCATCGCCTTCGCCGGCGATGGCGCTGAGCGCATGTACAAGCGTGGTTTTGCCCGACCCCGTCGGGCCGACGACCGCGATGGCGCGTGTGCTTTCCGTCTTGCGGGCGGCCATTCGTCTCCTCCTGTTGTGGAGCGGCCTTGCCCGCGGACATAAGCCGCTATGGCCCGCAGCCTTCGGCCGTCGGGGAGAGGATCGTCACCCGTCCGTCGCAGGCTGGCAAGGGGGCGCCGGCAGGCGCAGGGCGGAATATTTCTGGTTAACGCCGCGCGCCGCCACGTCCGCTGCGCGCCGCGCCCGTTTGGTCCGGGCCGGGGGGCGGCGGGGCGCGAATCCGCGCATAGAACGTCGATGATCGGACTTCTGAAGGGCATGGTGGCCGCGATCGGAGAGGACGCGGCCCTGATCGAGGTCAATGGCGTGGGCTATGTGGCCCAGGCCGGGGCGCGCACGCTGGGGCGGCTGGCCGTCGGCGAGGCGGTCACGCTCTATGTCGAAACCCATGTCCGCGAGGACGCGATCAAGCTGTTCGGTTTCCTCTCCGAGGAAGAGCGCGGCTGGTTCGTGCACCTGCAATCAGCGCCGGGCGTCGGGGCCAAGGTGGCGCTGGCGATCCTCGACGTGCTGTCGCCGACCGAGCTGGCGGACGCCATCGCGCTGGAGGACCGCGCCGCGATCGCGCGGGCGAACGGGGTGGGGCCGAAGCTGGCGGCGCGGATCGTCCAGGAAATGGCGGGCAAGGCGGCGCCGCGCGGGTTCCTCTCCCATGGCGCGCTTGCGCCGGCCGCATCTTCGATCGCGCGCGCGGCCAATGACGGCGGCGGCGCGGGGGTGCGCAGCGAAGCGGTCTCGGCGCTGGTGAATCTGGGCATCGATCAAGCCAGCGCGGCGCGCGCGGTGGCGGCCGCGGCGAAGACCTTCAAAGATGAGCCGCCGACGGGCGAACTCATCCGCGCGGCGCTACGGGAGACATCGCGCTAGGCGATCGGGGAGAGGCATTTGGCCAAGGCGAAGGGCGCAAAACGCGCCGCGGGCGCGAGGAAATCGCGCAAGGCCGTCGTCGAACGGAAGAAGAAGACGGTGCATGACGGCGCGCTCAAGATCGTGCTCCGCGTGCTCGACGTGCCGCGCGGCGACGGCTCGATGATGGAGGCGGTCGCGCGCGAAATCGTGCGCCGGGCCGACGCCGCCGCGGCGCTGGTGCACGACCTCGACCGCGACGCGGTGCTCCTGGCCGAAGTGTTTCGCGCGCCGGTCTATGATTGCGGCGGCGCCGGCTGGCTGCGCGAGATCGTGGCGGGCGTGGTGGAGAAGGGCGAGGCGCCGGAGGCCTGCATCCGCCGCGAGTTGATGGAGGCGGGCGGCGTGCGCGCGCCGACGCTCGAGCCGATCGCGGCCGTATTCGCCAGTCCGGGCTATTCCACCGAGCGCATTCATCTGTTCTACGCCCCGATCCGCTCCGCCGATCTCGTCGACCCCGACGCGCGCGGCGTCGATCACGGCGAGGACGTGGCGCGCGTGTGGGTGAGCGTGAGCGCGTTCCTCGACGCGCTGCCGGCGTGCGCGGAC
The DNA here is from genome assembly GCA_013389015.1 of Hydrogenophilaceae bacterium. GTDB lineage: Bacteria > Pseudomonadota > Alphaproteobacteria > Caulobacterales > Aquidulcibacteraceae > CADEEL01. Next base: position 12,892 of record JACAEE010000123.1, on the reverse strand, counting down.
GCCAAGACGCTGATCGCGGGGCAGTGGCTCGCGGCGCGCGTCGGGAACGATGCGTGAACCGAATCGCGCTAGGGCTAGCCGATGGCTGATTCCGCGCGTCTTGTGACTGGCGACCGCATGCCCGGCGAGGGCGCGGACCGGGCCCTGCGTCCGCAAGGCTTCGATGAATTCATCGGCCAGCCGGCGGCGAAGGCGAACCTCAAGGTGTTCGTGGAGGCCGCGCGCGGGCGCGGCGAGGCGCTCGATCATGTGCTGCTGTTCGGCCCGCCGGGCCTGGGCAAGACGACGCTGGCTCAGATCCTCGCGCGCGAGCTGGGCGTCGGCTTTCGCGCCACCAGCGGGCCGGTGATCGCGCGCGCGGGCGATCTCGCGGCGCTGCTCACCAATCTCGAACCGCGCGACGTGCTCTTCATCGACGAGATCCATCGCCTGGCGCCGGCGGTGGAGGAAATCCTCTATCCGGCGATGGAGGATTACCACATCGACCTGATCATCGGCGAAGGGCCGAGCGCGCGCAGCGTGCGCATCGACATCGCGCCGTTCACGCTGGTGGGCGCGACGACGCGGGCGGGGCTCTTGGGCACGCCGCTGCGCGACCGGTTCGGGATTCCGGTGCGGCTCGATTTCTACGGGCCGGAGGATCTGCGCACGATCGTGCGGCGGGCGGGCGAAAAGCTCAATGCTCCGCTTACGGACGAAGGCGCCATCGAGATCGCCAAGCGCGCGCGCGGCACGCCGCGGGTGGCGGTGCGGCTGCTCAGGCGCGTACGGGATTTCTCCGACGCCGCGGGCGGGGCGATCGATGCGCGGCTCGCGGACGCGGCGCTGAGGCGGCTCGATGTGGATGCCGACGGGCTCGATATGCTCGATCGCCGCTATCTGCAGGCGCTGGTGGAGACCTATTCCGGCGGCCCCGTCGGCGTCGACACGCTGGCGGCGGCGTTGAGCGAAGCGCGCGACGCGATCGAAGACGTGATCGAGCCTTACCTGATGCAGCAAGGCTTCGTCATGCGCACGCCGCGCGGGCGGATGGCTGCGCCGCGCGCGTACGAACGCCTGGGCAAGATCGCGCCGCGGCGCGGGCTGGATCAAGCGGGGTTGTTCGAGGGCGGGGAGGGGTAGCCCGCTTTCAAAGAAAGCCGCTTGCGTGTTAGGTTGAGCGCTATGGCTGACGACGCGACGCTCACGGTGACGCTGAACAAGGAAACGGCGGAGGCGCTGGCGCGTCTGGCGGCCGAGGAGGGCGAGACCGTGGAGGCGCTCGCCGCGGCCGCCATAGGCGACATGATCGAAATCGCGAAGATCGACGGCCCAGAGCGCATTCGCCCGACGGACGCCGAGTTCGAAGCGTGGGTCACGGAGCAGCGCCGTTGAGGCCGCCGCTGCGGGACTGGCGAAGCGCGACACCGGCCGGCCGGGAAGGATGCCCGGCCTTCGGGAGAAGTCGGTCCCACGGGCGCCGTACATTCTCGCCTATGACGTCGTTGACGATGTGATCTACATCCATCGCGTCATGCATAGCGCGCGGGATTGCGCCGCGACCGCTGGCCCGATGAGGAGTCCTCATGATCAGATCCGCGCCTTTCGTCACGATCGACGGACATCGCATACGGTTCGGACAGCGGTTGCAGGCATGATTCTCACCGCCCGCGCCCGCCGATCAGGCGCAGTTTGAACACGATGCCCGCGGCGCGCACCGCGAAGGTGACGGCGAGCGCGGTCAGCATCGGCCAGCGGCCGCCTGCGCCCAGCGCGTCGGCGGCGAGATAGGCGACGCCGCCCGCGAGCGCCGCGGTGACGTAAAGCTCCGTCTGCGGAGAAAAAATCAGCGGCTGGCGGTTGGCGAGCGTGTCGCGCAGGATGCCGCCGCCCGACGCGCCGATGCTGGCGAGAAACACCGCCGTCGCCGGATTGATCCCGAGGCCGATCAGCCGCTCCATGCCTTCGGCGGTGAAGAGCGCGAGGCCCGCCGCATCGAGCCAGTTCAGCGTCTTCTCCGGCAGCCGCGCGCTGCGCGCGGTCAGGAACGCGGCCACGCCCGCGCCGATCGCGATCCACAGCGGCGTCGAATCAGCGACCCAGCGCACCGGCTCCACGCCGCTGACGAGATCGACGATCGTGCCGCCGCCGAGGCCCGCCACCACGGAGAGAAACACTGCGCCGATCAGATCGAAGCGCTCCTCATTGGCGACGACCGCGCCGGACGCTGCAAATACGCCGGCGCCGATGAGACCGAGAACGAAGAGAGTCGCTTCCATGCGCGGCCCGATAGCATGATTTGGCGTGCGGCTGGATTGTTCGTTCCCGCCTCCTCGGTGCGAAGGTAGGGGGCGAGCAGAATAGAGCGAAACGGTGTGCGCCTCTTCTTGCCCCCCATCCCTACCCTACCCCCAAGGGGGAAGGGTTGCGTTCGCACAGGCCTCCACCAGCAGTGACATCGGCGAAGCGCCTCAGCCATCCACCGCTTTCGCCAGCGCCTCCAGCAATTCGCGCGAGCCGATCTCGCGGTTTCTCGCGCCGTCGCCGCCGTCGAGATAGGCGCCCTGTTCGGTAAGCGTCAGCCGCGTGCCGCCGCCGTGCGCCGCAAACGTGATCGTCAAGAGCGAAGCGGAGAGCCGCGCATCGCCTGCGAACATCTCATAGGCGAGGATGATCCGCGCGTTCTCGACGATGTCGAGATAGAGCGTGTTGTTGCGGATCTCCGGCCCGCCCTGATAACGGCCGCGCCAGATCTCCCAGCCGTGGGGGCGGAAATCGAGACTGTATTCGGCGGTCTCCCAGCCCTCGGCGTCGACGAACCATGTGCGCTTGGCGTCCTCGCGCGCATGCGCTGCGAACACGCGCGCGGGCTTGGCCTTGTAGTCGCGGATGATGGTGAAGCTGGCATGATCGATGCTCATAAAGTCTTCTCCTCAGTCTTCTTCGGTTTCGAGATACGCGCCGAGGCGATCGAGGCGCCGCTCCCATGCGGCGCGGCGCGCCTGCACCCAGTGCTCCACCATCCGCAGCGCCTTCGGTTCGAGGCTGCAGGTGCGCACGCGCCCGATCTTCTCGGAGCGGATGAGGCCGCTCGCCTCCAGCATGGCGAGGTGCTGCAGCACCGAGGGCAGCGCCATCGCCAGCGGCTTGGCGAGCTCGCTGACGGAGGCGGGCCCGCGCGTGAGCCGCTGCACGACGGCGCGGCGGCTCGGGTCCGCCAGCGCCTGGAACATCCGATCGAGGGCGTCCGATTGGTTAGGCATACGCCTAAGTATTGCCGGCCCCAGCGTTTGGCAAGGGGGGGCGCCGCACCGGCGCCTTGACGGCGCGCCGGCGCCGGAGAAGGCTCAGCGCCTCCCGAACCGCTGGAGCCGTCCATGAGCGATCCGTCTCGTTCCGTATCCGGACTATCCGTCTTCATCACCGGCGCCGCCTCGGGCATGGGGCGGGCGGCGGCGCGGATCTTCGCCAGCGAAGGCGCCAAGGTCGCGGTCACGGATTATAACGGCGAGGGCGCGCAGGCGGTGGCGGCGGAGATCGGCGCCAATGCGCGCGCCTGGCGGCTCGATGTCGGCGATCACGACGCGATCAAGCGGGTGATCAACGAAGCGGCGGAGCATTTCAGCGGGCTCGATTGCGTGATCAACAATGCCGGGATCGGACGGTTCATGCCGCTCGATGCGGAGGGCTATGACGCGCACTGGGACGAGATGATCGCCGTCTGCCTCACGGCGCATCAGCGCATCGTGCGCGCAGCGCTGCCGTTCCTGCGCCGATCGAAATCGCCGCGCATCGTCAATATCGCGTCCACCGAGGGCCTGGGCGCGACCCCGCTCGACAGCGCCTATGTCGCGGCGAAGACGGGCGTTACGGGGCTGACGCGCGCGATGGCCGTCGATCTCGGCCGCGAGGGGATCACCGCGAACTGCATCTGTCCCGGGCCGATCGCCACCGGCATGACCGCGAGCATCCCCGACGAGCACAAGGCCATCTTCGCCAAACGGCGCACGGCGCTCGGGCGCTATGGGCGGCCGGAAGAGGTGGCGCACATCATCGTCAGCCTCTGCATGCCGGCCGCGAGCTACATCACCGGCGCCGTGATCCCTGTCGACGGCGGGCTGATGGCGAAGAACGCATGATTGGTTTGTTTTGGCGCGCCTGAACCGCGACGGAGACCCCATCGTCGAGGCGCGCCGATTGGATTACCGAAGCACGAGGGCGCGTCTACTTGGCGCGCTGGATCCGTTCGTTTCCCCCTTTTGTGAGCGGTCCTCACAACGCCGAAACCCTTCCCCCTTGGGGGAAGGGTAGGGATGGGGGGCGTGCAGGAGAAAACACAACCGGCTGCGCTTTTTCCTGATCGCCCCCTCCCCCTACCCCCGCCCCCGGGGCGGGGGATCGCGTTCGAATCGAGCCGACGACAGGGAGGAGGCGTCAGTCCTGCCGCCGGCGCAGCTCCGCCAGCAGCGCGGCGTCGAATTCGGCCGGCGGACGATCGTTCAGGGTACGGATGAAATCGGTCAGGTCGGCGCGGGCGTGGGCGTCCTCGAAGCTCGCGCCGGGGATGAGGCCGCGGCGGAAGAGGTGGTCGTCGCTCGCGCCGGTGAACACGAAGGAATGATGCCAGGGCAGGCTCGTGGCCTTGGCGAGCTCGTTGGTGCAATTGGAGAAGAGCGTGTTGTAGAAGCGCGGTTCGGCTTCCAGCCTGCGCGTGCGCTCGAGCAGGCGTGAGAGCAAGGTCAGCTCCTGTTCATCGGTGAGCGCCAGCGGATAGACGAACGTCTCGTGGCGGAGATAGACGGCGCGGCGGGTGAGCAAATCACGCGCGCTCGCCCACACATAAGAGAGCTCATAGGCGTTCCAGAGGCCGCGCCAGACCGAATAGGCTTCGTCCGCCTCGCGCCGCGCCTCGATCGTCAGGCCGAGCAGGCGATCGCCGGCGAACTCGAAGAGGAGGAATGTGTGCGCCGCGAGGTTCGAGCCCGGCTGCGGCTCGAGCACGAACCAGACATTGCGCAAATCGCGGAAGGCGAAGGCGGCGATGGTGCGGGATTGCTGCGTGGGCCCGTCGGCGTTGTAGCTCCAATCGATCACCGGAGTGACGGCGAAGCCGTCCGGCGCGCGCGCGACCTGCGCGGTGTGCGCGAGATAGGGCAGCCAGGTGCGGTCATTCCGCGCCGTCGTCGCGCAACCCGCGACAAGCATGGCCGCGCACAGACACAGGAGGTATCGGATCACCGCCATCGCTCTCGCCTTGGCGTTCAGCCTAGCGCGAAGGCGGCGCGGTGTCTCTCAGTTCGAGGTCCTGGGCGGCCTTGGGGCGCTGACGCGATCGGCCTCGATGTCTTCTCCCTGGGCGCAAACTTGGGGGTTGGAGAGGGCGCTGCGCAATCGCATGTTTGCGCCGATGTGCAATTATTATCGAAGCGATCTGAGAAAGACCGGCGCGGAGCGGGACTGGTACGGCTTCGACGAGGTCAGCGAGCTGCCGCAGGACATCTACCCGAACCGGCTGGCGCCCGTGGTGCGGCTGAAGGATGGGGCGCCGTGCTGGCAGGCGATGAAGTGGGGCTTTCCGCCGCCGCCCAATCTCGGCAAGCGGCCGGTGACGAATGTGCGCAATCTCGCCTCGCCCTATTGGCGCGGGTGGCTGAAGCCGGAATGGCGCTGCCTGGTGGTGGCGACGGCCTTCACCGAATGGACCGACGCGCGGCCCAAGCGGATGCACTGGTTCGCGCTCGGCGAGGATGAGCCGCTGTTCGCGTTCGCCGGCATCTGGCGGCCGTTCACGCCGGCGGCGGCGCAGAGCGATCTGTTCGCGCCGCCGCCAGAAACGCAGCGCCTCTATGCGCTGCTGACCTGCGAACCCAATGCGCTGATCGCGCCGATCCACGCGCGGGCGATGCCGGTGATCCTGGCGCGCGCGCATTGGGACGATTGGCTGTCGGCGCCGGAGGCGGCGGCGGTCGCGCTGCAGCGGCCCTATCCGGCCGAGGCGATGAGGGAGATCGACGGCGCTTGAGGCTCGGCGGCCGCTCGTGCGCGCGGCCGCCGTCATGGGAGGTCAGCGCCGGGCGAACGAGCCGGCGAACCGGCCGCTGTTGGCCAGGCGTGTGGCCGGCGAGGCGCGGGCCGGCGTCACGGTGCAGGTGCGGCTGCCATCGGCGGGACAGGTGAAACACGTGCCGCCGGAGGTGCAGCCGACCAGCGCATTGCCTTGAATGCTGTAATCGCAGCTGCCTGGGTTTTCCGCCGCCATGCGGTCACAGGCGGCGACCACGGCCTCGACCGGCGCCTGGCGTGGCGCGTTGTTGCTGGCGCTGGCGGGCGCGGCCCAGAGCGCGGCGAAGCCGGCCGCGGCGATGATGGCGATGAAGGCGGACCTGGTGCGGGACATGGGGGAGGCTCCAGTCTGGCGTCGCGGTAGGTGCGACACAGCCAGACTAGGCGCCGATCCAGCTCCCGACTGTGACTAAAGCCACTCTAGTCACAGCGACGGCCGCCAGGGCGTCACTTGCGGGGCAGCAGGCCTTCGCGCTGGGCGCGCTTGCGGGCCAGCTTGCGGGCGCGGCGAACGGCTTCGGCCTGTTCGCGGGCGCGCTTTTCAGAGGGCTTTTCGTAATGATTGCGGCGCTTCATCTCGCGGAAAGTGCCTTCCCGCTGCATCTTCTTCTTCAGCGCCTTCAGGGCCTGGTCGACATTGTTGTCGCGAACGAAAATCTGAACGATGACACGTCCTCCTGGTTGGGCCGGCGGACCAGTAGAGCCGCCGGCGCAAAGCAATGCGGGCGGCGCTTGTGGCGCCGCCGACTTGGCGCGGAGATAGCCCGGGCGCCCGCCAAAGTCCAGGCGGCGCGGCGCGAGGCGGCGCCGATCCGGCGGAAAATGAGGCGCGCGCCAACCCGGCGTTAGGGCTGGCCTGTTACGCCTTTCGGAAAGCGCGCGGTCGACACTGCAACGAACCGGCGCATTTCGGGGGCGTCGGGTGGGGCGGTCACAGACTTTCGTCCTTTATGCATGCGCGAACTGGGGCGCGGCGGGCCTCGGTCTCGCAGCGTGCTGGGCGCGCCTGCCTGCGCCGTCCGCGCTCGTGCTCGCCGCCGGGGCGATGCTTGGCGCGACCTATTGCGTGACGCCGCAAGCCCGGCGCGGGCAAAGGCTGCGGATCGCGGCCACGGCGGGCGCAGCGATGGCGTCGATCATCGTGGGCGCAGCTCTGGGATTCATGGTCCTCGGCGCCGCGAGCGCCGTGCAGGCGGCGCAGCTTTCGCATTCTTCCGATCCCAACGCCTACGCCAGGCTGCTCATGGTCGGCGCCGACAACGAAGCGAACATGCTCGCGCGCGGCTTGGGGTTCGGCGCGGTGATCGGGCTCGCCGGCTTCTGGTTCAACCTGCCACGGGTCGCGCCGCAGCCCACTGCGGAGGAGCAGGGGCCCCCGGCATGGACGAAGATGCTCTGACGAGGTCGCTATGACATCGGCGCGCTACTGGACCTATGTGTTCGCCACCGCCGGGGCGATCCTCGCCGAAATGTGGCTGACGCACGCGCTCAAGATCAGCGGCCGCGCGGAGGTCGCGCTGATGATCGCGGCGCTGGCGGCAAGCGTCTATGCGGCGACGCCGCGCGCGGCATGGGGCGAGGCCAAGCGGATCTGGGGCGTCGCAGCGGTCGCGTTCGGCGCGCTGATGGCGGCGTCGTTCATCGGCGCGCTCGCGGGAGCGGGCATGGCGCCGTCGGCGATGTTGGCGAACCCCGGCGCGCACGGCGCGTTCGCGACGCTGGGCGTCGCGATGATCGTGGCGGCGGGCGCCTATTTCTGGCTCTTCTGGCTGGGCTACAGCTTCATCGTGCGGCGCAGAGCGGCCGCGTCGCATTGAGGCGGCGGGCAAGCAGGCCTACACTCGCGCCCATGACGCGCGCGCCTTCGGACCGGTTCAGAGACCAATTGCTCGACGCCATCGCGCCCATCGCGGGCGAGATGGGATGGACGCGCCGCGCCGTCGACGCCGCGGCGCAAGCGGCCAAGCTGTCCCAAGGCGAGGCGATGCTGGCGGCGCCGCGCGGCGCGATCGACCTCATGGACGCGTTCGCCGAGCGGGCCGACCAGGTGATGCTGGCAGAGCTCGCCGCGCTCGATCTCGCGGCGATGCGCATCCGCGACAAGGTTCGCGCCGCGGTCGTCGCGCGGCTCAGGGCGCAATTCCCGTTCAAGGAGGCGGCCAAGGCGATGAGCCGGGCGCTGGCGGCGCGGCCGGGCGAAGCCGCGCGCATCCTTTGGCGCACCGCGGATCGGATCTGGCGCGCGCTCAATGATCCGTCCACGGATGGAAACTATTATTCCAAGCGCGCGATCCTCGCCGGCGTGCTGGCCAGCACCTATGCGCGCTGGTTCAGCGACGACGATCCCGACGCGGCGGCGACGTTCGCCTTTCTCGATGCGCGGATCGAAAACGTCATGCAGTTCGAGACGTTCAAGGCCAAGCGGCTGAAGCCGCTCGGCGAGATGGCGGAGGATGCGGTCGGGTTCATCGCACGCCTCCGCTATGGCGGCTGAGATGCTGCGCGCCGCGATCCTGGCGTTCGCGCTCGCGGCGCCGGCGTGGGCGGGGTGCCCGCCCGAACAGGCCGGCGCGGGCTTCCACCAGGACGGGCCGCGCGAGAGCAGCGGCGTGGAAAGCGAAACGTTGGTTTCTTATGACCTCGCGCCGCACTACGGGATCGCAGCGCGCGGCTTCCGCATACGCCGGCTCACGGTTGCGCCGGGCGGCGTGATCGGCCTGCACGAGCATTCGACGCGCCCCGGCGGCGGCTATGTCGCAAGCGGGACCATGACTGAATATCGCGATTCCTGCGCGGTGGGCCTCGTCTACGCCGCGGGGGCGGCCGTGAGTGAGAATGCGCCGCTTTCGCATTGGTGGCGGAACGAAGGCGGCGCGCCCGCCGTCGTCATCGTGTTCGATCTGCCGCCGCACTAGCGGCGCGAAGTTCAAATTTCGTCCAGAATCTCCGCTTCGGCGCGCCGTTCGTCGCACGATGTGCTATATGTGTTTCTTCTTGTGTTGGAGGCGCTCATGCAAGGCGTGAGGATCGTCTCGTCGCTTCTTTGGCCCATCAATGTCTGGATGAGCTTCGCGCATCTGCGCGAGCACGCGGCGGACGACTATGTCGAACGCACCGCGCCGATCGCCGCGGCGGCGATCGCGTTCTGGATGTTGGTGGGGGCGCTCGCGGCGCTCTGGTTCGCCAACGGGCCGGCGCGGGTGTTCTGGGTGATGCTGACGTTCCTGCCCGTGATCTACATCATCGGCGCGTGGCTGTTTGCGGCGCGGGAGGAGAAGTTCAGCTCGAAGAGCTGAGGCTCAGCGCTTCAGGCGCGTGACGTGGCCCATCTTGCGGCCGGCGCGGGCTTCGCGCTTGCCGTAGAGGTGGAGGCGCGCGGTCGGATCGGCGGCGAGCGCGGCCCAGCGGGCGGCGTCCTCGCCGATCAGATTCTCCATCTCGGCGTCGCAGAGGCGCGCCGTGGCGCCGAGCGGCCAGCCGGCGATGGCGCGGATGTGTTGCTCGAATTGCGAGGTGAGCGCGGCCTCGATCGTCCAGTGTCCGCTATTGTGCACGCGCGGCGCCATTTCGTTGGCGATGAGCGTCCCGCCCGGCATCAGGAAGAACTCGATCGTCAGCACGCCGACATAGTCGAGCGCGTCCATCAGCCGGCGCGCCTCGGCGGCGGCCTCCACATGGATCGCCGGATCGCAGCGCGCCGGGACGTTGGTGCGCGCGAGCACGCCGCCGCGGTGCTCGTTCTCGCAGAGATCGTAGGCGGCGAAAGCGCCGTCCGCGGCGCGTGCGGCGATGATCGAGACTTCGCGCTCGAAGCGGCAGAAGCCCTCCAAAATGAGCGGGGCGCCATTGAACGCTGCGAACGCGTATTCGAGCGCGCGATCGCTCTCCAGGCGCGCCTGACCGCGGCCGTCATAGCCCAGGCGCCGCGTCTTGAGGATCGCGGGACATCCGATCAAAGCCAGCGCCGCGCGCAGTTCGTCCAGCGTCTCCACCGGCGCGAAGGGCGCGGGCGTGAGCCCGTTGGCGGCGAAAAAGCGCTTCTCCTCCAGGCGGTCCTGCGCGATCGCGAGCGCGCGCGGATTGGGATGCACCACCGCGCCCGCAGCGATGAGCGCAGCGGCGGCGTCGGCGGGCACATTCTCGAATTCCGTGGTGACGACGGCGACGTCGCGGGCGAAGGCGGCGAGCGCGGCGTGATCGTGATAGTCGGCGACGACGGCGCGCGCGGCCACGCGCGCGGCGGGGCTGTCTTCCTCGTCGGTGTAGATGTGAACGTCGAAGCCCAGCTGTTCGGCGGCGTGCGCCAGCATGCGGCCGAGCTGTCCGCCGCCGAGAATCCCGATGGCGGCGCCGGGCGCGGTCGGCGCGCTCATGCGCCCGGCGGCGCTTCGCCCACGCTCGCGGTCTGTTCGGCGCGAAAGGCGGCGAGGCGGCCGGCGAGCGCGGAATCGCTCAAGGCAAGGATCGAGACGGCGAGCAGGGCGGCGTTGGCGGCGCCCGCCTCGCCGACAGCCAGCGTGCCGACCGGCACGCCCTTGGGCATCTGCACGATCGAAAGCAGGGAATCGACGCCATTGAGCGCGGTCGCGCGCACCGGCACGCCGAGCACGGGCAGCGTCGTCAGCGACGCGATCATGCCGGGCAAATGCGCCGCGCCGCCGGCGCCGGCGATGATCACCTTGAGCCCGCGCGCCGCCGCGGTCTTGGCGTAGTCCATCATCCGCTCGGGCGTGCGGTGGGCGGAGACGATGCGCGCCTCGTAGGGAACGCCGAGCTGGGCGAGCATCTTGGCGGCGTGCTCTAGCGTCTCCCAATCGGAGGCGGAGCCCATGACAAGGCCCACGAGCGGGGCGGCGGTTTCAGCCAAAACGAATCGCGACTTCTGAAAAAGAGCGCGCACTATAGGCGCCGCGCCGGCGCCGGCAAGGCCGTGTCAAGAGTCGGCGCGGAATAATTTAGTCCATAAAATCATGGCTTACCAATGCACGGCCAAATTCGGTTAAAGGACTCGTAACCGCCGCGGCCGTTTCTCGACGGCACGATGTTCGGCGGCGCAAAATCACGGGCGGCCAAGCCCCTTGATCCGCTCCGCGCCCGGTTCGGGCTGCGGCGCAAGGCGCTCAAGCCGGCGGTGCGCGCCGCGTTCGACGCGCTGCTTGAGGAAAACGCGCGGCTCGCCGCACGGCTCGCTGAGGCGGAAGCCTTGGCCGATCGCGATCCGCTGACCCAGGCGGGGAACCGGCGTGCGTTCATGCGCGCGCTGCACCAAGCGATGAGCTACGCCGAGCGCTACGGCACGCCCGCTGCGGTGCTGTTCATTGATCTCGACGGCTTCAAGGCTGTGAACGACGGCTTCGGCCATGCCGCCGGCGACGCCGTCCTCATTCATGTCGCGCGGCTGCTCCACGCCCAGGTCCGGGAAAGCGACGTGGTCGGGCGCATCGGCGGCGACGAGTTCGGCGTGATCCTCCAGCACGCGAGCCTTGAGGACGCCCATCGCAAGGCCGAGGCGCTGATGCGCGCGTTCGAAGCGCAGCCCGCGACGCATGCAGGCGTCACGCACCGCGTGACGGCCTCGATCGGCGTGCATGGCTTCGCCGGGCTTGAGGATCCCGAAATCGCGCTCGCGCGGGCGGACGAGGCGATGTACGCGGCCAAGCATCTGCGCAAGCGCGACGCCGCGCGCGGCGCGGCCTGATCGTCCTGCGTTAATCCAACCTTAGCCGTTTTGGGCGAGCGTCGGCTAGAATACAATCTAAGGTTTAAGCATGCGACGGCGCAGGCGGCGATCTAACGGCGTTCGCGAGGGGGCGGCCGCGGCGGCGCTGCTAAGCGCGGCCTACGCGCTCTGCGCGCCGGCGCGCGCGGGCACGGACACCGACGCCATGGCGGTCACCGCGACCGTGGTGGCGAGTTGCGATGTCGCGGCCAATGATCTCAACTTTCTCAACTACGATCCGGTTTCGGGCGCGCCGGTCGACGCTTCAACGACTCTTGAGATCACCTGCACGAACGGGGCGGCCTATGTGGTCGCGCTCGATGAAGGAACGGGCGCAGGCGCGACCATCGCTGCGCGGCGGATGACGAGCGGCGCCAATACGCTCGTCTACAGCCTCTATCAGGACGCCGCGCGCACGACGCTCTGGGGCGAGACGAGCGGCGTCGATACGGTCGCGGGAACCGGCTCGGGAACGCAGCAGACGCTCACCGTCTATGGCCGCGCGCCGACCGCGCAGACCGCGCCCGCCGGCGCTTACGCCGACACCGTCACCGTCACGGTGTCCTACTGAATGCGGGCGCTTGCCGCGCTGGCGATCGGGCTCGCTTTGGCGGCGTCCCCCGCTGCAGCCCAGCCCTCGGGCGTGCAGGTTTCGCCGATCCTGGTGGCGGTCCCTCCAGAGAGCGGGCTTGCCGCGGTGCGCGTGCGCAATTGGCGCGCGGGCGAGACCGCATTCGAGGCGATGGTCTATGCTTGGCGCCAGGAGGAGGGGCGCGATGTCCTCAGCGCCGCCGCCGACGTCGTCGTCGCGCCCAGCGTGTTCGCCATCGCACCCGGCGCGGAGCAGATCGTGCGCATCGGCGCGCCGCCCGGGAACGCCGGCGCCGAACGGGCCTATCGGCTCGTCCTGCGCGAAATCGCGCCGCCGCAAGAGCGCGCAGGCGGGCTGCGCGTGCAGCTGCAATTCTCGCTGCCGGCGTTCGTCACGCCGCACGGCGCGGCGCCCGATCTCGTCATCCGCACCGGCGAGAACGGCGCTGAACTGGTCAACGAGGGACGCGCCCATGCGCGCCTGCTGCGCCTGGCCGTCGCCGGCGCCGAGACCCCGGCGCCGCGCTATCTGCTCGCCGG
>JACAEE010000048.1 GCA_013389015.1 Hydrogenophilaceae bacterium | reverse complement strand
GGCGGAAGGCCCCGCGATCGATCCGAGCGCGGAGATCGAGCCCGGCGCGCGCGTGGCGCCTGGAGCAGTGATCGGGCCAGGCGCGCAGATCGGGGCGGACGCGCTCATCGGCGCCCATGCGGTCATCGGGCCGGGCGTGGCGATCGGCAGGCGCACGCGCATCGGGGCGCGCGCGGCGATCTCCTTCGCGCTGATCGGCGATGACGTGCACATCCTCGCCGGCGCGGTGATCGGGGAGGCGGGCTTCGGCGTGGCCGGCGACGCGGCCGGGCTGGTGGACGTGCCGCACTTGGGGCGCGTGATCATCCAGGACCGGGTGACGATCGGCGCCAATTCGACAGTCGATCGCGGCGTCTTCGACGACACCGTCATCGGCGAGGAGACCAAGATCGACAACCTCTGCCACGTCGGACACAACGTCCGGATCGGGCGGCGCGTCCTGATCGCGGCGTTCGGCGGCATATCCGGCTCCACGCGCATCGGCGACGGCGTCACCCTCGCCGGGCGCGTCGGAATCTCCGACCACAGGACGATCGGGGACGGCGCCGTGCTTGCGGGCGGGTCGGCGGTGCTGCAAGACGTGCCCGCCGGCGAAACCTGGTGCGGCTATCCGGCCCGTCCGATCCGCGCCTGGATGCGCGAGACGGCGTGGCTCAAAATGCGCGCGCAGGAGAAGCAGCCGGGAAAGAAGGACGACGATGGCTGAAGACACCGTCATCGAGATCGAAGAGGTGCTGCGGCGCCTCCCGCACCGCTATCCGTTCCTGCTGGTCGATCGGGCGCGCGACTATCAACCCTTCACCGCGATCCGCGCGATCAAGTGCGTCTCGGTGAACGAGCCGTTCTTTCCCGGGCACTTTCCCGGCGCGCCGGTGATGCCGGGCGTGCTGCAGATCGAGGCGATGGCGCAGGCGGGCGCGCTGCTGATGTCGAAATCGCTCGACGCCGACATCTCCAAGCACCTCATCTTCTTCATGGGCATCGAGAAGGCGCGCTTCCGCAAGCCCGTCCGGCCCGGCGACATGCTGGAGATCCCCGTCGAGGTGATCTTCCACCGCCGCAACATCTTCAAGTTCAAGGGCCGCGCCGAGGTGAACGGCGAACTCGCGGCCGAAGCCGAATTCGCCGCGATGAAGACGGACCGCGAATGATCCACCCAACCGCCATCGTCGATCCAAGCGCCGAGATCGGCGCCGACGTCGAGATCGGGCCCTATTGCATCATCGGCCCCAATGTCAGAATCGGCGCGCGCACCAGGCTCGTCGCCCATGTCTATGTCGAGCGCTGGGTGAGCATGGGCGAAGACAACATCGCCTATCCCTACGCCACGCTTGGCACGCCGGCGCAGGACATCTCCTATAAGGGCGAAGAGACGCACCTGATCATCGGCGACCGCAACATCTTCCGCGAACACTGCTCGATGCACCGCGGCACGATCCGCGGGCGCTCCAGGACCGTGATCGGCTCGGACAATTTCTTCATGGCCCAGTCGCACGTCGCGCACGATTGCATCGTCGCCGACCATGTGATCATGGCGCAGGCCGCGACGCTCGGCGGGCATGTGCGCATCGCCGAACACGTCATCATCGGCGGGCTCGCGGCCGTGCATCAATATTGCCGCGTCGGCCGCCACGCCTTCATCGGCGGCCTTTCGGCCGTCGTCTCCGATGTGATCCCCTATGGTTCGGCGTTCGGCGTGCACGCGCACCTCGCCGGCCTCAATGTGGTGGGCATGAAGCGGCGCAATTTCTCGCGCGAGCTCATCCACGATCTGCGCGCGGCCTATCGCCTGCTTTTCGCCGAGGAAGGCACCTTCCAGGAACGGCTCGACGATGCGGCCGAGATCTACGCGGATCGCCCCGAAGTGATGGAGATCGTCAGCTTCATCCGCGAGGAGGGCGGGCGCGCGCTCTGCATGCCGAGAGATTGAGCGTGGCCGCCTGGAACAAGCTTGCGATCATCGCCGGGGGCGGGGAATTGCCGGTGCTGCTCGCCGCGCATCTTGCGGCGCAAGGCGCGGATTTCTGGATCGCGCGGATTGCGCACTACGCCGATCCTGCGCTCGATTCCTACCCGGGCGCCACGTTCAATATCGGCGAAATGGGCGGGCGCATCGCGGCGATGAAGGCCGCCGGCTGCGACGCGGTCGCGCTGATCGGAATCGTGCGCCGCCCCGACCTCGCGCAGGTGAAGTTCGACGAATACGGGCTCACGCTCCTGCCGCGGCTGGCGGACGCTGCACGCCAGGGCGATGACGCGCTCTTGCGCGTGTTGGTGGGGTCGCTGGAGGAGGCCGGCCTCTCGGTGATCGGCGCGGAGGCGGCGTTCGAGGGGCTGCTCGCGACGGCGGGCGCCTACGGCGCCCACGCGCCCGATGAACGCGCGCTGCGCGACATCGCCAAGGCCGCGCGCGTGGCCGACGCGCTCAACGCCTGGGACGTCGGCCAGGCCATCGTGGTGTGCGACGGCTTGGTGCTGGCGGTCGAGGCGCAGGAGGGCACGGACGCCATGCTGGCGCGCACGGCGATGCTGGCCGAGGAGGTGCGCGGCTCGCAAGCCGCGCGTCGCGGCGTTCTGCTCAAGCGCCCCAAGCCGAACCAGGAGCGGCGCGTCGATCTGCCGACCATCGGGGTGCGCACGATCGAAGGCGCGGCGCGCGCGGGATTGGCCGGCGTGGCGATCGAAGCGGGCGGCGCGCTCATCGCGCGGCGCGAGGATGTGATCGCGCGCGCGGACGCGTTGGGCGTCTTCGTCTACGGATTCACCGCCGCGGACTTGGCCTGACGTGCGCGTGTTCCTCGTTGCGGCGGAAGCGTCCGGCGATGCGCTCGGCGCCGATCTGATCAGGAGCCTGAGAGCGCGCGAGCCCGACATCGCCTTCGACGGCGTCGGCGGCGCGCGCATGGCCGAAGCGGGGCTGGCGAGCAAGGTCGATGTTTCGGGCTTGTCCGTGCTCGGATTGTTCGACGGGCTCAAGATCTATAGCCGCGTGATCAAGGCCGCCGACGACGCCGCCGCGGCCGCCGTCGCGTTTCGGCCCGACGCCGCGGTGCTGATCGATTCCTGGGGGTTCACGATCCGCGTGGCGCAGCGCCTGCGCCGGGCGCTGCCGGATCTTCCGATCGTGAAATATATCGGCCCGCAGGTGTGGGCGATGCGGGCAGGGCGGGCGAAGACGCTGGCGGCCGTCTGCGATCATCTGATCTGCATCCATGATTTCGAGCCGCCCTATTACGCGCCCTATGGGCTTGCCTGCACCGTCTGCGGCCATCCTGCGATCGGGCGCGCGCGGCTGGGCGATGGGGCGGCGTTTCGCACGCGCCACGGGCTCGCCGATGCGCCGCTCTTGCTGGTGCTGCCGGGCAGCAGGCGCGCGGAGCTTCGACGCATAGGGCCCGACCTTTGGGGCGCCGCAGCGCTGCTGAAGGCGCGCTTCCCAGGCCTTCGTCTGGGCATGGTCGCGGCCGACGCCGTCGCCGAGGCCGCGCGCGCGCAGGCGCCGAGCGACGCGCTGATCGTCCCGGAAGCGGAAAAGGAAGATGCGTTCGCCGCCGCGACCCTCGTGCTCGCGACGTCGGGGACGGTGACCACGGAAGTCGCCCTGCAGGGCGCGCCGATGCTCGTCGCCTACCGCCTGGGCTATTTCACCTACATCACCGCCCGGGCGCTCAGGCTCTACAAGCCGCGCTTCATCACGCTCTTGAACATCGCCGCCGACAGAGAGATCGCGCAGGAGTTCGTTCAGACGAGGCTGTCGCCGGAGGCGCTCGCCGAGGCCGGCGCGAAGCTGCTCGCCGATCCGTCCGCGCGCGCCGCCCAGATCGCGGGCCAGAACGCGGCGCTCGACCGCATGGGCCGCGGCGGACGCCCGGCGGCGGAGATCGCGGCCGATGCGGTGCTCGCCGTCGCCCGCGCGGGGCGCGCGCGTTGAGTCAGCGCTTATCGATGGGCACGAAATCGCGCCGCGGCGCGCCGGTATAGATCTGACGCGGCCGGCCGATCTTCTGCGAGGGATCCTCCATCATCTCGGTCCATTGCGCGATCCAGCCCACGGTGCGCGCCACCGCGAAGAGCACGGTGAACATCGAGGTCGGGAAGCCCATCGCCTTGAGCGTGATGCCGGAATAGAAGTCGATGTTCGGATAGAGCTTGCGGTTGACGAAGTACTCGTCATTGAGCGCGATCTTCTCAAGCTCCATGGCGACCTTCAGCATCGGGTCGTCCTCTGCGCCGACCTCCTTCAGCACGGCGTGGCAGAGCTTCTGCATCACCTTGGCGCGCGGATCGTAGTTCTTGTAGACGCGATGGCCGAAGCCCATCAGGCGGACGTCGTCCTTGGGATCCTTCACGCGCCTGATGAAGTCCGGGATGTTTTTCACATCGCCGATCTCATAGAGCATCTTGAGCGCGGCCTCGTTCGCCCCGCCATGCGCGGGCCCCCAGAGACAGGCGATCCCGGAGGCGATGCAGGCGAAGGGATTGGCGCCGGAGGATCCCGCCAGGCGCACCGTCGAGGTCGAGGCGTTCTGCTCGTGATCGGCGTGCAGGATCATGAACACGTCGAGCGCGCGCGCCATCACCGGGTTGACGACGAAATCCTCCGCGGGCACGGCGAAGCACATGCGCAGGAAGTTCGACGCGTAATCGAGATTGTTGCGCGGGCTGATGAACGGCTGGCCGATCGAGTATTTGTAGGCGCGCGCCGCGATCGTCGGCATCTTCGCGATCATGCGGTGGCTGGCGACGGTGCGCTGGCGCGGATCGTCGATGTCGGTGGAGTCGTGATAGAAAGCGGCGAGCGCGCCCACGGTGCCGACCATCACCGCCATCGGGTGGGCGTCGCGGCGATAGCCTTCAAAGAAGCGATCGAACTGCGCGTGCAGCATGGTGTGGTAGGTGATCGCCTTTTCGAACGTCTTGTACTGCTCGGCGCTCGGCAATTCGCCGTGCAGCAGCAGGTAGCAGACTTCGATGAAGTTCGACTGCTCGGCGAGCTGATCGATAGGATAGCCGCGATAGAGCAGCACGCCCTCGTCGCCGTCGATGAAGGTGATCTGGCTTTCCGCGCTGGCGGTGGATTGAAAGCCCGGATCATAGGTGAAGACGCCGCTCTCGGCGTAGAGCTTGCGGATATCGACGACATCGGGGCCGACGACGCCTTCATAGACGGGCAGCTCGATCTGCTTGTTGTTGACGGTGAGCGTGGCCGAAGGCTTCGCGCGCAGCTTGCTTTGCATCATTCCACTCCACATTCGCATCAAGGCGCGCGCCTGGGCGCTGCGCCTTCACGTGGATCGTTCGCCGATCCGATCCGCCAGCCGGGCAAGCGTTTCTTCGCGCCCCAGAATCTCAAGCGTCCAGCCGAGATCAGGCGCCGGCGCCCCGCCGGTCAACGCCGCGCGCAGCGGCGGCCCGATCTTGCCCAGCCCGATCCCCTCTTCCTCGGCGAACGCTTTGAGCGCGGCGGCAAGAGCAGGAGCGGTCCAGTCGGTCTGAGCGGCGAGGCGGGGCAAGAGCCTCTCCAGGCGCTCGGACGCGGCTGCATCCATGGCCTTTTGCGCTGCGGCGTCAAGTTCGAAGGGCCGCGGACGTATGAAAAAGAAGGAAAAGTCAGCAATTTCCGCGATCGTCTTGCTGCGCTGCTTCAGGATCGGGATGGCGGCGGCGAGTTGGCGCCGGTGGGCGGCGGTGAGCGGCCAGTCCCGGTGCGCGGCGATGTAGTCGAGCGTCAGCGCCGCCAAACGGGCGTCGTCGGCCTCGCGGATGAAGTGCGCATTGACGCTGTTGAGCTTCTCCAGATCGAGCCGCGCGGGCGATTTCACGACGCGGGCGAGATCGAAGATCGCCGCCGCCTCTTCCTTGGTGAGGATGTCGTCGTGGCCGGGGCTCCAGCCGAGGCGGATCAGGTAGGCCGCGAGCGCTTCGGGCAGATAGCCCATGTCGCGATAGGCCTCCGCGCCGAGCGCGCCATGGCGTTTGGAGAGCTTGGCGCCGTCGGCGCCGTGGATCAGCGGGACGTGCGCGAAGGCGGGCGCCGTCCACCCCATCGCCCGGTAGATCGCGATTTGGCGCGCGGCGTTGGTGAGGTGGTCGTCGCCGCGGATGACATGGGTGATTCCCATGTCGTGATCGTCCACGACGACGGCGAGCATGTAGGTGGGCGTGCCGTCGGCGCGCAGCAGCACGAGATCGTCGATGTCGCGCGCACGGATGCGCACGGGGCCCTGGATCAGATCGTCATTGACGATCTCCCCCTCGTCCGGCGCCTTGAGGCGCACAACGAAGGGCAGGTCGGTCGCTGGCACTTCGCCGGTGCGATAGGGCGAGCGCAACGCGCGGCCCTCCGCATGCGCTTCGGCGCGGCGCGCCTCGACTTCCTCTGGTGTGAGGTAGCAGCGGAACGCGGTTCCGCGCGCGATCATGGCGTGGGCGATTTCGGCGTGGCGCGCGGCGCGCGCGAACTGGAAGATCGGCGGCTCGTCCGGCGTCACGCCCAGCCATTCCAGGCCCTCGATGATGGCGTCGATTGCGGCCTGGGTGGAGCGGGCGCGATCGGTGTCTTCGATGCGCAGCAGGTATTTGCCGCCGTGGCGGCGCGCGAACAGCCAGTTGAACAAGGCCGTGCGCGCCCCGCCGATATGCAGGAACCCGGTCGGAGACGGCGCAAAGCGGGTGACGACTTTCATCAGGAGGGCGCTGGGCGAACCAAAGGGACTCGCGGACCGCTTAGCACGGCGCGCGGGCGCGCGCATGCGGCCGCGCCGCGCGCCGGCGCTTGCGTGGGAATGGGGCCCACGGCTCTGATGGCGCCATGATTGGCGCAGCCGGGGCGAGGGGAGTGCGGAGGCGCTGGCGCCGCGTCGCTGCGTCGCCCCGCACGTTGGGCTTCGCCGCGCTCGTTCGGCTCGTTTCAGCGCAGCGCGACCGCTGGATCCTGTGGCTGCCGGCGGCGGCCGCCTCAGGCGCTGCGGCTTGGCTTGCGGCGCCGACCGATCCCCCGCGCTGGTTCGCCCTGGCCGGATTCGCCGCGCTGGCGGGCGCCGCCGTTCTGATCGCCGCCTGGCCGACACGGGCGCGCAACGACGTTTGGGAAGCGCTTCGGCGCGTGGGGGCCGGCATGTGCCTGCTGGGCGGGTTCGCGGCGCTCGGCGCGGCCGCCGCTGAGATCCGCGCCGCCCATGTCGCAAGCCCGCGGCTTTCAGCACAGCTCGGCCCCGTGATCGTCGAAGGCTGGGTCGATGCGGTCGAGGCCGGCGAGCCGCGCACGCGCTTGCGTCTCCTGGTTCATCGGATCGAGGGCGTGGCCGAGCCGCCGCGTTTCGTGCGGGTGTCGACGCCGGGCGTGCGCGCCTTCTCCGCGGGACGCGCCATACGCTGCCGCGCGATCCTGCGTCCGCCCGAGGGCCCGCTTGCGCCGGGCTTCTTCGACTTCGCCCGCCGCGCCTATTTCGAGCGGCTGGGCGGGACGGGCTTCACCCTGGGCGGGTGCAGGCCGATCGCCTTGCCCGCGCCGGCGGCGTGGATGGATCGCGCGCGGCTTTGGCTCGCGGCGGTGCGCAGCGATATGTCGGAAGCGATTTACGCGGCCTCGCCGGGACCAGGCGGCGCGGTCGCGGCGTCCGTGGTCGTGGGCGACCGCAGCCACATCCCGCCTGACGTCAATGAAGCGCTGTTCAACGCCGGGCTTGGCCACATCTTGTCGGTGTCGGGGCTGCACATGAGCATCGCCGGCGGCGTGGTCTACGCCGCGCTGGCGACGCTGGCGGCCCTCATCGCGCCGCTCGCGCTGCGCCTGCCGGCGCAGAAGATCGCAGCAGCAGGCGCGCTCATGACCCTCACCTTCTACCTGCTCATCTCAGGCGCGAGCGTGCCGGCGCAGCGCGCTTATGTGATGGCCGCGGTGGCGCTGGGCGCGAAACTCATCGACCGGCCGGCGATCTCCATGCGCGGCCTCGCGCTCGCGGCGCTGATCATCGTGCTGGCGACGCCGGATTCGGTGCTCGAGCCGGGCTTTCAGATGTCGTTTGCCGCCACGGCCGCCTTGGTCGCGGTGTTCGAGGCCTGGGACAAGGCGCGCAAGGCGGCCTGGCCGCTGCCGACGCCCGGGCCGATCGTCGGGAGCCTGCAGGGGATCGGGCGGGCCATCGGCGGGGCGCTCCTGGTCAGCTTCGTGGCCGGCCTGGCCACCGATCCGTTCGCGCTCTATCACTTCCAGAGATTCTCCGTATACGGATTGCCATCGAACCTCGCGGTTGCGCCGCTGGTGAGTTTCGTGATGGCGCCGGCCGCGGCCTTGGCGGCCGCGCTCGCGCCGTTCGGGCAGGCGGAGCCGGCCTTGCAGGTTCTGGCGGCGGCCTGCGACCTGATGGTGGGCATCGCGCGCGCGTTCGGCGAGCGGCCGGAGGCGCTGCGCGCCTTGCCCAAGCCGCCGGACGCCGCCTTCATCCTGGCGGCGTTCGCGATCATGTGGGCTTGTCTGTGGCGCGGCGCGCTGCGCTGGGCGGGTGCGCCGATGTTCGCCGGCGCGGCCGCGCTCTATGCGTTCGCGGAGCGTCCCGTTCTCCTCTTCGACGGCGAAGTCCGGGCGATCGTCGCGCAGCGCGAAGACGCCGCCTGGACGCTCCTGCGGCCCTATGGTCGATCGACGTTTGCGCGCGACCGCATCGGCGCGGCGGCCGGGCTGTCGCCGGCGCGGCTCAATCTGATTGCGCCGCCTGAAGGCTGCGCCGAAGCGGCCGTGTGCGTCCTGCCTCTGCGCGGCGGCGCGCGCGTCGCGGTGGTGACGGCCGCCGCAGGCTTCGCCGACTCTCGGCTTGAGGGCGCGCTCGTGATCACGCGGCTGCGCGCCCCGGCGGGCCTGCGCGCGCGCGCCGCAGCCGTGATCGACGCGGACGATATCGCGCGCCGCGGCGGCGGGTTCGTTTATGTGAAGGAAGGTTTCGTCCGCCTGCGCCGCGCGCGCGGGGCGGCCCGGCGGCCGTGGACGCCCCCTTAGGCGTACTTGCGCATCAGCGCCACGAGCCGGCCTTGGATCTGCACGCGATCGGGCCCGAAAATGCGCGTCTCATAGGCTGGGTTGGCGGCTTCGAGCGCGATCGAATTGCCGCGCCGGCGCAGGCGCTTGAGCGTGGCTTCCTCGCCGTCGATCAGGGCCACGACGATGTCGCCGTTATTGGCGGTCTCGCCGCGGCGCAGGACCACGACGTCGCCTTCCAGAATGCCCGCCTGGATCATGGAATCGCCGCGCACTTCGAGCGCGAAATGCTCGCCCGACGCCAGCATCTCGGGCGGCGCGGTGACGCGGCCGATTTCGTTTTGCAGCGCCTCGATCGGCGCGCCGGCGGCGATGCGGCCCAGAATCGGAATCTCGTAGCCGGCGTTCGCCGCCTGAGCTTCGTGCGCCTGGACGACCGAGGGGCGGAACGCGCCGCGCCCGCGCGGCGGCGCCGAGGGCGTGACCGCGTCGGGAAGCTTCAAGACCTCGAGCGCGCGGGCGCGATGGGGCAGGCGGCGCAGGAAGCCGCGCTCTTCGAGCGCGGTGATGAGACGATGAATGCCCGACTTGGAGGCGAGATCGAGCGCCTCCTTCATCTCGTCGAACGATGGCGAAACGCCGGTCTCCTTGATGCGCTCATGAATGTAGAGCAGCAGTTCTTTTTGTTTCGACGTCAGCATGAGCTTCGCTCGCTTTCCTTGTGGTCCGCGCGATCGATCGTCAGGACGAGGCGGCTTCGGTCCAAAGAGTGAACGTTGCTCTTTGTTCTATGTCCGTTCCCGGCAAAGGTCAAGCGCTCGCCGCTTTAGTGCGGCCCGGCCATGAGCGCGCGCGCGGCCTGCGCCACATCGCGCTGACGCATCAAGGATTCTCCGACCAGCACGGCGCGGGCGCCGGCGCGCCGCACGCGCGCCACGTCGCCCGGCGCATGGACGCCGGATTCCGCGACGAGGATTCGATCCGCCGGCACGCGCGGCGCCAAACGCTCGGTGACGGCGAGCGTCGTCTCGAACGTCCGCAGATCACGATTGTTGACGCCGATCAGGCGCGCCGGCAGCGCAAGCGCGCGCTCGAGTTCGGTTTCGTCATGAGTCTCGACGAGCGCATCCATCCCCCAATGTTGCGCCCCCGAGACGAGATCGCGCGCGAGCGCATCGTCCGTGCACGCCATGATCACCAGAATCGCGTCGGCGCCGAGCGCGCGGCTCTCGGCGATCTGCCAGGGATCGACCATGAAGTCCTTGCGCAGGCAGGGCAGCGCGCACGCATCGCGCGCCGCCGTCAGATAGGAATCCGCGCCCTGAAAGCTCGGCGCGTCCGTCAGCACCGAAAGACACCTCGCCCCGCCTTCCGCGTAGGCGCGCGCGAGCGCGGGGGGATCGAAATCGGCGCGGATGAGGCCTTTGGACGGCGAGGCCTTCTTGATCTCGGCGATGAGCGCCACGCCCTGCGCCGCCTCGATCGCGCGCGCGAATCCCCGCGGCGCGGATTGCGCCTTCGCCAGCGCTTCGAGATCGCGCCTGAGCGCCTTGCGCGCGGCGACCTCCTCACGCTTGTAGGCGACGATGCGGGAGAGCGTGTCAGTCATGGCGCGGCTGCGGTGTTGGCGATGAGCGCTTGCAGCACGGATTTCGCCGCGCCGCTGCGCAAACTCTGCTCCGCCAGCGCCCAGCCTTCGCGCCAATCGGCGACGCGGTCGGCGGCGAGGAGCGCAAAGGCGGCGTTGAGCAGGACGGCGTCTTCGTAGGCGCCGAGAACGCCTTCGCCGTCGAGCAGGCGTGCGAGCGCCGCGGCGTTTTCGGCGGCGCTCCCCCCGCGCAGCGCGTGCGCTTCGACCGTGGGCTTCGGCGCCGGCGTCGCCAAGCGCGCGACGGCGCCGTCTTGGGTGAGCAGGACGGCCTGATTGGCGCCGCCGGCGATGAAGGAGAGTTCGTCCAGGCCGCCGGCGCCGTGCACGACGATGGCGCGCTCGCCGCCGATGGCGCGCAGGGCCGCAGCGATCGGCGCCAGATAATCGGCGCTGAACACGCCGACCAATTGGCGCTTCACGCGCGCGGGGTTCGCGAGCGGGCCGAGCAGATTGAAAATGGTCCGCACGCCCAGTTCACGCCGCGCCGCCGCGACATGGCGCATCGCGGGATGGTGGTTCTGCGCGAAGAGGAAGGCGACGCCGGCTTCGCGCAAGCACCGCTCCAGCGTCGGGACATGGCCGGTGAGCTTGACGCCCAGCGCTTCGAGCACGTCGGCGGCGCCGCTCTTCGAGCTCATGGCGCGGTTGCCGTGCTTGGCGACCGGCACGCCCGCGCCGGCGACGACGAAGGCGACGGCGGTGGAGATGTTGAGGGTGTGGGCGCCGTCGCCCCCGGTGCCGCACACGTCGATGGCGCCGGCGGGCGCGCTGACCGCGATCATCCGTTCACGGAGGGCTTGGGCGCCGGCGGCGAGCGCCGCGGCGTCGCCCATCAAATCGATGGAGCGGACGAGGAAGGCCTTGGTCTCCTCGAACGAGGTTTCGCCGTCGAGGATGCGGGCGAAGTCGGCGGCGAGGTCGCTCATCGCACGCCTGCTTGATCAAGGAACGCGCCGATCAGGGCGTGGCCATGCTCGCTGGCGATGCTCTCGGGATGGAATTGCACGCCGAAGATCGGCCGCGTGCGATGGCGCAGCGCCATGATCTCGCCGTCGGTGGTTTCCGCGTCGACGAGCAGCGCTTCCGGCAGCGTCTCCTTGCGCACGGCGAGGCTGTGATAGCGCGTCGCCGTCATCGGCGAGGGCAGGCCTTTGAACAGCCCCTGATCGCGGTGGCGGATCTCGGAGAGCTTGCCGTGCATGATCGCCTTGGCGGCTATCACCTCGCCGCCGAACGCTTCGCCGATGGCCTGATGGCCGAGGCACACGCCCAGGATCGGCAGGTCGGCCGGCGCCTGTTTGATCAGCTCGATGCACACGCCCGCGTCGCGCGGCCGGCCCGGGCCGGGGGAGATGAGCACGCCCTTGGGCTTGAGGGCGAGGATGTGGGCGACCGAGAGCGCGTCATTGCGCCGGACGTCGCAGGCGACGCCGAGGTCCTCGACATAGTGGACGAGGTTGTAGGTGAAGCTGTCGTAGTTATCGATGACGAGAATGGTCGGGATCATGGCGCGCGCGTCCGTTCGCTGACTGGGAGGGTTCAGTCCGGCGCGCGCCATCGACGGGGAATGGAGAAAATCGCCATCGGCGCAGAGCATAGCGTGGGATTACACATAGCGCCACGCCTCGGCCGCCGCGCGGAAGAGGGCGGCGGCTTTGTGTTGGGTCTCTTCCAGTTCGAGCTGGGGATCGCTGTCGAGCACCACGCCGCCGCCGGCCTGGACGTGCAGTTCGCCGTCCTTCACCACGCCGGTGCGCAGCGCAATGCAGGCGTCCATCTCGCCGCCGGCGGAGAAATAGCCGACGCCGCCGCCATACACGCCGCGTGCATGCGGCTCCATCTCGTTGATGATCTCCATCGCGCGCACTTTGGGCGCGCCGGAGACGGTGCCGGCGGGAAAGCCGGCGAACAGCGCGTCGACGACGTCATGCTCCGGCGCGATGCGGCCCTCGACATTGGAGACGATGTGCATCACGTGCGAGTAGCGCTCGACCTTGAAGCTCTCGGTGACGCGCACGTTCGGCTTGCCGTCATTGGCGCCGCGCCCGCGCTGGGCGACGCGGCCGACGTCGTTCCTGCCCAGATCAAGCAGCATCAAATGCTCGGCGCGCTCCTTCGGATCGGCGAGCAATTCTTCCTCAAGGGCGCGATCTTCAGCCGGCGTCTTGCCGCGCGGGCGGGTGCCGGCGATGGGGCGGATCGTCACCACGCCCTCGCGCAGACGCACGAGGATCTCGGGCGATGAGCCGACGACGGCGAAGCCGTTGAAGTTGAGATAAAAGAGGAAGGGCGATGGGTTGAGCCGGCGCAGCGCGCGGTAAAGCGCGAACGGCGGCTCGCGCAGCGGCGCGGTGAAACGCTGGCTCGGCACCACCTGGAAGATGTCGCCCCTGCGCGCGTAGTCCTTGCATTCCTCGACGATCTCGCGATAGCGCGCCGGCGAGGTGTTCGAGCGCGGGGCCGCGAGCGGCGTGTGCGGTGGCTCTTGCGCCCCGATGCGGGGCGCGGGGCGATCGAGCGCGCGCAGCGCCGCATCGAGGCGCCGGCGCGCGGCTTCGTAGGCCGCGGCGGCGTCTTTGGTTCTGCCCGCGCGCGCGGGCGTCACCAGGATGATCTCGCTCGCGACATTGTCGAACACCGCCACGATCGTCGGGCGCATGAGCAGCGCGTCGGGCAAGCCGAGCGGATCGGGCGCGCAGGGCGGCAGCGTCTCGATCTCGCGCACCATCTCATAGGCGAGATAGCCGAAGAGTCCCGCGGCCGGCGGCGGCAGGCCCTCAGGGATGGCGAGCGCCGATTGCGCGAGCAGGCGGCGCAGCGAAGCAAGCGGCGCGCGCGCGTCCGGCTTGAACGCGGCGTCGTCGAAGCGCCCGGCGCTGGTCTCGGCGCGGCCGTTGCGGACCCGCCAGACGAGATCGGGCTTGAGGCCGATGATCGAATAGCGGCCGCGCCAATCGCCGCCCTGCACGCTTTCGAGCAGGAACGCGCCCGGCTTGTCGGCGCCCAGCTTCAGCAGCGCCGAGACGGGCGTCTCCAGATCGCTGATGCGCCGCGTCCAGACCAGCGCGCCGCCGCCGGCGAAGCGCTCCGCAAAAACCTCGAATGACGGCTCGCACGGCGTCATTCGTCGGTGGTCTGCGTGTTGAACGTGCGATCGAGCAGGTTCTCGTTCACGCGCACGTTCGCAGCCTCGACCGCGGCGGCTTGGATCGCTTCGCCCAAGCTTGCGCCGAGGCTGCGCGGGCCGCGCTGGAAGCTTGCGCGGTTGCGCTCGACGATCGGGCGCTGCTGGGCCGGATCGTCGCGTTCGATCTTCTCGACCTGGGCCACCAGCAGGAGCGCGCCGTCGCCGCTCACTCCCATCACCACTTCGCCTTCGCGCGCGCTGAAGATCTCGGGGATCGACCGGGCCGCTTCCTGGCGCGTGATCGTCTCGGAGCGCGCGGCCATCGTGGCGCGCTCCGCAGCCGCCGCCGCAGGCAGTTCGCCGCCGGCATGCACCGCTTCGATGATGCGCCGCCCGACCGCCTCCAGGCGCGCGGTGCGTTCGCGGCGCGTCCATTCCTGCGCCAGGACGGGGCGGACTTCGGCGAAGGGGCGTGTGGATTCCGGAATGATGTCGTTCAAATGGATGAACACTTCGACGTCGTTTTCGATGCGCATGAAGGCGACGTCTTCGCCCGCGTCGATCGCGAAGACCTCGCGCAGCACGCGCGCGTCGCTGAAGGGCGCGGGCGCGGCTTCGCCGTTCGGCGTCCGCCCCTCCGCGCTCACCGCCTCGATCTCGCGCACTTCAAGGTTCGCGCCGCGCGCCGCCTCGGCGAGGGGGCGGCCTTCGTCGGTGAGCGTTTCGAACTCCTCGATGGCGTCGGCGATGCGTTCGCGCCCGGCGTCGCGGGCGAGCGCTGCGCGGATCTCCTCGCGCATCGCGTCCAGGCTCGCCGCCTGGCCCGGCGTGACGCTGATGAGGCGCACGGCGGCGAACCGCGTCAGCGATCCCGAGACGGCGCGGGGCGCCGCGCCCGCGGGCATGGCGAACACGGCCGCGGCCAACGCCTCGTCGCCGACCTCCTCGGCGGTCTGGTTCTCATAGCTGACATGCTGGCCGCCGATGGCGGCGGCGACCGCTGCGGCGTCCTCGCCTCGGGAGAGGCGTTCGGCGGCCGCGCGCGCTTCGGCCTCGCTGTCGGCGGTGATGACGGAGAAGCTGCGCCGCTCCGGCGTCGAGAGGCGCTCGCGCTGGCGCTCGAACGCTTCGCGGATGCGCTCTTCGGAGACGTCGGCCGCCGCGGCGAAACGCACCGGATCCGCGATCACCATTGTGAAATTGCGGAACTCGGGCACCGCGAAGCGGGAGGAGAGTTCGCGATAGAGCTCCTGCAATTGGGCGTCGGTCGGGGCGGGGATCGCCGGGAGCTGGGTGATCGGCAATTGCGCGACGGAAACGGTGCGCACCTCGCTTTGGTAGGCGAGCAGGAGCGCGCCGAAACTGTCGGGCGCGCGCACGCCGTCGGTCAGCGCCTGGCCCGCCTGCTGCACTGCAAGCCGATCCCGCACGAGGCCGAAGAACTCGTCGCGCGAATAGCCGATGCGGCGCAGGAAGCTTTCGAACGCGGCCTCGTCGACGGCGCCGGTCAGCGGATTGCGCGCCGCGGGGATCTCGCGGACGATTTCCTGGGCCACGAGCGTGCGGTCGGCGCGCACGCCGAGCTGCTCGGCGAAGGAGTACATCGCCTTCTCCTGGATGAGCTCCTCCAGGATGCGGCGGTGGGCCTCCTGCCGGATCGCCTCTTCGCGGGTGATCGAGCGGCCGGCCTCGCGCTGGTTTTCGAGCACTTGCCGCAGCGTGCGGTCGAGTTCCGCGGCGGAGACGCCGCGCACGCCGACCTTGGCGATGTCGGTCGAGCCGATGCCGCTGAACGCGCCCTGGATGCCCCAGATCGCGAACGCGACCACGAGCAGCCCCAGGAGGATCTTCGCGACGAAGCTGCGCGTCAGCGCGCGCATCTGAGCAAGCATGAACGGGTCCGTTGATCGAGAAGGCGGCGAACCATAGAGAGGGGCGGGCGAGGGGGCAACGCGGCGCGGCTGCGACGCCTGGACCTGCCGGTCCGTTCCCGGAAAGGAAGATGCTGCATGAGCCGCCGCGCGCTGATCGCCGGAAACTGGAAGATGTATGGGCTCGCCGCCGCGCTGGGGGAGCTTGATGCGCTGAGCGCGGCCCTGGCGCAGCAGCCGGTGGACGCGGACGTGGCGGTGTGCCCGCCCGCGACCCTCCTGGCGGCTGCGGCGGCGCGTCTGAAGGGGTCGCCGATCCTCCTGGGCGGGCAGGATTGCCACACCGCGCCGGAAGGCGCGCACACCGGCGACATCAGCGCCGTGATGCTGGCCGACGCGGGGGCGCGCCTCGTGATCGTGGGCCACTCGGAGCGCCGGCGCGACCATGGCGAAACCGACGCTCTGGTCCGCGCCAAGGCCGAGGCGGCGCTGGCGGCGGGGCTCACGCCGATCGTGTGCGTCGGCGAAACGATCGAGGAGCGCCAGGCCGGCCAGGCGGAGGCCGTGGTCGGACGGCAAATCGCCGGGAGCCTGCCGGAACGCGGCGAGGCGGTGGTCGCCTATGAGCCGGTGTGGGCGATCGGAACCGGACTGACCGCCTCGACCGCCGAGATCGCGGCCATGCACGCTTTCGTCCGCGGCGTCCTCGGCGCCCGCGGCGCGCGGGTGCGGATCCTCTATGGCGGCTCGGTCAAGCCGCAGAATGCGCAGGAAATCCTCGCGCTTGAGGAGGTCGATGGGGCGCTGGTGGGCGGCGCCAGCCTCAAGGCCGCCGACTTTTCCGCCATTATCCGCGCGCTTAAGTAAAGCGCATAAGACGCAGCGTTCGCCGCTGGCGCCGGCCGGGCCGGTCGGCTATCCACGCGCTTTCCTTTCGGAGCCTCCATGCAAGCCGTCGTGCTCGCCATCCATTTCCTGATCGCGGTGTTCCTGATCGGGCTCGTGCTGCTGCAGCGCCATGAGGGCGGGGCGTTGGGGATCGGCGGCGGCGGCGCCAACGCCATGATGTCGGGGCGCGGCGCCGCGAGCGCGCTGGCGCGCATGACGACCGTGTTCGGGGCGCTCTTCTTCGCCACCTCGCTGGGGCTGACGGTGCTTTCGGGCATGGAAGCGCGCAACCAGCAGCGCCAGCTCAATCTTGACGTCGCTGGGAGCGTGGCGCCCGCCGAAACCGCCGCGCCGCCGGCCGAGGCGGCGACTCCGGCGGCCGCGCCGGCGTCCGATGCGCCCACCGCGCCGTCTCCTGACGGCGCCAAGACCTTCGCGGCGCCGATCGTGAGCCCGCCGC
>JACAEE010000003.1 GCA_013389015.1 Hydrogenophilaceae bacterium | reverse complement strand
TCAGCCGCGCCAGCGGGCGCCGAGGCCGCGATTCTCGCTTGGGCCCGCGCGCAATACGGCGAAATCTTCGAACCGCTGAACATCTTCTATGGCGACTTCACCGGCGACGGCGCGCCCGACGCGTTCGCCTGGGTCAACTACCCCACCGGCGGCAATAGCGCCGGTCTCGACGTGCCGCTCTTCCGGAACCAGGGCGGGCGCATGGTCTATTGGCGCAGCGAGCAGGAGGTGTTCGGCGAACAGCCGCGCAACATCGCCTTCGCGCCCGGCCGCATCACACTCACGACTAGCGTGCTGCGTGATCAGGATCCGCGCTGCTGCCCGACCGGCGCGCGCAACTGGACGATCAACACGAACTGAAGCGCTGCGTCCTCGCGCCTACCATAACACCGTCGCGCCAAGCGCGGCGATGCGCGGATCGCGCGTCACCACGGCCATGCTCTCGCTGATCGCCTGCGCGGCGAGCACCCGGTCCCACGGATCCTTGTGCATGCCCGGCAGGCGTGCGGCGAGATCGGCGTGACGCGCCGTGATTGGCAACTCGACGAAGCCTTGGCTCCGCGCAAGTTCGCTCAGCGGCGCGAGAAGCGGACTCATCTTCCCCGAAGCGATCTTGTACTCCGTCTCATAGATGGAAACGGGGCTGAAGAGCGGCCTGCTCGCCGCCGCTTGGATCGCGTCTCGTGCGGTGGCCGAGAGCGCGGGCGCATCCTGGAACCACCAGATCAGGGTGTGCGTGTCGAGAAGCACGTCAGCGCTTTGGCCGAGAGCGGCCAGTCTTCTTGTTGCTTGCTTTCGGCGCCGCGAGCGGCGGCGCGATCGGCTCATCGATCCACGCGACATGATCCGGATCGGGCTCGAAGGCCTCATACGGCGCCGGCTCCCCGACCCATCCCATCTCCTTGAGAATGCCAGGACGGCGCTGCGGCTTCGCCGCGAAGGCGCTGAGCCGCGCCACCGGCTTGCCGGCGCGGGCGAGGATCACCTCTTCGCCGCGCTCGGCGGCCTCGATCAGGGCCGACAGCCGCGCCTTGGCCTCGGCGATGTTCACCGTGATGGTCATGCGTGACTATATACTTGGTCAGGCTTCTTGCCGCAACCGAAGCTGGCGCCGCGCTAGACGTCCACCTCTTCCACGAACCGCGCGTTCTGCTGGATGTAGTGGAAGCGCAGCTCCGGCTTGCGGCCCATCAGCGTTTCGACGAGCCCGTCGAAATCGGCCAGTTCGTCCTCCTCCAGCACCACGCGCGCGAGCGTGCGCGTTTTCGGGTTCATGGTGGTTTCCTTCAGGTCTCCCGGCATCATTTCGCCGAGGCCCTTGAAGCGGGAGACATCGACCTTCTTGCCCTTGAACGTCGTCGCCAAAAGCTCGTCGCGGTGGCGGTCGTCGCGCGCATAGACGCTCGCCTTGCCCGCCGTGATCCGATAGAGCGGCGGCATCGCCAGATAGAGCCGGCCAGAGCGGATGAGGCCAGGCATCTGCCGGTGGAAGAACGTGATCAGCAGCGCCGCGATATGCGCGCCGTCGACGTCGGCGTCGGTCATGATGATCACGCGCTCATAGCGCAGATCGTCGAGCCGAAAGCGCGCGCCGATGCCGCTGCCGAGCGCGAGCGCGAGATCGGAGAGTTCCGCATTGCCGGCGAGCTTGTCGCCGCCGGCGGAGGCGACGTTCAGAATTTTGCCGCGCAGCGGCAGGATCGCCTGCGTGTCGCGGTCGCGCGCCGATTTCGCCGAGCCGCCGGCGGAATCGCCTTCGACGATGAAGATTTCGGTTCCTTGCGCGCTCTGCCGCGCGCAATCGGTGAGCTTGCCCGGAAGGCGCAGCTTGCGCGTCGCGTTCTGCCGCGAGACCTCTTTCTCCTTGCGCCGGCGCAGGCGGTCTTCCGCTTGGCCGACCGCCCATTCGAGCAGGCGCTTGGCCTCCGCGGGGCTCGCCGCCAGCCAATGGTCGAACGGATCGCGCACCGCCTGCTCGACGATCTTGGCCGCTTCGGTGGTGACGAGGCGGCCTTTGGTCTGCCCCTCGAATTGCGGATCGTGGATGAACACCGAGACCATCGCCGCCGCCGTGCCCATCACGTCGTCGGGCGTGATGATCGCGGCTTTCTTATCGCCGATCAGCTCGCCATAGGCCTTGAGGCCTTTGGAGAGCGCTGCGCGCAGGCCCTGCTCGTGAAAGCCGCCATCGGGCGTCGGGATGGTGTTGCAATAGGAGCGCAGGAACCCGTCGGCTTCGCCGAACCCGTCGCTGATCCAGGCCGCCGCCCATTCGACGCGGCCATGCCCCTTCTCGCGATCGACCTTGCCGTGGAAGATGTCGGCGACGACGGCCTTCTTGTCCTTGATCAGGTCCATCAGGAAGTCGCGCAAGCCCCCGGGGAACTTGAACACGGCCTCGGGCGGGGTCTGATCGCCTTCCTTGAGCCGCTCCGGCGCGCAGCGCCAGCGGATTTCGACGC
This sequence comes from Hydrogenophilaceae bacterium, assembly GCA_013389015.1. Taxonomy (GTDB): domain Bacteria; phylum Pseudomonadota; class Alphaproteobacteria; order Caulobacterales; family Aquidulcibacteraceae; genus CADEEL01. The sequence continues at coordinate 725 of JACAEE010000003.1, read as the reverse complement.
CGCGATGCAGATACGCCTTCGAGCGCGCGAGCTGGAAGAGCCTGGACGGCTTGAACGCGACGTTCGGGCCGAAAATCTCCGGGTCCGGATGAAACCGCACCGTCGTGCCGCGCCGGTTGGGCGCGGGGCCGAGCTTTTTCAGCGGCCCCTGCGGCGCGCCGCGCGCGAAACTTTGCGCGTAGAGCGTCCGATCGCGCGCGACCTCGACCTCGAGCCGGTCGGAGAGGGCGTTCACCACCGACACGCCCACGCCGTGGAGGCCGCCCGAGGTGTGGTAGACCTTGTCGGAGAATTTGCCGCCCGCGTGCAGCGTCGTCAGGATCACTTCGAGCGCGGACTTTTTCGGAAATTTCGGATGCGGATCGATCGGAATGCCGCGCCCGTTGTCGGTCACCGCCAATGTTCCGTCCGCGCAATACTCGACTTCGATCCGGTCGGCGTGGCCGGCGACCGCCTCGTCCATCGAATTGTCGAGCACTTCGGCGAAGAGATGATGCAGCGCCCGCTCGTCGACGCCGCCGATATACATGCCCGGGCGCCGGCGCACGGGCTCCAACCCCTCCAGAACCTCGATGTCCTTGGCCGTATAGGCGCCATCGGCGTTCTCCGCCTTCGCCGCCGCGCTCTTGGCGGGCTTGGCGGCGGGCGCCTCGGGCGGAAACAGGCTCGCCTCGATCGCGGCGCGGGCCGCGGCCGGCGACGGCTTGGCGGCGGCGGCCTTGGCC
>JACAEE010000113.1 GCA_013389015.1 Hydrogenophilaceae bacterium | reverse complement strand
GTGCGGCTGCGCAGCGCGCCGAGCGCGGCGGCGATCGCGGACCAGTCATAGGCCGGCGCGTCCGCAGGCTCGGCCAGCGCGTCGGGCCCTGCGAGCAGCGCTTCGCCGTCGGCGTCCACCACCTCCGGCAGCGGCGCGGCGATCCTGAGGTGGAAGCGCGCCTCGTAGCCGCCGGGCGCGCGCAGCCGCACTTCGTGGATGCGGCCATATTCTTCGCGCAGCAGGAGCGCGTCGGCGAGACGCACGATTCCGCTTTGCGGATCGATCCGGAACCGGCCGCCCGCGTCGTCGAGCAGCGCGTAGGCGTCTTCGCCCGCGGGCGCGTCGGCGAAGTCGCCGGTCAAATCGTGTCCGCTCGCGAGCGCGTTGAACGGGTCGGCATGCGCCGTGTTCGGACGAATCTCGTGCAGGCCCCCGCTCACGTCCTCCCACGCCGTGGCGTTGGCGCGCGCGGGCGGAATCGCGGATGGTGGAGCCTCGTCCTGCATCGCCGCCACCCTAGAGCGAGAAGCCTAATGCAGGATGAAAACCGAGCCGAAACGAAAACGCCGGAAACTACTTACGCCACGGCGAAGGCGGCTCAAGCGCCCCTCCCCCCTTGCGGGGGAGGGTAGGGTGGGGGGTGCAACCGCGAGCCTTCAAACGAAGGCGCGCGCACCCCCGCCTCCATCTCCTCCCCGCAAGGGGGAGGAGAGGCGCTCACTTACGAGCTTTGGGGGCCAATCATCCGCCCCAGCCCAGCACGGCCTTGGTTTCGAGGAATTCCTCGAGCCCGAACTCGCCCCATTCGCGGCCATTGCCCGATTGCTTGTAGCCGCCGAACGGCGCCTTGAAGTCCGGCCCCGCGCCGTTGAGGTGCACATTGCCGGTCCGCAGACGCCTCGCGACTTGCTGGGCATGCTCCAGCGAGCCCGACTGCACATAGCCCGACAATCCGTACACGGTGTCGTTGGCGATGCGGATGGCGTCTTCTTCCGTGTCGTACGGCAGGATCGAGAGCACCGGCCCGAAGATCTCTTCGCGCGCGATCGTCATGTCGTTGGTGACGTTCGCGAACACTGTCGGCTTCACGTAATAGCCGCGGTTGAAGCCTTCTGGGCGCCCCGTGCCGCCGGCCATCAGCGTCGCGCCTTCGTCGATGCCCTTTTGGATCAGCGCCTGCACCTTCTGGAACTGGTTGGCGTTGGCGAGCGGCCCGATCGCGCCGCGCTCGGCCTCGCCCGGCGCCTGCACCTTGATCGCCTTGGCGGTCGCCGCTGCTATCTCGGCCGCCTGATCGTGCAGCTTGCGCGGCACCAGCATGCGCGAGGGCGCGTTGCAGCTTTGGCCCGAATTCGTGACCATCTGGATCATGCCGGAAGAGACGGCCTTCTGCAGGTCGGCGTCCTCCAGCACGATATTGGCGCTCTTGCCGCCGAGCTCTTGCGAGACGCGTTTCACGGTGTCGGCCGCGGCCTTCGCCACCAGCACGCCCGCCCGCGTCGAGCCGGTGAAGCTCATCATGTCGATGTCGGGATGCCGCGAAAGCGCTTCGCCCACGCCCGGCCCGTCGCCGTTGACGAGATTGAACACGCCCTTCGGCACGCCGGCTTCGTGGAGGATTTCCGCGATCAGGATGGCGTTGAGCGGCGCCAGTTCCGACGGCTTCAGCACCATCGTGCAGCCGACGGCGAGGGCGGGGGCCACCTTGCAGGCGATCTGGTTGACCGGCCAGTTCCACGGCGTGATGAAGCCGCACACGCCGACCGGCTCTTTCAGGATCCGCGTGCCGTTCATCGAGCGCTCGAATTCATATGAATTCAGCAGATTGAGCGCTTCCGCGAAGTGCCCGAGGCCGGACGGCGCCTGCGCCGCGCTCGCGAGCCACATCGGCGCGCCCATTTCCGCGCTGATCGTCTCCGCGATCTCGCCCATCCGCCGCTGGTAAATCTCGATGATCTTGCCGAGCAGCGCCGCGCGTTCCTGCTTCGAGGTGCGTGAATAGCCGTCGAACGCGGCCTTCGCCGCCGCGACCGCCTTGTCGACGTCCCCCGCCGAGCCGAGCGAGATCTTGGCGATCGGCTCCTCGGTCGCGGGATTGATCACCTCATGCGTGCGCGGTTGAACGGGGTCCACCCATTCGCCGTTGATATAGAATTTGAGATGTTCGCGCATGGGGTTCCTCCGTCGCTCGTGCTGTTGGGCGCGTCCGCCTATCTAAGCTTTGCTTTCCCCATCGTCGAGTTCGCGCCGCGTCACGCATGACTGAACGCCATCCGCCGCTTCGATCCTACGGCCGCACCAAGGCGCGGACCCTCAAGCCGCGCCAGGAGGCGCTGCTGGAGACGCTGCTGCCGCGCCTCGCCATCCCCGCCGGCCCGATCGATCTCGACGCATTGTTCAAACGCCCCTCCCCCCTTGCGGGGGAGGGTAGGGAGGGGGGGGCAAGCGCCGACCTCGCGGACGAGAGCGCCAAAACCTCCAGCTGGGCGGGCGGTGTGGCCCTCGAGATCGGCTTCGGCGGCGGCGAGCACCTCGTCGCCCAGGCCGCGGCGCATCCTGATATGCGCTTCATCGGCGTCGAGCCGTTCGTGAACGGCGTCGCCTCCTGCCTGCGCCACATCGAGGAATCGGGCGTCGCCAATGTCCGCCTGCACCAGGGCGACGCGCGCGACATCCTCCCGCGCCTCCCAGACGCGTCCCTAAACCTCGTCTACGTCCTGTTCCCCGACCCCTGGCCCAAGGCCCGCCACCACAAGCGCCGCCTCATCCAGCCCGGCTTCATCGCCGACCTCGCCCGCGTCCTTGCGCCCGGCGGAGAGGTTCGCTTCGCCACCGACTGGCGCGACTACGCCGCCTGGGCCATCGAACTCTTTCTCAAGAACGCCGCCTTCGCCTGGACCGCCGAACGCGCCGAGGATTGGCGCAGGCCCTGGCCCGGGCACGTCGCAACCCGTTACGAGAAGAAAAGGCTCGGCGATTGCTCGCCTGTTTATTTACGGTTTAGTCGCGTAAACCTGGCATAAGAGCTCCCAACAAAGAAAAGGCTGGCGCGAAATCTTGGTTGATTGCGCGCTAACCACAGGGGTGTCTCGTGAAATTGAACGTCTACGCGCTGGCCGCGCTGGCGGCCGTCTCTTTGTCCGCCTGCGCCTCGTCGCAGTCCTATGGCCGCCTACAGCCGCTCTCCGAGGCGGAGGCCGCCGCGCTGACCTGCGCCGACATCGCCGCTGAACTCCACCGCGTCGAGGGCTTCCTGTTCGAGGTGAACGCCTCGGCGCCGGTGCGCCTGGTGCCTGCCGCCACCGACCGCGGCGTCGGCAATCCACGCGAGCGCGAGGCCGCGCGCGCCTCCGCCGAAGTGCGCCGCGCGCAATTGCTGCTCGCGCAGGGCCGGCTGAATTGCGACGTGCTGCGCGGCCGCGAAGCCCCCTCGTTCTGAGCGGTCACAATACGCACATCAGCCCGAGATGCGCCGCCATCGGCGCGAAAGCCTGATCCTGGTGCAGCAGGCGGTGTCCGTGCTGGATGCAGTACGTGCCGATGATGAGATCGATGGTCTTGCGCGGCGTGAGGCCAAGCCCGCGAAGGCGCCGATAGTTGCGCGCCGCTTCGACGGCGAGCTGAGGATCAAGCATCTGCGCCGGCGTGAACTGCGCCAGCGCCGTCTCGATCCGCGCCGCGTGCCGCTCGTCGATCGCGCCCTGCAGGCATTCCATGAGGATCAGATCGCCCACGATGATCTCATTGGGGTCCGAAACGCCCCGCAACGCCGCCACCGCGGGCGTGGCCGCATCGCGAAAGTGCGCAATCCAGACGGAGCTGTCGACGACGATCACCGTTTCGGCGGCGGCTCATCGCGCCGCATGGCGTCGAGATCGCCCTCCCAGCCGATCCCGGCCGTCGATGCGATCGCCTCGCGCCGGCGTTGCGCCGCCACCATCCTGCGCAGCGCCTCTTCTACGGTGGCGCGCTTCGTTGCGAGCCCCGAAGCGGCCATCGCATCGGCCAGCAACTGGTCGTCGATCTCGATATTCGTCCGCGTGGTCTTGCTCATGTGTACCGTCTTGCCCAAGCATACACATAAGGCGGAAATCCGTAAACTTGCGCTGGCGTTCGCCGCCGGGCGCGCTATATATCCCCAGACACATCGCTGACGCTCTCGATGAGAGCATCGGCGGCGGTCCCGGGAGGGGCCGCCGCTTTTTCATTATCCGGGACTGCCCTTGCGCGCCTCGAACCACGTCGAAGAGAAGGTGATCGCCGCGATCGAGCCGGCGGCGGCTGATCTTGGCTATCGGCTCGTGCGGGTGCGGCTTTCCGGCCTGCGCCGCAAGCGGCTCCAGATCATGGCCGAGCGTGACGACGGCACGATGCTGCTGGAGGATTGCGAGCGGCTCTCCCGCGCGATCTCGCCGATTCTGGACGCCGCCGACCCCATCGACGGCCATTATGATCTCGAAGTCTCCTCGCCCGGCATCGATCGCCCGCTGGTGCGGCTGGAGGATTTCACACGCTTCGCCGGCCACGAAGCCAAGCTCGAAACCGCCCAGATGATCGAGGGCCGCAAGCGCTTCAAAGGCGTGCTGGCCGGCGTCGATGGCGATCGCATCCGCATCGCCACCACGGAAGGGGAGGCTTCCATCCCCTTCGCCTGGCTCGCCGACGCCAAGCTCGTCCTCACCGACAAGCTCATCGAAGAAGATTTGAAGCGCGCGAAAGCGCTTGAAGAACAAGACAACGAACGCGAAACGAGGAAGAACCAATGAGCACCGGCATTTCCGCAAACCGGCTGGAGATCATGCAGATCGCCGACGCGGTCGCGCGTGAGAAATCCATTGAAAAGGACATCGTCATCGCCGCCATGGAGCACGCGCTCCAGAAGGCCGCGCGCTCGCGCTACGGCGCCGAGCACGACATCCGCGCCAAGATCGATCCCAAGACCGGCGAGATGACTCTCATCCGCGTCATGACCGTGGTCGACGAATCGATGCTCGACGACGAGACCCGCCCCTTCAATCCGTCCACGGACATTCTCCTGAAGGAGGCGCTGAAGAGCGACCCCGAGGCCTTCGTCGGCAAGACCTACGAGGAAATCCTGCCCCCGATGGACTTCGGCCGCGTCGCCGCGCAGACCGCCAAGCAGGTCATCAATCACGAGGTCCGCGAAGCCGAGCGCGAGCGCCAGTACGAGGAATACAAGGATCGCGTCGGCGAGATCGTGAACGGCATCGTCAAGCGCGTCGAATACGGCAACATCGTCGTCGATCTCGGCCGCGCCGAGGGCGTGATCCGCAGGAACGAAGCGATCCCGCGCGAGAACCTCCACCAGGGCGATCGCGTCCGCGCCTATGTGTTCGACGTCCGCCGCGAGACCAAAGGCCCGCAGATTTTCCTCTCCCGCGCCAAGCCGGAATTCATGGCCCGCCTGTTCGCGCAGGAAGTGCCGGAGGTCTATGAAGGGGTCATCGAGATCAAGGCGGCGGCCCGCGATCCGGGCTCTCGCGCCAAGATCGCCGTGCTCTCCCACGACAGCTCGATCGATCCGGTCGGCGCCTGCGTCGGCATGCGCGGCGCCCGCGTCCAGGCCGTCGTCGGCGAGCTGCAGGGCGAGAAGATCGACATCATCCCCTGGTCGAACGATCCCGCCACCTTCATCGTCAACGCGCTGCAGCCGGCCGAAGTCACCAAGGTCGTGCTCGATCCCGAGGAGCGCCGCGTGGAAGTCGTCGTCGCCGAGCCGCAGCTCTCGCTCGCGATCGGGCGCCGCGGCCAGAACGTGCGCCTCGCCTCCCAGCTCACCGGCTGGTCGATCGACATCATGACCGAGGATGAGGAAAGCGCGCGCCGGCAGAAGGAATTCGCCGAGCGCTCGCAGCTCTTCATCAACGCCCTCGAAGTCGACGAGACCTTCGCTCAGCTTCTGGCCTCCGAAGGCTTCGAGACGGTGGAGGAAATCGCCTATGTCGACTTGAACGAGCTCGCCTTCATCGAAGGCCTGAACGAGGAAATCGCCGAAGAGCTCCAGGCGCGCGCCGTCGAGTATCTCGAGAAGCTCGCCGCCGAGCAGGACGCGAAACGCAAGGCGCTCGGCGTTGAGGACGCGCTTCTCGAAGTCGAGGGAATCACACTGCCGATGGCGGTGGCGCTGGGCCAAGCCGGCGTGAAGACGCTCGAGGATTTCGCCGGCCTCACCGCCGACGACATCCGCGGCTGGTTCGAGACCAAGAACGGCGAGCGCGTCCGCGAGCCCGGCGTGCTCGATTCTTTCGGCCTGACCCAGGAACAGGCCGACGATCTCATCCTCAAAGCCCGCATCGCCGCCGGCTGGATCGAAGCGCCGCCGGAACCTGCGCCGGAAGAAGTGGAAGAAGCGAACGAAGCCTAAGCCCACCGCCGTCATTCCGGACGCGCCACAGGCGCGATCCGGAACCCAGGGGCGAACGCTCAGCGCTCTGTCATCCCTGGCTTCCGGGTTTCGCTCCGCTCGCCCGGAATGACGAACGGTGCTTCAATATGAGCGAACACGAAGAGTGAGCAGACAGATGAGAATAGGCATTGTCGGCGCCACCGGCCTCGTCGGCGAATTGATGCGCGCCATCCTCGCGGAGCGCGCCTTCCCGGCGACGTCCCTGCGTCTGTTCGCGTCGGCGCGGTCCGCCGGCAAGACGTTGCCGTGGAAGGGCGAAGCGATCACCGTTGAGGACGCCGCGACCGCGGACTACACCGGCCTCGACATCGTCTTCTTCTCCGCCGGGGGCGCCGCGTCGAAGGCGCTGGCGCCGAAAGTCGCCGCCGCGGGCGCGATCGTGATCGACAATTCCTCCGCCTGGCGCGGCGATCCCGATGTCCCGCTCGTCGTCAGCGAAGTGAACCCGCACGCGCTGCGTTCGATCCCGAAAGGCATCGTCGCCAACCCGAACTGCACCACCATGGCCGCGATGCCGGCGCTGAAGCCGCTGCACGCGGCCGCAGGCTTGAAGCGCCTTGTCGCCAGCACCTATCAGGCCGTCTCCGGCGGCGGCCTCGCCGGCGTCGATGAGCTCGACGCGCAGGTTCAGCGCACCGCGGCGGGCGCCAAAGCCCTCGCCCACAAGGGCGATGCGCTCGATTTCGGCGCGAAGAAGAAGTGGCCCGTCCCCATCGCCTTCAATGTCGTGCCGCTCAACTACGTCTACGTCGAAGACGGCTACACCGAAGAAGAGATCAAGCTCCGCGACGAGAGCCGCAAGATCCTCGAAATCCCCAATCTCGCCGTCACCGGCACCTGCGTGCGCGTGCCTGTGTTCACCGGCCACGCGCTCTCCATCAACGCCGAGTTCGAGCGCCCGCTCTCACCCGAAGCCGCGCTGGATCTTCTGCGCGCAGCGCCCGGCGTGGCGGTGGTCGATGTGCCCAATCCGCTCGATGCGACCGGGCAGGATCCCGTCTTCGTCGGCCGCGTCCGCCGCGATCCCACCGTCCCGCACGGCCTCGCGCTGTTCGTCGTCGGCGATAATCTCCGCAAGGGCGCAGCGCTCAACGCCGTGCAGATCGCGGAAGTCCTCGTCGCGATGAAGACGGGCCGTAACGCCGACGCAGCTTGACGGGAGATCGCCATCACCCGCGGCGCCAGGGATAGGCCGAAGGCGAAGGAGGAGGGCGCGGGCCGGGAACGCCGCTGCGTCGCCACCGGCGACGTGCTCCCGGAAGCGCGACTGATCCGGTTCGTCCTGGGTCCTGAAGATCGCATCACGCCGGACCTCGCCGCGAAGCTGCCGGGTCGCGGCGTTTGGGTGAGCGCTACGCGAGCGGCCGTGGAGCGCGCCCTCAAGCGCGGCGGCTTCGCGCGCGCGCTGAAGCAGGCGGTGCAGACGCCGCCCGATCTGCCCGATCAAGTCGAATCACTGCTGGCCCGGCGCTGTCTCGATTTGCTCGGTCTGATGCGGCGCGCCGGCGCGCTGGCGCTGGGTTTCGACAACGCCGAGACGGCCATTCGCCGCGCGCGTCCGTTCGCCATGATTGAGGCGTCCGACGGCTCAGCCGACGGACGCGACAAGCTTTTTCGTCTTGCGCTTGGTCTTTGGGGCGGGCCTGCCCATGTCTCTGCGGCGTTCACCGCGGCGGAAATGGGCGTGGCGCTGGGGCGCGATCATGTGGTACATGCCGTGGTGCTCGATGAGCGCATGGCGCTGCGCTGGGCGGCCGAAACAGGTCGCCTCTCGGGATTCCGCGCCATCGTTCCCGCCTCTTGGCCCGATTCATGGCGCACCTCCGAGGGGGGCCGCCCCGGCGCGGGCTTGGAAGCTGGCCGCGGCGAAGGCGGCGAGCGTGAGAATGGTGGATGAGCGTCCGCGCGTCAGCGCCGGGCGCTCGACCGTAGTGAAGGATGCGATTTGAGCGACGGGACTGAACAGGAGAAGCCGGCCTCTGGGCGCAAGCCCCTGACGCTGACCCGCACCCACCAAACCGGCACGGTGCGGCAAAGCTTTTCCCATGGCCGCACCAAGGCTGTCGCGGTCGAGGTGAAGGAGAAGCGCGCGCTGCGTGCGCCGGGCGCGGCCCCGGCCAAGCCGCCCGAGCCGTCCAAGCCGGCCGCGCCCGGTCCAGGCGTACCGGCCGATCTGGCGCGCCCAGCTCAGCGC
>JACAEE010000127.1 GCA_013389015.1 Hydrogenophilaceae bacterium | reverse complement strand
GGCGCGCGCGCTCGCCGCGCTTGACGCCAGCGTCGCCGCGCTGAAGCAGGCGCTCGGCCCAGCCTGGAGCGATACGGTCGTCGCCATCGTCACCGAGTTCGGCCGCACGGTCGCGCCCAACGGCAATGGCGGCGCCGATCACGGGACCGGCGCGGCCGCTTTCCTCGCCGGCGGCGCCGTCGCCGGCGGGCGCGTCCACGCCGATTGGCCGGGCCTCGCGCAGCGCGCGCTCCATGAAGGCCGCGATCTGCGCCCGACCACCGATCTGCGCGCCGTGCTCAAGGGCGTGCTGGCCGCGCATTGGCGCCTGCCGAACCGCATCCTGGCGACCTCCGTGTTCCCCGACAGCGGCGGCGTGGCCGCGATCGAGGGCCTGGTGCGCGCCTGATCCTGCGCGATGCGATCGTCACCGCGTTGACGAGTCGCTAGAGTGCGCGTCATGCGCCTTTTTGTTCTGGCTCTGGCGTCGCTGTTGTGGATGAGCGCCCCCGCGCGCGCTGATCGTTACCTGCTCGATTATCGCGGCGCCGTGTTCGGCGTGTTCAGCCTCGGCGCCGTGACGCTCGACATCAACGTCGCCGACGGCCGCTATCAGGTGCGCGCCGATCTGCAATCGCGCGGTCTGCTCTCGCTGTTCGAGCCGACCGATCTCACCGCAAACGCGGACGGTTTCGTCACCCAAGCAGGCGTCGTCGATTGGCGCGCCTATTCGCTCGATCATCACTACAGCCGCAAGCATCGCCTCGTGGAGATGCGCCGCGGCGAGGGCCGCCTCGACGTGTCGATCACGCCGAACTATCGCGAGTGGGGCGATCCGCCGGCGTCCGCGCACCAGCGCATGAACTCGCGCGATCCATTGTCGTCGCTTATCGCCATGAGCATCTCCGTCGCGCGCACGCGCCGCTGCGCCGGCGACTACGACACGTTCGACGGCCGCTTCCACTATCGCCTGGAGCTGCGCCCGGGCCGCTATCGCGAACGTCTGCGCGACGGCGGCTATGACGGCCCGGTGATGCAGTGCCGTCTGCGCTACGTTCCCGTCGCCGGTTTCGAGCGCCGCGACGGCGGCCGCCGCAATCGCATTCCCGTCGGCGAGATCTGGTTCGCTCTGATCGAGGGCGCCCCGTTTGCGCCGCCCGTGCGCGCGTTCACGCCGCTCCCCATCGGCCGCGCCGGCTTGAATCTCCGCCGCATCATCCGCCCCGAAGCGCGGGTGGAGTCGGAGGGGACGTAGCGGCCGCGTCTGCGCGTCGCCGCGCGCCAGGAGCGCGGACTGTACGCCCGCACGACAGCGCGCTGCGCGCCAAAAACAAGAACGGCGCTGCAGGCGCAGCGCCGTAGTCGTGTGCAGTGAGAAGAACGAGGCGCCCTAGAGGGGGCGGACATTGACCTCGGTGTTTTCGAGCGGCAGCTCCAGCAACATGCCGACGCGGCCGGCGACGACATTGTCGAGCCCCGCCGCACGCGCTTCGCGCAGCTGCAGCTGTTGCGCAAGATTGTCGTCAGCCGCGCCCGTAAGCACGAGCATGGCGTTGTGCTCACGCGCGTCCCGCGCTGCTTCCGCCACCGTGATCGGCGCGTTCTGATGCAGATGCGCAAGCGCGGTGGTCGCCGCGCTGTGCAGCACGACGTCGACGGACTTGTCGGCGTCCGCCCACTCGGCGCGCCCGTCGCCGGCCACCACGAGGGTGCGGCCGCGATAGTCGAACCGGTAGCCGACGCGGCCCGCCGCGACGTCTTCGGCGGTTGCGAACGCCGAGACGGTCAGCCCGTCCCGTTCGAACACGATCACCGAGCCGCCCGGCGCCGGGGAGGGCCCCCAGGCCTGCAGCCCGGCGTTGATGCCGTCATAGCCGCTCGTCTCGTTGAGGCGCTGCACCATGTGCTGGGTCGCCTCCGGCCCGTACACGGCCAGGAGCGCGCTCGAGCGCGACGGTTGGGAATCGGCGAACAAATCCTCAAGGTCGCTGGATTGGGTGCGCCCCGCGCCCGTCAGCAGCACCGCATGCAGCCGCCCGAGCGGGACATTGTGGTCCGACAGCGCGCGCGCGGCGCCGGCGCCGGCGTCGACAATGAACAGCCGGCCGGCTGCGGCGACCGCCAGACAGGGCCGCGGCCCCTCGCCGTCGGCGCTGACGCCGGCGCTGCCGCACACCATGGCGCGCAAAGCGTTCGGCGCGAACAAATCCGCCTCATTGGCTTGGGCGCGCTGTTGCGCATAGGCTTCATACGCGCGCGCCAGCGCCTCCTGGCCTTGCGGCGTCTGCGAGCCGACCACCCAGCCGCCCCAGAACAGGCCGCTCAGGGTCACGAAGAACACGGAAGACGTGCCGACCGGACTGATGCTCATTGTTCAAAACCCCGTTCGGTTCAAACCGCTAGACCTCGATCAAGGCCGCGATCGCGCCCACGACTCGACGCAAATCCAGCATAAGCGATTCGTTGACCTACACCCCATCACACGATGCCTAACCGAACCTCAACGCCGTCGCCACCAAACTTGACAATTCATTAACAGGAATGACCGAGCCCGCTTCTTCGCCCCCCTTCGCGGCATGGCGCGCCAAACCGCTGCCGGATCTGGCCCCGCTCCGCGCGCTGCGCACCCGCGTGCGCGAGTGGCCGATCGATCGCGACGGCGCGGCCTATCGCGAACCGCTGGTCGCCGCTGAAGCGTTCGGCCTCGCGGGTCGGAACTATTACGCGCACGCGCGCAATCCGCCCTATTTTTCCGCGGCGCCGGGCGCGATTGATCGGTTGCTGTTGCGCGAAGGCGTCGCTCGGCGGCTCGCCGACGCGAACGCCGCGCTGAAGCGCGAGGGCTTGGCGCTTTTTTTGTTCGACGCCTGGCGCCCGCGCGCGGTGCAGGAACATTTCCATGACGTTTGGACGCCGCGCGAGATTGCGCGCCGCCGCCCCGACCTCACGGGGGCGGCGCTGACCGAGGAGGTCGAACGCTATTGGGCGGCGCCCTCGATCGACGCCGATCGGCCGGCGCCGCATGCGACCGGCGGCGCCGTCGATCTCACGCTCGTCTGGGATGATGGTCAGCCGCTCTACATGGGTTCGCTGTTCGACGATCCCTCGCCGCTCGCCCACACCGACCGGTTCGAGGCGGAAGCGGAGGAGATGTCATTCTCGGCTGAGGAGGCGCGCGCCAATCGCCGCGTGCTGTACTGGGCCATGCGCGAGGCCGGGTTCGCCAACCACCCGGAGGAGTGGTGGCATTATTCCTACGGCGATCAGGCGTGGGCCAAGGAGCAGGATCGCCCGGCGCTCTACGGCCCCATCGAGGCGCCGTGAAACGCATCCTGATGTTCGATTCCGGCGTGGGCGGGCTGTCCGTGTTCGACGCCGTCGTCGCGGCGCGCCTGCCTGTGGAGATCGACTACGCCGCCGACGACGCCTGGCTGCCCTATGGCGAGAAGGCGGACGCCGCGCTTCGCGCGCGCGTGCCGGCGCTGATTGCGGCGCTGGCGCAAGCGCTGTCGCCCGACTTGGTCGTGCTCGCCTGCAACACCGCCAGCACCCTCGCGCTGGAAGAGACCCGCGCCGCCGTCGCCGTTCCGGTCGTCGGCGTCGTTCCGCCGATCAAGCCGGCCGCCGCATTGACGCAGACCGGCGTCATCGGTCTGCTCGCGACGCCGGCCACCGTGCGCCGCGCCTACACCGACGCGCTGATCGGAGAATTCGCCGCCGGCAAGCGCGTCATCCGCGTCGGCGACGCCGCGCTCGTGGCCGCCGCCGAGGCCAAGCTCGCCGGCCGCGCGCCCCCGCGCGACGCCGTCG
>JACAEE010000126.1 GCA_013389015.1 Hydrogenophilaceae bacterium | reverse complement strand
GCGCGCCGGCCGCGTCCGCGCGGCGCGCCCAGGCGCCTGCGGCTGCGATCTCCTTGGCGCGCGGCGGGCGGGCGTTGCGCGGATCCTTGCGCAGCTGTTGCGCCACGAGTTTCACGCAGCGCGCGTACGCGCAGGCCGGCGCCGCCGCCGCCAAGGATTCCGCACGCGCATGAATATCCGCTTCGTTGATGAAATTTCTCACGCCCACGCTCCCGCACTGGCGCTTCAGCGCCGGTTGGTTTGGGGGCGCACGATCGCCGGCGCGCGCACGGTGCGTCACGGCGCGGCTCTCGCGAGCCCTTCTTGTTGTCGGTTGCGCCGGACCTCGGCTGCCGGGCGAAGCCTTACCTACGCGCCGTGTTCATGGTTTGCAATGCGTTCGCGCAGCGACCCGCGCCGCGGCGCGCCCGGCTGCGCCGACGTTCCCAGGATCGTCCCGAAACGTTCCGCCCGGATCGCCTCTCGCGGGCAGGGCGGTCAGCTTTCGTTAACGAATGCAGTCCTAGGTGGGCAAGCTGGAATCGAGGCGAGGGCGATGCCGCTCAAATTGTCTCTGCGGCCGGGCGAGAAATTCGTCGTCAACGGCGCAGTCATGCAGAACGGGGATCGTCGCGCCGCGCTGTCCTTGAAGAATCGCGCCTCGATCCTGCGTGAGAAGGATATAATGTTGCCGGAGGATGCGCAGACGCCGGCCCGGCGCATCTATTTTCCGGTGATGCTGCTTTATCTCGGCGAAGGCGTCGTAGAGGACGTCTATGCCGAGTTCGCCGCCCGCCTGGCCGAGTTCATGGGCGCGATCCGCGACCCCGACATTTTGGCCGAGTGCGTCGGCGTTTCGCGCGACGTGATGATGGGCGAGCACTACCGCGCGTTGATGCGCTGCCGGAAGCTGATCGCCTACGAAACCGAGAAATTGGAAGCCGCCAGCGATGTCGATCCAGGCCTATCAGCGCGCGGCCGCGCAGGCTGAAAGTCCGCGCGAGACCGAGTACCGCGCCTTCGGCCTGGTCACCCAGGGGCTGGTGCGCGCGCGCGAGAACGGGCGGGCGGACTTGGCCGCCTTCGTCTCGGCGCTCGACGCCAACCGCCGGCTCTGGACGGTCCTCGCCAATGATTGCGCCCAGCCGGGAAACGCCGCCCCCGCGTCTTTGCGCGCCAGCATCATTTCGCTCAGCCTCTGGGTCTCGCGCACGACCAGCGAGATCATCCGCAATGGCGGCGATCTGGACGATCTCATCGAGGTCAATCGCGCCATCATGGAAGGCTTGGCCGGCCGTCCCTGAAGCGCTTTCCAATGTGCGCGGCGGGCGCGGCCGGCCCGGCACAAAATGCCGGCGCCCGGCAGATTTTGCCGGGCGGTTTCCTGCCGATTCCTCTACCGCGCGGCGCACGCATTAACCGTTGGCCTCGGAATTTCAGCCGCGCGCGCCGGCGCCGTTAACGAACGTGGCCCGGCGCATCGCTTGCACGCCCGCCCGACGGGCAAAACGCCCACACCGCCAAAATGGCGGGCGAACGCATGTCCAGAAGGACCCAAGAACAATGGCTAGCATCAACACCAATTACGGCGCGCTCGTCGCGCTGCAGAGCCTGACGGCGACGACCAAGGAGCTCGACGAGGTTCAAAACCGCGTCAACACGGGCCTCAAGGTCTCCTCCGCCAAGGACAACGGCGCAGTCTTCGCCATCGCCGAAGGCCAGCGCGTCCGCTTGTCCTCGATCGCGTCGGTCAATGACGGCATCGCCCGCGGCATCTCGGTGATCGACACCGCGCTGTCCGCCGGCGAAGCCATCGGCGACATCCTGAAGCAGATGAAGGAAAAGGCCGTCGCCGCGCAAGCGACCGACCTGTCCACCGAGCAGCGCGCCACGCTGCAGGCGGACTTCGACGCCCTGCGCGACCAGATCGACCAGATCGCCAACGCCGCCACGTTCAACGGCTCGAACCTCGTCAACGGCACCAACCTCACGGGCGGGTCGAACGAGTTCTCCGTGCTGACGAGCGATGCGGCCGGCTCGTCGGCCAGCGCCTATTCGCTGGACGGCCTGCCGTTCTCCGGCTCGAACCCCTACGCGGCGTCCGCGACGCTCGCCACGGCGACGGGTCTCACCTTCGACGCCAACGACGCGGTCGTCTTCACGCTCACGTCGGGCTCGACGACGACCCAATACTCGGTCGGCGTGGCCGGCACGGACACGATCCAGGACTTCCTGGATGCGGTGAACACCGGCACCAACGGCCAAGTGACGGCCAGCTATGACGACACCACCGGCGTCATCAGCTACAGCTCGTCTTCGGCGTTCTCGGTCCTGTTCGTCGACACCGGCACCACCGGCAAGGACGACAACGGCTATTTCGACAGCACCGACGGCGCGACCGGCGGCACGCTGGCGGCCGGCGGCGGCGGCGGCGGCTCGAACTCGATCGTCGTGTCGGGCTTCGACTTCCGCCTCGGCCAGACCGGCGAAGCGCTGGAGACGGTCACTGCGCTGCTCGACGTCTCCACGACGGCCGGCGGCGACGCGGCTTCCGACGCGATCGACACCGCGCTCACCGCGCTCAACTCGAACCTCGCCACCCTCGGCTCGCAAGCCAAGGCGCTCGAAGTGCAGAAGACCTTCCTCTCGAAGCTCTCCGACACGATCGAGAGCGGGATCGGCAACCTCGTCGACGCCGACCTCGCGAAGGAATCGGCCCGCCTCCAGTCGCTGCAGGTCAAGCAGCAGCTGGGCGCGCAGGCCCTCTCCATCGCGAACCAGGCGCCGTCCATCGTTCTGTCGTTCTTCCGCTAAGCGGAACGGCCGGGCAGGGGAGCGGGCTTTGCGCCCGCTCCCCATCTCCCGGCCGGCGGAACGTCGTGAGACGACGCCATGAAGACCGAGGCAATCCTTGCGCCCGCCGCGCTTCGCCTCGACGTCCAGCTCCCCGCGCCGATCAAGGCGGACGCTGGATCGGAAGCGGTTGAAGCGGCTCGGGCGGAACCAACGGCTCTGCAGCCCGCGCTGCTGGTCGCAGGCGAACTCGTCATCGAGATCGACGCGGCCGCGCAGCGTTTCGTGCACAAGATCTTCGATCCGCGCTCGCAGGAGCTGACGCTGCAATATCCCAGCGACCAGCAGCTTGCATTTGCCCGCGGATTGAACGCTTACATGCGCGCGCGCTTCGGCTGAGCGCCGCACAGACCCCACGCATGCGCCCGCGCGACGCGCGGCGTATGGATAATTTTGCGTAAACGTTAATCCTTTATTAACACTTGACGCGCTTTGTGCGCGCGAGCGAGCCGAAGCTCGCCGCGCGTCGCCCGCGCGTTTGCGCCTTGCGCGTTTGCGCAAAGAGGCGGGCGACGAGCGCACAATCCGAAGGAGCGCGTCATGGTCGGCACCGTCAATCCGTCCTCACTCACCGGCCCCGGCGCCGCGTTCGACGCGCGCCCCGCGCGCGACGCGCAGCGGCCCGTGGAGACGGACGCTCAGGCCTCGCACTCTTCTGCGGCGGCGCACGATCCTGCGCTCGCCTGGCGCGCCGCGCGCGAAAGCGTGCGCCTGGCGCTCGCCGATCTTGACCTGACTCTCGCCGCCGGAAACGCCGCCGCCGCGCTCGCGGCGCAACTTGGCGACGCCGCGCGCGCCGAAGACGGGGCGCGCGTGAAGGCGCTCTTGGAGGAATTCGAAGCCGGCGTCTCCGCTGCGATCGAAGCCGGCGGCTCAGGCGCAGCCGGCGCGACGCTGCGGGTGCAGTTTGAAGCCGACGCCCCGCCCTTCGAGATCGCGGGTTCTGATCTGCGTGTGAAGCCCGAAGCGGCCGAGCGCGCCGTCGTTCAGCTCACCGCCGCGACCAACGCCGACACGCCCGAGGCCGCCGCCGAAGCGGCGCGCGCCGCTGACGAGACGCTCGCCCGCATCCAGGCCGAACTCACCCGCCTGCGCAGCGCCGCCCAGCGCTTGGAGAACCACGACTCCTTCCTCGCCGCCGCTGAAGGCGCGCTCGCCGGCGGCGTCCGCGCCGATCTCGACGCCGAGACGGCGCGCTTGTTGGCGCTGCAGGTGCGTCAGGGCCTGGCGTCCGGCGCCGGCGCCATCGCTACCGCCCATCCTGATTCCGTTCTCGGCCTCTTCGCCCGCGAATAATCCGCTGGATTAGACTCCCGCCGCGTCGCCGCCGCGTGCGGCGCGCGCCGCCGCTTCGCGCACGCGCCGCCGGCGCTGGGGCCGGTAGCGGAAGAAGCGCACGATCGCGTTCGCGAACACGGTTGCGGCCGCCGCAGTCATCCCCACGGCGAGCGAGATCAGCGTGACGACGTCGGCGATGAGCGCGCTGGTCCAGGTCGTGGTGCCATGCGCCGCGCGGACCAGCGCG
>JACAEE010000104.1 GCA_013389015.1 Hydrogenophilaceae bacterium | reverse complement strand
GGCCCGCCGGCGCCTCGCCGGCGCGGGCGCCGGCGGTCCGGAGGTCCTCCACCGCGGCGGCGAGGATCGTCAGGCCCTCTTGTTCCGCCAAAGCCGCCTGCATGGCGGTCTTGTAGAGGGCGCGGTCGGACTGGGCGCGGGGGCCGCGGACGGCGGGGCCCTTGGAGCGGTTGAGCAGGCGGAACTGGATGCCGGCGGCGTCGGCGACGCGGCCCATGAGGCCGTCGAGCGCGTCGATCTCGCGGACGAGGTGCCCTTTGCCCAAGCCGCCGATGGCCGGGTTGCAGCTCATCTCGCCGATGGTGGCGGGGTTGTGGGTGAGGAGCAGCGTACGGGCGCCCATGCGCGCGGACGCGGCCGCGGCCTCACAGCCGGCGTGGCCGCCGCCGATGACGATGACGTCGTAGGTGGTGCGCGCTGTGCTCATGGGGGTGGGCGTTCTAGCGGAAATGGGGGGCCTTGTCGCGCAGACGAAACTGGCGGCGTTAGTGACCGCCATGGCTCTGCGGGCTAGGGTATCGCCATGCGAGCATGTCTAGCTGCCCTGGCGACTGCGTTCGTATGCTGCCCAGCCTTGGCGCAGGGCCAAGCGCGCCTGACCGCCACAGAGATTATTGCGCGCTCAAATGCTGATGCGCCATCGGCCGGAGAAGTCTCCGCCGCAAGGCTGATCGAGCGTCCGACCTGGACCGCCAGGCCAACGGGAGAAGACTTCGCGATCGCCCCTACGACGACAGCTCACTTAAGGAGAAGCGGCCGCGTTGAACTTCAATGCCTCGTGGCTGACGATCTAAGCCTCCGCTGCCGCATCGAGCATTTGAGCATTGGCGGATTTGAGGGGCTCTACTACGCCTCATCCTCGCTAGGCGCTTCGCGCCAATTTCGTATCGCCGAGATGATTGACGGGTCGCCGAGCGTTGGGCGGCGTGTGCGCCTCCCTATGAACTTTCGGTGGGCTGACGAGGCCTCAGCGGCCACTACAGAGCCTCAGATGCAGGCCGAACCGAAATAGATTCGGGGCAGGAAAGTTTCACGTGAATCATTGGGGATGACTCGCGGGGTCTGGGCGAGGACTCTTCGTTGACTCGGGTTTACCTGTTTCGCGTGAAACGGGGGGAAGGACTCGGCAGGTATTCGGGCGATGCCGGCTTGGACCGCCGGCGCCCCCGCCGGCGAGGGCGCCGGCGGTCCAGCTCACTTGCCGATGCAGAAGCGGGAGAAGATCTCGCCGAGGATGTCCTCGACGTCGACCCGGCCGGTGATGCGGCCGAGCGCGCGGGCGGCGAGGCGGAGGTCTTCGGCCGCCAGTTCGGCGCCCTGCCCGAACGCGGCGTCGGCGCGGAGCAGCGCGGCGTGCGCAGCCTCGATCTGGGCGCGGTGGCGGGCGCGGGTGATGGGCGCGGATTCCTCCGCAGCGAGCGCGCGGGCGACGCGCGCTTCGAGCGCGGCCAGCAGTTCCGCCATGCCGGCGCCCGTGCGGGCGGAGACGACGTAGGCTTCGAGTTCGCAATCGAGCGCAGCGTGAATCGCCTCGGCGCTCGGCGGCGCAATGTCGGATTTGGAGAAGACTGCGAAATCGTGCGCGCGGATCGCGTCCGGGATTTCGGGCGCACGCGAATCCATCACTGCGATGCGGAGGTCGGCGTCTCGGGCGCGCTCCAAGGCGCGGCGGACACCTTCGGCTTCGACGACATCGCGCGCTTCGCGCAGGCCGGCGGTGTCGGCGATCCAGACGGGGAAGCCGGCGAGGACCAGGCGCACTTCAACGACGTCGCGCGTGGTGCCGGGGATGTCGGAGACGATCGCCGCCTCGCGCTGCGCGAGCGCGTTCAAGAGCGAGCTCTTGCCGGCGTTGGGCGCGCCGATGATGGCGATGCGATAACCTTCGCGCACGCGCTCGCCGCGATGGGCGTCTTCGAGGAAGGAGGCGAGTTCGGCGGCGAGCGCCGCGATCTGCGGGCGCGCGGTTTGTGCAAGCTGATCGGGGAGATCCTCGTCGGGAAAATCGATCTCGGCTTCGCATAGCGCCATGATGGCGATGAGCGCGGAACGCCATTGTTCAATGCGGTTTTGGAGCTCGCCGCGATATTGGCGCAGCGCTTGTTTGCGCTGGCCTTCGGTCTCGGCGTCGACGAGATCGGCGACGGCTTCGGCTTGGGTGAGGTCGAGCTTGCCGCGCTCGAAGGCGCGGCGGGTGAACTCGCCAGGCTCGGCGATGCGCACGTTCGGCAGCGACGTAAGCGCATCGATCAGCGCGGCGATGATCGCTTGCCCGCCGTGGACATGAAACTCGGCGACGTCCTCGCCGGTGAAGCTCGCCGGCGCGGGCATGAAGAGGACGAGGCCTTCGTCGATCTGTTCGCGCGTTTGCGAATGCGCGATGGCGCGCAAGGCGGCGCGATGCGGCGCGGGGCGCGGCGTCTGCGTCAGCGCATCAATGCAGGCGCCGGCGTGCGGACCAGACACCCGCACGATCGCGACGCCGGCGCGGCCGGCGCCGGTGGCGAGGGCGGCGATGGTGTCAGCGGTCATGATCCGGGATCGGATGGTTGCGTTTCACGTGAATCATTTTTGCGCGCTGCGAACTTGTTCCTGCGGCGCTTCGCGGGCGAGTGGGGACGTTTCACGTGAATCATTCGGCGGCGTTGTTCGCCGGCGGGGGCGCCGGCGCTCCTACTCGCCGCGGGCGCCTTTGGCGGCGCCGGTCGCGGCCGAGGTCATGAGCTTCAGGAAGGCGTCCTGCGCCTGCGTGCCGATCGACATCCAGGATGACATCATCGTCTCGGGCGCCATCAGCGCCAGGTTCTTCTCCATGCGCTTGCCCATCTCCTGGACCATCAGCTCGTTGATGGGCGTGACGTCCGGAAGGCCGATGAAGCGGCGCGCTTCCTCCGGGCTGC
Source organism: Hydrogenophilaceae bacterium (assembly GCA_013389015.1). Lineage (GTDB taxonomy): Bacteria > Pseudomonadota > Alphaproteobacteria > Caulobacterales > Aquidulcibacteraceae > CADEEL01. Next base: position 28,309 of record JACAEE010000104.1, on the reverse strand, counting down.
ATTCGACATTGACGGTGAACTTCATTTGAGGGGCTCCGCGGTCGCAAGTTCTGAGTCCCGCCTCTATAGACCAGGGCGTCAGACATGGAGAGAGCGATGGGCGAATGGGTCGAAATCAAAGTTCCGGATGGTTCGTTCCGCGCCTATGTGGCGCGCCCGGCGGGCGCCCCGAAGGCGGCGGTGGTGGCGATCCAGGAGATTTTCGGGGTCAACGCGGTGATGCGCGGGAAGGCGGACTGGCTGGCCAACGAGGGCTTCCTGGCGATCGCGCCGGACCTGTTCTGGCGGCAGGAGCCCGGCGTCGACATCACCGATCAGAGCGAGGCGGAGTGGAAGCGCGCGTTCGCGCTCATGCAGGGGTTCGACGGCGCCAAGGGCATCGAAGACGTCCAGGCGACGATCACCCATGCGCGCGGCATGGTCGGCGGCGGGAAGGTGGGCGCGATCGGGTATTGCCTCGGGGGCTTCCTGGCCTACCTCACCGCCTGCCACACGGATGCGGACGCGAGCGTCGGGTATTACGGGGTCTCGATCGACACGCGGCTCGCGGACGCGGCGAACCTCAAGACGCCGCTGATGCTGCACATCGCCGGCAAGGACCAGTTCGTGAAGCCGGACGCGCAGCAGCGGATCAAGGATGGGCTGAAGGACAAACCCAGCGTCGTGATCCACGACTATCCCGAGCAGGACCACGCGTTCACCCGGCCAGGCGGCCAGCACTACGACGCCGCTGCGGCGCAGCTCGCGGACGGGCGCACGATCGCGTTCCTGAAAGCGCATCTCGGGTGAGGGCGGCGCTTTTCGCGGCGGCCCTCTGCGTTCTCGCGGCCTGCACCAGCCAGGCGCCGACGGCGGCTACGCCGGCGGCGTCCGGCGCGCAGCGCGTAACGCCTGACGATCTCGGCGCCTTCTTCGATTGCCTGCGCGAGCAGGACGCGACGGTCGTCGCCGCCCACCGCGGCGGGCCGGCGCCGGGTTATCCGGAGAATGCGCTCCCGACGTTCGCGCGGACCGTGGAGGCGGTTCCAGCGCTGGTGGAGGTCGACGTGGCGCTGACGCGCGACGGGGCGCTGGTGCTGATGCATGACGACACGGTCGATCGCACCACCACCGGGCAGGGCCGGGTGCGGGATCTGACGCTGGCGGAGATCCAAGCGCTCAGGCTGCGCGACGAGCGCGGGACCGTGACGGGCGCGCGGGCGCCGACGCTGGCGGAAGCGCTCGACTGGGCGGAGGGCAAGACCGTGCTCGAGCTCGACGTGAAGCGCGGGACGCCGCTCGCGCGCGTGGTCGAGGCCGTGCGCGCGGCCGGCGCGGAGGAGCGTGTGGTGGTGATCGTCTATTCGCTGCGCGACGCGATCAGCGTGCATCGGCTCGCGCCGCGGCTGATGCTGTCGGTGTCGATCGACGATGCGAGCGACCTCGACGCGCTCGCGGAAGCGCATGTGGATCTCGCCCGCGTGCTGGCGTGGACGGGGACCGAAGAGCCGAACGCGGCGCTCAATGCGGCGCTGCGCGGGCGCGGAATTGAGACGCTGTTCGGCACGTTGGGCGGCTCGGGCAGTTGGGACCGGCGGTTCGCGCGTGAGGGCGGTGCAGGCTACGCCGCATTCGCGGAGACGGGCCTGCAGGTGATCGCGTCGGACCGGCCGATCGAAGCGCATCGCGCGATCGACGCCGGCGACGGCGTGGAGGGCTGGGCGGGCGCTGCGTGCTTGCGGTGAGGGCCTCATCCCAATTGCCGCACGGCGCGGCCAACCCCACCTTCCTCATTCCGGACGCGCGGAGCGGTCCGGAAGCCGGAGGGGTTAGGATTTCTGGGTTCCGGGTCTCCGCTACGCTACGCTCGGAATGAGGGTGGAGTGCGGATCATGAAAGCTGTGCGATTTGGAGAGACCGGCGGGCCGGAGGTGTTGCGGCTCGAGGACGTGGGGATCGCCGCGCCAGGCCCGGGGCAGATCCGCATTCGCCATGAGGCGATCGGAGTCAATTTCATCGACACGTATCACCGCACGGGGCTCTATCCGCTGCCGCTGCCGAGCGGGATCGGGATGGAGGCGGCGGGCGTCGTCGAGGCTGTCGGCGAGGGCGTGACGCGGTTCGCGGTCGGCGATCGCGCAGGCTATTGCTCGGGGCCGGTCGGCGCCTATGCGGAGGCGCAGAACGTGCCGGCGGATCGCGCGGTGAAGCTGCCGGAAGCGATGAGCTTCGACATCGCCGCCGCCGCGATGCTGAAGGGCATGACGGCGCGATACCTCTTGCGCCGGACGTTTCCGCTGCAGCGCGGGCAGACGTGCGTGATCCATGCGGCCGCGGGCGGCGTCGGGCAGATCGCGGTGCAATGGGCCAAGCATCTGGGCGCCACCGTCATCGCCGTCGTGGGCAGCGACGCGAAGGCGGAGATCGCGCGGGCGCTCGGCGCCGATCATGTGATCGTTTCGGCGCGCGAACAGATCGCAGCGCGGGTGCGCGAGCTCACCGGAGGGGAGGGGGCGGACGTCGTCTATGATTCCGTCGGCAAAGATACGTTCGAGGCGAGCCTCAATTCGCTGAAGCCGCTTGGGATGTTCGTCAGTTACGGCAATGCGTCGGGGCCTGCGCCCGCATTCGAGCCGGGCATACTGGCGGCAAAGGGGTCGCTCTTCTTCACGCGTCCGACGCTGATGCACTACACGCGTACGCCGGCGCTGCTGCAGGAGACGGCGGATGATCTCTTCGGCGTGATCGCGTCGGGCGCGGTGAAGGTGGCGCAGCCTGCGCGCTATACGCTCGCAGACGCGGCGCAGGCGCATCGGGACCTTGAGGCGCGGCGCACGACGGGAAGCGTGGTGCTGGTTCCTTAGCCTAGTTCTTGCGCGCCGGCGCCGCGACGGAGACCCCATCGGCGAGGCGCGCGATGGTCGGCAGTCGGCCTTCAATTCGGAACGGATTGACGCCGCCCAGCGTGGTGCGCCGTTAGGTTTGCGTGTTCGCGGCGAGGGCGCGTTTGTAGGCGGGGCGTTGGCTGAGGCGGTCGCGGTAAGCGTCGAGCGCGGGGGTGAGGGGCTTCTGAAGCGCGCCCTTGTAGACGCCGAGCGACGTGCTGATGGCGATGTCGGCGAGGGAGAAGTCGCCGGCGAGATGATCGGCGCCGGCGAGCTTGGCTTCGATGAAAGCGAGCGCCTGGAGCGACGCCTGCTCCTGCATGCGCACGGACCAGTTCTGCTTGTCGGCGTCGGGGGCGCCGAAATGGGCGGCCATGAGGGTGTTGGTCCCGGCGCCGAAGGTGGCTTCTGAGAACACGACCATTTGCAGGACGCGGGCGAAGCGCGGATCGCTCGCCGCGGGGAGGAGGGGCGTGGGGCCGTAGCGGCTGGCGATGTAGAGGAGCTGGGCGACGCTCTCGTTGATGGCGACGTCCCCGTCCTCAAGGAAGGGGACCGAGCCCAGCGGATTCTTTGCGCGGTAGGAGTCCGGGACCGGGTAGCCGATCTTCTCCAGCCGGTAAGGCAGGCCCATCTCTTCGCAGAGCCAGACCACACGTAAGCCGCGCGCGCCGCGCGGGAAGTTGGTGATGGTGATCATGGCGCGTTCATAGCGACGCGCGCGCTACTCGGCCATCGAGGGCGGCTCTTTGGGGGGCGGAGGATTGCGGTACTGGAGGACGTGTATCAGCGTCAGTAGGGCGATGACGCCCGCAGTCGTGCCAATGATGGTCCAGAACTCCGACCAAGGCATCACTTGTCCTCAACGCTCCAGAGAATGGCCCTGACCACGAGGTGAGCGGCGACTCCTCCGAGCACAAGACCGGCGCGGCGGGCCACATCAAGCGTCGGCTCAAGACTTGGATTGATCGCGGGGCCGATCAGGCCGGTGACGAGGGGCGATTGCGAGCGCGTTGAGAACCGCCGCCAGCGCCTTGCGCTGTTCGTTGCGCGCCTCGCAGGCGGGCGTTGCACGAAGCGATCGAGAATTGACCTCCACCGCATCGCGCACGCCGCCTGTTAGGCGTTCATGCTCTGGAAGAATTCTTCGTTGTTCTTGGTGGAGCGGAGCTTGTCGAGCAGGAACTCGATCGCGTCGGTCGTGCCCATGGGCGCGAGGATGCGGCGGAGCACGTACATCTTCTGCAGGTGCTCCTTGGGCGTGATGAGCTCTTCCTTGCGGGTGCCGGACTTCAGGATGTCCATGGCCGGGAAGGTGCGCTTGTCGGCGACCTTGCGGTCGAGCACGATCTCCGAGTTGCCGGTGCCCTTGAACTCTTCGAAGATGACTTCATCCATCCGCGAGCCGGTGTCGATCAGCGCGGTGGAGATGATGGTGAGCGAGCCGCCGCCTTCGATGTTGCGCGCGGCGCCGAAGAAGCGCTTCGGGCGCTGCAGGGCGTTGGCGTCCACGCCGCCGGTCAACACCTTGCCGGAGGAGGGGACGACGGTGTTGTAGGCGCGCCCCAAGCGGGTGATGTTGTCGAGCAGGATCACCACGTCGTGGCCGTGCTCGACTAGGCGCTTGGCCTTCTCGATCACCATTTCCGCGACGGAGACGTGGCGCGTGGCCGGCTCGTCGAAGGTGGAGGCCACGACCTCGCCCTTCACCGTGCGCTGCATGTCGGTGACTTCTTCCGGGCGCTCGTCGATCAGAAGAACGATGAGGTAGATTTCCGGGTGATTGGTCGCGATCGCCTTGGCGATGTTCTGCAGGAGGATGGTCTTGCCGACGCGGGGCGGGGCGACGATGAGGCAGCGCTGGCCCTTGCCGATGGGCGCCACGATGTCGATGACGCGGCCGGAGCGATCCTTCAGCGTGGGATCCTCGATCTCCATCCGGATGCGGCTATCGGGATAAAGCGGCGTCAGATTGTCGAAATGCACCTTGTGGCGGACGCGCTCGGGATCCTCGAAATTGATGGCGTTGACCTTGGTCAGCGCAAAATAGCGTTCGCCGTCTTTCGGGGCGCGGATCTGGCCGTCCACAGTGTCGCCGGTGCGCAGGCCGAATTTGCGGATCTGCTGGGGCGAGACGTAGATGTCGTCCGGACCCGGAAGGTAGTTGGATTGCGGGCTGCGCAGGAAGCCGAAGCCGTCAGGCAGAATCTCGATGACGCCGCCGCCGCCGATGTCGACCCCGCGCTCGGCGAGCTCCTTGAGGATGGCGAACATCATGTCCTGCGTGCGCAGGTTGTTGGCGTTCTCCACCTCGAGGCTCTCGGCCATTTCAAGCAGCTCGGCCGGGGGCTTGCGCTTCAGTTCCTGGAGGGTCAGCGAGGTCAAGCCCTCGGGCGGCGCGGGCGGCGCCTCCTCGATCTCAAGGGTGGTTTCCGGGCGGATATCGTCTGGCATGGATGAGCCTTTGGACGTCAGGGCGCGGTTCTAAGGCGCGGGCCGGACGCTGCAGTGGATGAGATGTCGGCGGAGAGGAGGGAGCTTGCGCGCCGCCGGCGCGTACGCGGCGCCGACCCCGATCGGCCTCCGCGCGAAGCATGCGGATGCTGATATAAGAGCCGGCCGGCGTCAAGCCAAGCTTCAATGACCGGTTTGAACCGACATTGGTTTCCAACAGGTTAGACGGCCCAGGGCTCCAGCGCCGCCAGGAGAACGACGGCGATGGCGATGAGCATGGGGATCTCCCCGGTCAGCCGCCAGAACCGGGCGCTGCGGCGGCGCTCGCCTTTGGCCAGGCGCTTGCCCTCGGCGACGCAGAGGCCGTGATAGCCGGCGAGCGCAAGGGCGAGGAGCACCTTGAGGCCAAGCCAGAGCGGCGGCGCGCCCGACGGGACGCGCTGGACATAGAGCAGAAGGCCGAAGGCGAAGGCGAAGATCAGCGCCGGGCTCAGAATGAGCACGCGCAGGCGGCGCGCGGCCTCGATCATCTTCTTTTCCAGTTCGCCGCCGGGCTCGCTTTCGCACTGATAGGCATAGAGACGCGGCAGCATCAGCAGGCCCGCCATCCAAGCGATGACGGCGATGATGTGCAGCGCGCGGATCAGCTCGAAGCTCATGCGGCGACCATAGGGCAAAGCCGGCGTCCGGCGGAACACAGCCGCTGGCCGGATGCGGAGAAGATTCCAGGCGGACGCGAGAGCGACAAGGCGACCAGATCGGCCAGCGCTTCGATGAAGAGCGCGCGGGCGCCGAGCGCGGGAACGCGAAGATAAAAGGGCAGGGGCGCAGCGCGGGCGGCGTAGTCGACATCGAGTTCGACCAGCGTCTCGATATGCTCCGAAACGAAGGCGATCGGGGAGACGATGACGCCGCGGCGATCGGCGATCGCGCGATCGATCTCTTCCTCGGTGGAGGGGCCGATCCATTTGAGCGGGCCGACGCGGGACTGGTATGAGATCGCGTGATCCCAGTCAGACGGCAGGCGCGCGCGGACGGCGGCGACCGTCATCTCGACATGCTCCTGGTACGGATCGCCCGCGGCGATGGCGCGTTCGGGCAGGCCGTGGGCGGAGAAGAGCACACGCGGATTCTCTGGGGCGCCGGCGTTGCGCCAGGTCTCAAGGATCGCTTCGGCATGGGCGGCGACGAATTTCTCGGACGCCGGCCAGCAGCAGAGCGTGCGCGCCGGCAGCGATGAGCGGCGGCGCCATTCGGCGAGGGATGATCCCGTCGTCGATTGCGAGAATTGCGGGTAGAGCGGCAGAAGCAGGGCTTCGCTTGCGCCCCAGGCGGCGGCTTCATCGGCCGCGGTCCTGGTGAACGGGCGCCAGTGGCGCATGGCGATGAAGCACTTGGCGTTCGCAATGTTGCGGGCCGCGAGGGCGGCGTCGAGCGCGGCGGCTTGCTTCTGCGTCTCTTCGAGCAGGGGAGAACGGCCGCCCATCTTGGCGTAGTTGGCCTGTGCGGGCTTGTCGCGCAGCGTGGAGATGAGCATCGCGAGCGGCGTGCGGATGAAGCCCGGCGCGGTGATGATGTCGGGGTCGTTGAAGAGGTTGAACAGGAACGGGCGCACGGCGCCGAGCGAATCCGGACCGCCGAGATTGAAGAGGATGACGGCGATGCGGCGCTCGTTCATTGGGCGCGCCCGTGCACCAATATCGGTTCCCCAACCTTCATGCCGGCCGTAGCGTTGGGCAGCAACGCAAAGAGCCGGAACCCAGGGGCGCGTGGAGCGCTACGATTCTCTGGGTTCCGGATCGCGCTGCGCGCGTCCGGAATGACGGCTGCGGAGATTGGGATCATGGGGCGGGGTTCTTGATCAGTGCGATCAGGCGCGCGACGTTTTCGATCTTGGCGTCGGGCGTAACGCCATGGCCGAGATTGAAGATGTGGGGGCCGCCGGCGAAATCGGCGAGCACCTTCGCCGTCTGCTCTTCCAGGAACGCGCCGCCCTCGACCATCGCGCGGGGATCGAGATTGCCCTGGAGCGCGATCGGGCGATTGATCCGTGTGCGGATGTCCGCCGCGCTGGCGTGGGTGTCGAGGCCGATGGCGGCGACGCCGGTCGCGGCGGCGTAGCGGGCGATTTGATCAGGCGCGGCGGCGCGCGGAAAGCCGATCACGGGCGCAGCGACCCCAAGGGCGCGCAGGCGCTCCAGAAGGTGAACGGTCGGCGCGATCACCAGGCGGTCGAAACGCGCGTCGGTGAGGTTCTCGGCCCAGGATTCGAATATCTGGAGGCAGTCGGCGCCGGCGCCGACTTGCAGGGCTAGGTGCTGCGCCGTGGCCTCCGCGAGGAGGCGCAGGAGGGCGTCCACGTCCTCGGCGCGGGCGTCGGCGCAACCGAGGGCGCGGTCTTTGGGGCCGCCTTCGCCCTGCAGCATGTAGGTGGCGACAGTCCACGGCCCCCCGGCGAATCCGATGAGCGTTCTTGCGTCGGCGAGCTCCATGCGCACGCGCTCAACGGCCTCATAGACCGGAGCCAGACGATGGACCGCGCGCTCAGGCTCATCGAACCGCCAGCGGGCCTCCAAGATCAATGGATCGAGTCGCGGGCCTTCGCCATCCACGAACCGAACTCTGCGGCCGAGCGCGTCCGGGATGGTAAGAATGTCGGAAAACAGGATCGCGGCGTCGAGGTCGAAGCGGCGCAGCGGCTGGAGCGTCGCTTCCGCCGCAAGGGCCGGCGCGTAGCAGAAATCCAGGAACGATTTCGCGCGGGCGCGCAACTCCCGGTATTCCGGCAGATAGCGACCCGCCTGGCGCATGATCCAGACCGGAACGGGATCGACGCGCGCTCCGGCCAGGACGCGCATCAGGGCCTTGTTCGCCCCGCGCATCCCTCCCTCTTCTTTTTCTTTCTGAAAAGGAGTCATGAAGAGGTCTTTGTAGTGGGCGCTTGAGGATCGGGAAATGCGACCTATCCCCCGATCGCTCACAGGTTACGCAGGGCAGGGGAAGGCGGATCAGGCCTGCGGCGAGCCGGCGGGCGCGAGTCGTCCCCAATCTTGTGATTCTCGCCGCGGCGATCCGGGGCCTGTTGAAAGACTCTGGGCAGAGGACTGGCGCATTGGCAGAAAATCGAGGGCGGGGTCCGGCAGGACGGCGCCGCTCGCAGTCGGGCAGGGCGTTTTCCAGCGGCCTTTAACAGGATATCCAAGGGGTGCGATGCTCCTAGCGCAGGCGCGATGACAGCGAACGACCTCCCTCCAGGCGGGCTCTCGGCGGACAGGGCCGATCCATCAGGCGCCGCGGCGCGACCGCAAAAGCTGGGCGTCTATTTCAACGTGCACCTGGTCTCGGACTCGACGGGGGAGACGTTGGCGGGGGTGGTGCGCGCCTCGTGCGCCCAGTTCGACAACATCCTGCCGATCGAACACACCTATTTCCTGGTGCGCTCGGCGCGCCAGATGGACCGGGTGCTGGCGGAGATCGAGGAGGCGCCGGGCGTGGTGCTGTTCACGGTGTCCAACGTGGCGCAGCGCGAACGGCTGGAGGAGTTCTGCAAGGCGCGCGGGATTCCGCATGTGGCCGTGCTCGATTCGTCCCTCGACATGATGAGCCGGTATCTCGGGCTCGACCTCAATCATCGCGTCGGGGCCGGGCGCATCCTCTCGGCGGAGTATTTCCGGCGAATCGACGCGCTCAATTTCGCGGCCAGCCATGACGACGGCCAGCACGCGGTCGAGCTCAAGGGCGCGGACGTGGTGCTCGTGGGCGTGTCGCGCACATCGAAGACCCCGACAAGCGTCTATCTGGCGAATCGGGGGGTGAAGGCGGCCAACGTGCCGATCGTGCCGCACATCCCGCTGCCGCAGGCGCTGTTCGAGCTTGCCGACACTCTCATCGTCGGGCTGACGATAAGCCCCGATCGGCTGGTGGGCGTGCGGCGCAACCGGCTGAAGGCGATGAACGAAGGACGGGACGGGTCGTATGTCGATGAAGAGGCGGTGCGCGCCGAGATCGTGCATGCGGCGAAGACGTTCGAACGGCACGGCTGGCCGGTGATCGACGTTTCCAGGCGTTCGGTGGAGGAGACCGCGGCCGCGATCCTCAATCTGCTCGCGGAGCGGCGGGCGGGCGAATGAAGACCCTCGTCTTGGCTTCCGGCAGCGCCATCCGCGCGCAGATCTTGCGCGATGCGGGCGTCGCGTTCGAGGCGGATCCTGCGCATGTCGATGAGGACGAGGTCAAGCGCGCCATGCGCGCGGCGGGCGCCACGCCGCGGGAGCAGGCCGATGCGCTGGCGGAGCTCAAGGCGCTTCATGTTTCGCGGCGGCGGCCCGGATTCGTGCTCGGCGCCGACCAGATGCTGGCGATCGAGGGCGAGACGCTCGACAAGCCGAAGGACCGCGCGGAAGCGCGGGCGCATCTCCAGCGGCTGCGCGGGCGGACGCATCAGCTCATCTGCGCGGCGGTGGCGGCGGTCGAGGGCGCGCCGGTGTGGCGCTGCATCGAGACGCCGACGCTGCGCATGCGCAACTTTTCCGACGCGTTCCTGGAAGCGTATCTCGATCGGATCGGGGAGGCCGCGACCAAGTCGGTGGGCGCCTATCAGCTGGAGGGCCTGGGCGCGCAATTGTTCGAGCGGGTGGACGGAGACTATTTCTCAGTGCTCGGACTGCCGCTGCTGCCGCTCCTCGCGTTCCTGAGGGAGCACGGGGTGGTGCAAGCATGACGATCAGCGCGCGGACAAAGCTTATCGCTCTGTTCGGGGATCCGGTGTCGCACTCGTTGTCGCCGGCGCTGCACAATTCCTGGATCGAAGCGCTCGGGCTCGATGCGGCCTATGTGGCGCTGCGAATCGGGGAGAAGGAGGCTGACGCGGCCTTCGCGTCGCTTGCCGCGTTCGGCTTCCACGGAGCCAATGTCACGGTTCCGCACAAGGCGCGCGCGGCGCGCGCGGCGCAGCGGCCGGCGCCGGCCGTCGTCGCGCTCGGCGCAGCCAATACGCTGCTCTGGGAAGAGGGGGGCGTGGCGGCCTTCAACACCGACGCGCAGGGCGCCGTCGACGCGCTGGACGACGCGGCCTCGGGCTGGCGGGAAGGCGTCAAGAGCGCGCTGATCGTCGGGGCGGGGGGCGCTGCAAAGGCCGTCGCCTTCGGGTTGCGCGCGGCGGGCGTGAGCCGGATCAGCGTGGTCAATCGCACGCGCGCGCGCGCCGCAGAGATCGAAGGGGCCGACATCGCCGACTGGGCGGCGATGGACGCCGCGTTCGCGGACGCCGACCTCATCGTGCAGACGACGACGTTGGGAATGAAGGGCCAGCCGCCGGGCGCCTGGCCGATCGCGGCGGCGAAGGGAACGGCGATCGTGATGGACGCTGTCTATGCGCCGCTGGAGACGCCGCTCCTCAAGGCGGCGCGGATGCGAGGGCTGCAGAGCCTCGATGGACTCGGGATGCTGCTCTTCCAGGCGGCGCGGGCGTTCGAAATCTGGTTTGGGGTCAAGCCCGACATCGCGCTCGGACGGAAGATTTTGGAAAGGTCCGCAGGCGGATGATCGGCAGCGGACACACGAGCGAAGACGCCGCGATGATACTCCTCGGGCTTACGGGCTCCATCGGCATGGGCAAGAGCGCGACGGCGCGGATGTTCGCGGAGACGGGGACGCCCGTCTATGACGCGGATGCGGCCGTGCATCGGCTCTACGCCAAAGGCGGGGCGGCGGTCGGGCCGGTAGGGGAGGCGTTCCCCGGCGTGGTGAAGGACGGGGCCGTCGATCGCGAGGCGCTCTCGCGGGCGGTGCTCAACAATCCCGCCGCGATGAAGACGCTCGAAAGCATCGTGCACCCGTTGGTGCGCCGGGAGCAGGAGCGGTTTCTGGAAGAGCAAAGGCGGGCTGGCGCGCCGGTGGTGGTGCTCGACATCCCGCTCCTGTTCGAGGGCGGCGGCGAACGCTTTCTCGACGCGGTGATCGTGGTGAGCGCGCCGGCGGCGACGCAGCGGGCGCGGGTGCTGAAGCGCCCCGGCATGACGGAGGCGAAGTTCGAGGCGATCCTGGCCAAGCAGATGGCGGACGCCGAAAAGCGCAGGCGCGCGGATTTCGTCATCAATACCGGCCTTGGCTTCGAGGAAGCGCGCGCGCAGGTTCGCCAGGTGCTGGACGCGGTGCTCGAACCGGCTTAGCGGCGTTGATCATGCGCGAAGTGGTGTTCGATACGGAAACGACGGGGCGCGACCCGCTCAGCGGGGACCGGATCGTCGAGATCGCCTGCGTCGAATTGGTGAAGCTTTCGCCGACGGGGCGGACCTTCCACCGCTACATCAATCCGATGCGCGACGTGCCGGACGAGGTGGTGCGCGTGCACGGGCTGACGGCGCGCTTCCTGGCGGACAAGCCGGCGTTCTCCGACCCGACGGTGGTGGACGAGCTGCTCGACTTCTTCGAGGATTCGCCGCTCGTGGCGCACAACGCCCAATTCGACCGCGGCTTCCTCAATCAGGAACTCGAAATGGCGGGGCGCGCGGCGCTGCCGCTTTCCCGCTTCGTGGACACGCTGGCGATCGCACGCGAGAAGTTCCGCGGCGCGGCCAACTCGCTCGATGCGCTGGCCAAACGATTCATGCTCGACCGCGACGGTTTCGATCTCTCGGCGCGCAAGGGGCCCGGCGGGCACGGGGCGCTGGTGGATTCCAAGATTCTTGCACGGGTCTATCTCGAGCTGCGCGGGGGCCGCGAGCAGGCGCTCGATTTCGCCGACGAGCCGGCGCTGGAGACGACCGAACAGGGGCGGATCGTGTTTCCCGCACGGGCGCGCCGAGCCGCGCCGCTCGCGCCGCGGCTCACCGAAGAAGAGCGCGCAGCGCACGCCGCGTTCGTGGAGGAGCTCGGCGGGCAGGCGTTGTGGCGCAAGGTCGCCGCCTAGCGCGCCGCGGCCCTGACCGTCTGCGTTCTTGCCTTAGGTTTGTCCGTGTACGGACGGACGGATCACGCCTGCGCGCCGTCGCCGTCGACCGACTCGCCTGCGCGGGCGCGCATCTCGGCGTAATAGAGCGGGGTGAAGTCGATCGGGTTCACAAGAAGCGGGGGATAGCCGCCTTCGCGGGTGATCTCGGCCAGCATCTGGCGCGCGAACGGAAACAGAAGCCGCGGGCACTCGATCCACAGCATCGGCTCAACATCTTCGGGGCGGATGTTGTCGAACTGGAAAAGCCCGGCATAGACGAGGTCGATCAGAAAGAGCACGTCGTCGCCGCGCTTGGCGTCGACCTTGATCCGGAGCTCGACCTCGAAGACGTCGCCCTGGCCCTCGGCGCCCGGCGCGACGGGGCGTGATTTCACCTCGACGCCCATGTCGATCAGGGGCTGCGCGTCATAGGCCTGCGCGGCGGCCGCGGCCATCGGATTCTCGAAGCTCAGATCCTTCACATATTGCGCCAAGACCCGCAGTTGCGGCGCATCGGCGGGGGCGGGCGCGTCTTCCTTTGGGGAAAGGGAGGCCATGGGGAGCTCGCTAAGGCTTTGTCGAGGGCTTTGTGGGAGGCTCGGCGGGTATCATGGCGCCTTCGGGGGGGCAATAAGCCCGGCTTGGATGACTGGCGCCGCGCGAAATGGCGCATTATGTGCTAGGCAAGCACGGTAAACGCCGCAAAGTGGGCGCCTCGGCGCTCGCCCAAGTCTCACCGAGGCGACAGACGTGAACGCTCAAGTCATTGAATTGCTGGTTCTGGCGGTGGTCGCGGGCATTGTGCTCGCGCGCCTCTACGCGACGCTCGGGCGGCGCACGGGCGCGGAGCGGCCGTCGACGCCGGCGCCGCAACCGGCTCAGGGCGATCTCCGGGAGACCCTGGCTGAACGGCCGCTGCCGGGCGCGCAGACGGGGAGCGCCTCAGGCGGCTTGGCGGAGCTCATGCGGATCGATCCGAGCTTCGATGCGGGGCACTTCATGTCCGGCGCGCGCAGCGCGTATGAACTAATCGTCACAGCCTTCGCCCAAGGCGACAAGGACGGCTTGCGGGCGCTGCTTACGCCGCGCGTGTTCGAGGTCTATTCCAAGGCGATCGACGAGCGGCAGGCGCGGGGCGAGAAGGGGTCGGAACTGGTGCGCCTCAAGAGCGCCGATTTCCTCGACGCTACGGTCGACGCCGATGTCGCGCGGATCACGGTGAAATTCGAAGCGGAGCTGGCCGAGGGCGCCCATGGGCTTCGCGACACCAAGGAGAAGTGGGTGTTCGAGCGCGATGTGCGTTCCTATGACCCGAATTGGAAGCTGGCGCGCGTCCTGGCCGCCTGAGCACGCCGCGTGAGCCATACCGGCCGGCGGCTGACCCCGGAAGAAGAAGCGCTTTGGCGGCGCGTCGCGCGGGACGTCGCCCGCACGCGGGGCGGCGTGGCGCTCATTGAAGAGGGGCGGACGCAGGCGCCCAGCGCGGCGAATCCGGCCGCGGAGCGGTCGGCGCGGCGTGCGCCGGCCCCTCCCGCCGACCGCGGCGGTGAGAAGCGCGTGCGGCGCGGGCGGGTGAAGATCGCCTCGCACATCGATCTGCACGGCATGACCCAGGACCGCGCACGGCGGGCGTTGCTGGCGTTTCTCGAACGCGCTCATCGGGAGCAGCTCCGGCTCACGCTGGTCATCACCGGGAAGGGCGGGTACGGCGGCGAGGGGCGGGGCGTGCTGCGACGCCGCCTGCCGGCGTGGCTGGCCGAGCCGGCGTTCCGCGCCATCGTCAGCGGCTATGCGGAGGCGCATGCGCGCCATGGCGGGGCAGGGGCGTTCTACGTGTTCATCCGCGCTGCGCCCGACGCGGCTTGATTAGGACTTGATTCAGCCTCTACTTGCGGCGCAGCCGCCTTATCTAGAAAAACCTGTGTTCGAACGGGCTCTTGTCTGTCTGGATTTAGCGCTGACTAACCAATCCATTGGAAAGTAGCGCTCGAATCGGCGCGGCATCGCGCCGCGGTCGAGGATTCGGAGCGCAGATGGCGTCGGCGCAGATCGGGATCGGGCAGTCGAAGCGCCGGGCTCTGGGCCTCACCGGGCGCGCGACGCTCTATGTCGTCGCGCTGGTCGCGGCCATGGCGATCGTGTGCTCGGCGACCGTGCTGGGCGCGTTCCGCGCCGACACGGTGCAGAACGCCAAGAAGCTCGCGTTCATGATGTCGGGCGTCGTCGAGCGCGTCGTTGCGCAGCGGATCGAGGACGGCGACATCGCGGGCCTCACGCGCGGCGTCGAGCAAATGGCCGCGCCGAGCTTTGTGGACCACGCCTCGATCTATGATGCGGAGGGCCGCCGCCTCGCCGTTTCGGGCGAACGCGGTTCACCGATGCAGGGACGCGCGCTCAGGGTTGGGCGAGAGAGCGGCGACGCCGGCAGCGTCGTCACCAACGACATGGTTTGGACGGCGGCGCCGCTGCGCGGCGCGGACGGCGCCGTCAAAGGCTGGATCAGCCTCGGGATCTCGCGCGAGCAAATGATGCAGGAGAATCTGCCGGCGCTTGCGCCGTTCTTTCTCTTCTTCCTGGCCTTCACCGTTGTTGCAGGACCGCTGACGGTGATGGCGGTGCGCTCGCGCGTGCGGCCGCTGCACGAACTCACGCGGTTCGCAGAACGGATCTCGAAGGAGGGGCTGGGGCAGCGTCTCGAGCTCAAGACCGGCGATGAGTTCGAACAGCTGGCGACCTCGTTCAACAGCATGATCGGCAAGCTCGAAGCCTCGATGCAACGGATCCAGCGGCTCGCCTATGTCGATCCGGCGACGCAGCTGCCGAACGCTGAACGATTTGTCCTGGATACGGACATTTTTCTGAAGCGGCCGCGCCAGGCGAATGAATGCGCTGCGGTGATCGTGTTCGATCTCGACCGGCTGCGGAAGATGCAGGAGACGCTCGGCCACGAGGCGCTGCAGGATTTGATATCGCTGGTGGCCGAGCGGCTGCGCGTGGTGACGCGCAATGTGGACCGCCTCGTTCGGGTGCAATCGGCGGCGGAGCGGCCGACGACGCTGGCGCGGCTGCGCGGCCACGAGTTTGCGCTGCTCGCGCCTTCGTTCGCGAACGAGGCGGAAGCGGCGCGGTTCGCGCAGACGCTGGTGAGCTTTGTCAACCAGCCGTTCGACTGGCGCGACGTGAAGCTGACGCTCGAGTGCGCCGCGGGCGTGGCGGTAGCGTTCCGCGACGGCGTCGACGCCGATACGCTCGTGCGCCACGCGCGGTTGGCGGCCGGCCATGCGCGCAGCCAGCCGGGACAAGTGAAGTTCTACGCCAAGTCGATGGCCAAGGACGCGCAAGCAAAACTGACAATGGAGAAGGATCTCAGGCTTGCGCTCGAGCGCGGCGAGATCCGGTCCTTCTTCATGCCGAAAGTGAATCTGGCAACCGGCAAGATCGAGGGCGCGGAGGCGCTGGCGCGCTGGGTGCGGCCGGGCCAGGCGCCGGTCTCGCCGGTCGCCTTCATTCCGCTGGCGGAGGAGACTGGGCTGATCGGCCATCTCGCCGATGCGGTGATGCGCGAGGCGTGCTGGAAGGCGGCGGGGTGGGCGCGCGAGGGGCTGCCGATCCAGGTGGCGGTCAACGTCTCGCCGATGCAATTCCGCGACGAGCGGTTCCCCGATCACGTGCTTCGCATCCTCGACGAGGCGGGGCTGCCGGCGTTCTGCCTCGAACTCGAAATCACCGAGAGCATCGCGGTGGAGGATCCCGAGCGCGTGCTGCAGATGATCGAACCTCTGCGACAGCGCGGCGTCCGGCTGGCGATCGATGATTTCGGCTGCGGGCATTCGAGCCTCGCGACGCTGACGCGGCTGCCCTTCGACGTCTTGAAGATCGACAAGGAATTCGTCGTCGGGCTGGAGAAGGATCGCGCCGCGCCCGCGATCATCGAAACGATCCTGGCGATGGCGGCCACGCTCGACATGCAGGTCGTCGCCGAGGGCATCGAGCGAGAGAAGGACGCGGAATTCCTGCGCCGCCGCGGCTGCCGGCACGGGCAGGGCTATCTCTATGGCGCGGCGATGCCGGGCGCCGAATTCGCGGAAAAGCTGCGGGCGCAGCGGCCCAGCGTGCTTGACGCCGACCGGGAGATCGACGCCGCGTGAGACAGCCTCTGGGCTTGCGCAAGCTGGACGGTCCGGCCACATGACGCCACGTTGGGGTCGGAGAAAAAGACGTGAGCGCGAGCGCATCGCCCAATTGGCATGGCACGACCATTCTGGCCGTACGAAAGGGCGGAAAGGTCGTCATCGCGGGCGACGGGCAGGTCTCCACCGGAACGACCATCCTCAAGGGCAACGCGCGTAAAGTCCGCCCCCTGGCCGACGGCAAGGTGATCGCCGGCTTCGCCGGCGGCACGGCGGACGCGCTGACGCTGTTCGAGCGGCTGGAGGCGAAGCTCGAACGGTTTCCCACGCAACTGACGCGCGCTTGCGTCGAGCTGGCCAAGGAATGGCGCACGGACCGGGCGCTCAGGCGGCTCGAAGCGATGCTGATCGTTGCCGACAAGGACGAAACGCTGCTGCTGACGGGGGCGGGCGACGTCGTCGATCCAGAGCATGACGTGATCGCGGTCGGCTCGGGCGGGAATTATGCGCTGGCGGCGGCGCGGGCGCTCTATGAACATGAGGGCGACGCCGAGACGATCGCTCGCAAAGCGATGGCGATCGCCGCCGACATCTGCGTCTACACCAACCGCGTCCTGACAGTGGAGGCGCTCAATGGCTGAACGCGGCGATCTCGAAGCGGCGGCTGCGGCCGGCGTGATCACGACGGAGCAGGTCGCGCCGCTCCATGACTTCCTCGGCGCACGGCAGGCCGCGCGCGCTGCGCAGCCTGTCCCGGAAGGGGAGGAGACGCTTCGCTTCATCCGCAACTTCCACGACGTGTTCCTGGCGATCGGGATTGTGATCCTCGCCGCGGGCGTGATCGCGCTGATCTTCAGCATCATGAGCGAAAGCGGGCGCATGGCCGGCGGCGACATGCTGATCGGCGCAGCGGTCGCGTTCGCCCTTGCGGCCGGCGGCATGTGGGGGCTTGGCGAATACTTCGCGCGGCGGCGACGGCTTTTCCTGCCCGCGATCGCGATCTGCTGCTCGTTCGCTCTGTTCGCAGCGCTGAGCGCCGCCATGCTGACGGGCGCCGCCTTCGGGACCGACGGGGGGCCGATGAACGACTGGCCGGCGCGGCTCGCTTTCTTCGTGGCCGCGGCCGCGGGATGTGCGGCGGCGGCGCTGTTTTACGCGCGCTACCGGCTGCCGTTCGCGCTCGGCTTGGCGGGCGGGCTGAGCGTCTGGAGCTTGCTCTCGTTCGTGTTCCTCGCCGCGCCTCACGCGGCCGGCGACCTCTTCCTGTGGATCTGGCTGTTTGGCGGGATCGGCCTGTTCGTCGCCGGCGTGTGGTTCGACATGCGCGATCCGGAGCGGAAGACACGCTTCTCCGACAACGGCTTCTGGCTGCACCTGGCGGCGGCGCCGCTGATCCTGACGGGCGTCCTCGGGCTCATTTCGTCGCTGTTCACGCCGGGCAGGGCGCTGACGCCCGGGAGTTCGTGGGAGCTGATCGCGCGCGCGGCGCAAAGCGACCAGGCGGCCGTGCCGCAGGCGATCGCGACGCTGCTGGTGGTGGCGGCGCTCGGCTTCGTGTCGCTGCTGATCAATCGCCGCGCGCTCATCGTGTCGGCGCTGATCACGACGGGGATCGCGATCGGCGTGCTGATGGAGGCGATGAATCTCGGCGGCGGCGCGCTGCTCGCGGGCACGCTGATCGCGCTCGGCGGGCTGGTGCTGATCCTCGGCGCGGGCTGGGGATCGGCGCGGCGGGCGTTGCTCGCGCGCGTCAAGCCGGACGGGATATGGGCGCGCGTGTTTCCTCCGGAGACCGTCGCCGAATGAGCGCCTTCAGCCCGCGCGAGATCGTCTCGGAACTGGATCGCTACATCGTCGGCCAGGGCGACGCCAAGCGCGCGGTGGCGATCGCGCTGCGCAATCGGTGGCGGCGCAAGCAGCTCGCCGCCGAGCTGCGCGAAGAGGTGACGCCGAAGAACATCCTGATGATCGGGCCGACGGGTGTGGGCAAGACCGAGATCGCGCGGCGCCTCGCCAAGCTCGCGGGCGCGCCGTTCCTCAAAGTGGAGGCGACGAAGTTCACCGAGGTCGGCTATGTCGGGCGCGACGTGGAGCAGATCGTGCGCGACCTCGCGGAAGTCGCCATGGAGATGACGCGGGAGAGGAAGCGGCGCGAAGTGCATGCGCGGGCGGAGGCCGCGGCGGAGGAGCGGGTGCTCGATGCGCTGGTCGGCGATTCCGGCGCGGCGACGAGGGAGAATTTCCGCAAGCGGCTGCGCGCGAACGAGCTGGGCGACAAGGAGATCGATATCGAGCTGGCCGACACCGCCGGCGTCATCGGCGGGTTCGAGATTCCGGGACAGCCGGGCATGGGCGCGATCAATCTCGGCGAGCTGATGAGCCGGGCGATGGGCGGCATGCGGAAAAAGCGCGTGCGCACGACCGTGAACGAGGCCTACGAGCCGCTGATCAAGGAAGAGAGCGACAAGCTGCTCGACAACGAGGCGGTGGCGAAAGAGGCGCTGCTGAACGCGGCCGAGGACGGGATCGTGTTCATTGACGAGATCGACAAGATCGCCTCACGCAGCGAGCGCGTCGGGGGCGGAGACGTTTCCCGCGAGGGCGTGCAGCGGGACCTCTTGCCGCTGATCGAAGGCACGACGGTGATCACGAAATACGGGCCGGTGAAGACGGATCACATCCTGTTCATCGCGTCGGGCGCGTTCCATGTGGCGAAGCCCTCCGATCTGTTGCCGGAGCTGCAGGGGCGGCTGCCGATCCGCGTGGAGCTCAAGGCGCTGACGCGCGAGGATTTCCGGCGGATCCTGACGGAGCCAGAAGCCAGCCTGGTGACGCAGTACAAGGCGCTGCTGGCGACGGAGGGCGTGACCCTCGACTTCACGGAAGACGCAGTGGAAGCGATCGCGGGCATCGCGGCGGATGTGAATGCCGCGGTGGAGAATATCGGCGCGCGGCGGCTGCAGACGGTGATGGAGCGGCTGCTGGATGAGATTTCGTTCGAGGCGCCGGATAAGGGCGGGACGAGCGTGCGGATCGACGCGGCTTACGTGAAGGCGCACGTGGGGGATCTGGCGAAGAACGCGGATCTGAGCCGGTTCATTTTGTGAGATCAGTCGCCCGCGAATTGCTCGACCTTCTCCCTCTCTCCCGCCCCTCTCCCTCCGCGGGAGGGAGGGGGGACGCCCATTGGTCGTTTGTAGAAGAATGGGAGGAACGCGCCCGTGCAGACTACCGCAAACTCTCGTTGATCTTGTCGAGCGCGCTGGCGCTGGGGATGAGGTCCTCGGATTGGAGCTGGTTGAGGGGCGTCGCCACGGTGCCGAGATAGTCGTGGTGGTCCTGGGCTTCGGGGTCGACGTAGAGGAGGCCGGTGACGATTTCGCCTTCCGCAGCGCGTTGCGCCAGGTAGGACATGGCTTCGAGGCGGTCGCCGGGGTCGTAGTCGGCATGGATCTTCCGTAGGCGGAGGGTCGAGCCGTCGTGCTGCTGGACGAGGGCGAGCGTGCCGGGCTCCTGGTCGAGCTTGATCGGCGCGCGGCCGGTGATCACGTCGAGGCGGTTTACGGCCTCGTTGTGCTCGCGGACGTAGTCGTACGACTTGGTCGAGCCGTCGTGGTTGTTGAAGGCGACGCAGGGCGAGATGCAATCGATGAAGGCCGCGCCGTGGTGGAGGATCGCGCCCTTGATCAGCGGCACGAGCTGGGCCTTGTCGCCCGAGAAGGAGCGGGCGACATAGGTCGCGCCGAGCTGCAAGGCGAGGCCGACCATGTCGATGGGGGCGTCGTGGTTCACCACGCCGCGCTTGGATTTCGAGCCCTTGTCGGAGGTGGCGGAGAATTGGCCCTTGGTGAGGCCGTACACGCCGTTGTTCTCCACGATATAGACCATGTTGACGCCGCGGCGGATCGAGTGGGCGAATTGGCCCAGGCCGATCGAAGCGGAATCGCCGTCGCCGGAGACGCCCATATAGATGAGGTCGCGATTGGCGAGATTGGCGCCGGTGAGGACGGACGGCATTCGTCCGTGTACGGAATTGAAGCCGTGGCTGGCGCCGAGGAAATAGTCGGGCGTCTTGGAGGAGCAGCCGATGCCGCTCATCTTGGCGATGCGGTGGGGTTCAAGGTCGAGCTCGTAGACGGCCTGGATGATGGCGGCGGAGATGGAATCGTGGCCGCAGCCGGCGCAGAGCGTGGAGACCTTGCCCTCATAGTCGCGCCGGGTGAAGCCGCGGGCGTTGGGCTCAAGATCCGGGTGGCGGAATTTCGGCTTGGCGATGTAGGTCATGGGATGCGCCTGAGAGTGTGACGCCCTTCCCTCGCGGGGGAAGGGTAGGGAAGGGGGGCGCTCGGAAGGGGGCGGGACATCGAAGCGCGCGCGCTCCGTTTTGCGCACCCCCTCCCCCCGCCCCCGGGGGCAGGGGGGCGCATGAGGCTGTCGGTCATTGCGCCTTCTCGGGCGTGGGCATGGTTTCGATCGATTTCATCTGGCCGGCGATCTCGGCGGTGATGAAGCGGGCGGTGATGGGCGTGCCGTCATAGTGCAGGACCGGCGTGAGGCGCGTGGGATGGATGCCGCCTTCGTTGATCAGCAGCGTGCGCAATTGCGCGTCGCGGTTCTGCTCGACGACGAACACCTGCTCGTGGGCGCGGATGAACTCGAACACCTCGTCGCTGAACGGGAAGCCGCGGATGCGCAGCGCGTTCAGATGCCGGCCCTGGCGCTCGAGCGCATCGAGCGCTTCGTGCATGGCCGGCGTGGTCGAGCCGAAATAGATGACGCCGTAGGGCGTGCGGCGCGTCGCGTCGCGCCGGATCGGCGCCGGCACGAGGGATTTGGCGGTGTCGAACTTGCGCAAGAGGCGCTGCATGTTGTCGACATAGACCGAACCCTCTTCGCTATAGCGCGCGTAGCGGTCACGCGAGGTGCCGCGGGTGAAGTAGGCGCCCTTGCTCGGGTGCGTGCCGGGATAGGTGCGATAGGCGATGCCGTCGCCGTCCACATCGAGATAGCGGCCGAAATCGCGGCCGGCTTCGAGCTCCTCGCGGGTCATGACCTTGCCGCGGTCGAGCGTCTTCTTGTCGTCCCATTTGAACGGCGCGCAAAGCCACTCGTTCATGCCGATGTCGAGATCGAGCATGACGAAGATCGTGGTCTGCAGGCGATCGGCGAGATCGAAGGCCTGGGCGCCCATCTCGAAGCATTCGGCGGGATCGCAGGGGAAGAGCATCGGGTGCTTGGTGTCGCCGTGGCTGGCGTAGGCGGCGCTCAAGAGATCGCTCTGCTGGGTGCGCGTGGGCATGCCGGTGGAGGGGCCGCCGCGCTGCACATCGAAGATCACGGCGGGGATCTCGGCGAAATAGGAGAGGCCGATGAATTCCTGCATTAGCGAAACGCCGGGGCCCGATGTGCAGGTGAAGGCGCGCGCGCCGTTCCAGCCGGCGCCGATGACGATGCCGATGGAGGCGATCTCGTCTTCGGCCTGGACGATGGCGTACTTGGCCTTCTTGGTCTCGGGGTCAGTACGCAGCTTCTTGCAATGATCGGCGAAGGCCTCGGCCAGCGACGTGGAGGGCGTGATCGGGTACCAGGCGCAGACGGTGGCGCCGCCATAAACGGCGCCCAGCGCGCACGCGGAATTGCCTTCCACGAAGATGCGATCTCCGATCTTGTCGGAGGCGCGCAGCCGCAGATGGATCGGCGCAATGTTCTTGTCCGCATAGTCGCGGCCGAGATGGAAGGCGTTCAGGTTGGCGTCGATCAGTTTGGGCTTGGCGGCGAACTCCTCCTTCAGCAATTGTTCGACGACCGTGTCGGGAACGCCCAAGAGCGCGGCGAGGGCGCCGACATACATGATGTTCTTGAACAGCTGGCGTTGGCGCGGGTCGGAATAGGTCTCGTTGCAGATGCGGGTGAGCGGCGCGCCGATGACGCGGATGTCGTCGCGCGCCATAGAGGGCGGGAGCGGCTTGGTCGTATCGTGGAAGAGATAGAAGCCGGGCTCGATGGCGCGGACATCCTCGGCCCAGGTCTGCGGATTCATCGCGACCATGAGATCGACGCCGCCGCGGCGCCCGAGCCAACCAGCCTCGGAGACGCGGACTTCGTACCAGGTCGGCAAGCCCTGAATGTTGGACGGGAAGATGTTGCGCGCCGCGATCGGCACGCCCATGCGCAGGATCGACTTGGCGAAGAGGCCGTTCGCCGAGGCGCTGCCCGAGCCGTTCACGTTGGCGAACTTGACGACGAAGTCGTTGACGACCGTCGCCGCCTGAGTCTGCGAGGGATCGGTCTTGGCGCTCGCGTCTCTTGTTACCGAGTCTGGCATCGATGGTCCGCGTGGGTGATGTCGAGCGTGAAGCGCTGCATGTCCCAAGCGCCTGTGGGGCAGCGCTCGGCGCAGAGGCCGCAATGGAGGCAGACGTCCTCGTCCTTGGCCATGATCCGGCCGGTCTTGAGCGCGTCGGAGACGTAGAGCGCCTGGGTCTTGTTCTGCGCGGGCGCGTTGAGGCGGGCGCGCAGGTCTTCCTCTTCGCCGTTCTCGGTGAAGGTGATGCAGTCCATCGGACAGATGTCGACGCAGGCGTCGCACTCGATGCAGAGCGGCGCGGAGAACACCGTCTGAACGTCGCAGTTGAGGCAGCGCTGGGCCTCGGCGTAGCCGAGCTTCTTGTCGAAGCCGAGCTCGACCTCGGTGCGGACGTCTTTCAGCGCCACGTCCTTATCGACAAGGGGAACCTTGTAGCGGAGGTCGGCGGAGATGTCGTTGTCGTAGGCCCATTCGTGGATGCCCATCTTCTGGGAGACGAGCGTGACCATGGGCGGGGGCCGGTCGGCGACGGATTGTCCGTGTACGAACTTGTCGATCGAGATCGCGGCGTCGTGGCCGTGGGCGACGGCCCAGATGATGTTCTTGGGGCCGAAAGCGGCGTCGCCGCCGAAGAAGACCTTCGGGTTCGTCGATTGGAAGGTGACGGGATCGACCTGCGGCATGTCCCACTTGTCGAACGCAAGGCCGATGTCGCGCTCGATCCAGGGGAAGGCGTTCTCCTGGCCGACGGCGACGAGGACGTCGTCGCATTCATAGTGCTCGTCGGGCTCGCCGGTGGGCTTCAAGGCGCGGCGGCCCTTGTCGTCATAGACGGCGGCGACCCGCTCGAAGGTCACGCCCGTCAGCTTGCCGTTCGCGTGGGTGAACGCCTTCGGGACGAGATAATTGAGGATCGGGATGCCTTCGTGCATCGCGTCCTCTTTCTCCCAAGGCGAGGCCTTCATCTCCTCGAAGCCGGAGCGGACGATGACCTTCACGTCCTCGCCGCCGAGACGGCGCGCGGTGCGGCAGCAATCCATGGCGGTGTTGCCGCCGCCCAGGACGATGACGCGCTTGCCGATGTGATGGATGTGGCCGAAGGAGACGTTGGAGAGCCAATCAATGCCGATGTGGATGCGCTTGGCGGCTTCCTTGCGGCCCGGGATGTCGAGATCGCGGCCGCGCGGGGCGCCGGAGCCGACGAAGATCGCGTCATAATCCTCCGCCAGGAGCGCCTTGAGCGACTCAATGCGCCGGCCAAGACGCAGCTCGATATTGCCGATGGCGGTGATGTAGCCGACTTCCTCGTCAATCACGCTTTCGGGCAGGCGAAAGCGCGGGATCTGCGAACGGATCATGCCGGCGGATTGCTTCTCGCCGTCATAGACGTGAATCTCATAGCCGAGCGGCGCCAGATCACGCGCAACCGTGAGCGAGGCGGGGCCGGCGCCGACGCAGGCGATCTTCTTGCCGTTCCGTCGCGCCGGCGCGGACGGCAGGCGGGCGCGGATGTCGTCCTTGTTGTCGGCGGCGACGCGCTTCAAGCGGCAGATCGCGACAGGCTCTTCCTCGACGCGGCCGCGGCGGCATGCAGGCTCGCACGGGCGATCGCATGTGCGCCCGAGGATTCCGGGGAACACGTTCGAGCGCCAATTGATCATGTAGGCGTCGGTGTAGTTCCCCGCCGCGATCTCGCGAATGTATTCGGGGACGGGCGTGTGCGCAGGACACGCCCATTGGCAATCGACGACCTTGTGAAAATAGTCGGGGTTCTTCGTATCCGTGGGCTGCAACGCCACCTATCCTCCCCTTCGCATTCTGGGCCGCCGTTCAGCCCAAGTCCACTCTCTGCATGCGTTCGCGCAACGCCAACCGGCGCGGCGCGCTCACGCGCCAAGCCCCGCCTGTTCGGCCAGGGCCTTGAGGCTCGTTTCGGGACGCGGGCCCAAATGCGCGATCACCTCGGCGGCGGCCAAGGAGCCGAGCGCGCCGCACGCGGCCATGCTGCGCCCGCGCGCCAAGCCGTAAAGGAAGCCCGCGGCGTAGAGGTCGCCGGCGCCGGTGGAATCCACCACTTTCGCTACGGGAAAGGGCGCCACATCGATGATCTCTCCATGCGCGGCGATGCGTGATCCCTTCTCGGAGCGGGTGACGGCGACGATCGGACATACGCCGCGCGCGGCTTCGATCGCCTGATCGAGGTCATCGGTCTCGAACAGGTTCAAGATCTCGTGTTCGTTGGCGAACAAGATGTCGATGTGGCCGGCCACGAGGTGGCGGAAGCTCGCGCGGTGGCGTTCGACGCAAAAGACGTCGGACAGCGTCAAGGCGACCTGCCGGTCGGCGGCGGCGGCGTGCTCGGCGGCGCGGACGAAGGCCGCCTTGGCCTCGTCGCGATCGAACAGGTACCCCTCCAGAAAGAGCACGGCGCCGGACTGGACGAAGTCCGGGTCGATGTCGGCGCTGGTGAGGAGGGTGGAGGCGCCGAGATAAGTGTTCATCGAGCGTTGCCCGTCCGGCGTCACCGCGATGAGCGAGCGCGCCGTCCCCGGCGGGGCGGGGCGAGGCGGAGTCTCAAACGCGACGCCCGCCGCGCGGAAGGCGGTGGTGAAGTCGCGGCCGAGCTGATCGTCGGCGACCTTGCCGATATAGCCCGCCCGCCCGCCGAAGGAGGCGATCCCGGTGACGGTGTTGGCGGCGGAGCCGCCGGCGGCGACGACAGCGCCGGCGAACTTCTCCGTGAGCATGTCGGCGCGGGCCTCGTCGATCAGGGTCATTGCGCCCTTGGCGACGCCGTTCTCCACAAGGAACTCGTCCGGGACGGGATGGAGGATGTCGATGATGGCGTTGCCGACCGCGACGACGTCAAACCTTGTTCCCACGGCGTTCCTCTTCCCAGCCCGGAGCCCCGCGGGCTTAGAGCCGGAGCGTGACCGGATGTCCAGCATTGCGCGCCGCGACGGGGGTGGGCATGGTCCGCCGCCATGAGGATCGCTCTTGCAGCCGCCGCAGCACTGGCGGCGCTCGCGTTCGGCGCCGCCAGCTGCGCCACCGCGCCGGTCGCAACAGCGCCGGTTGCGGCGGTTACGCCGCCGCCGATCGAGTCCGGCCCGCCGCGCAGCGGCTATGGGGCGGTGATCGCGCGGGCGGGGCGCGCGGATGCGCCGCAGCTCGGCGAGGTCGTGCGGACGCTGGGCGCGGCCGACATCGACAGCCGCGAAGGCGCGGGCGCCATGCTGACCTATCGGACCGACGTCTGTGCGCTGGTGCTGCTGTTCGCGTCCGGCGCGCTGGCGGAGGCGCATTCCATGCCCCGACAAGCGGGCGAGACGCCCGCCGGGCTCGATGATTGCGTGGAGGCGGTCTACGCGCGCAACCAGCGATGAGAATCGCGTATCTGACGGCGCGGACGTTCCGCGGGGCGGCGTTGGCGCCCGGCGCGCTGCCCTCGCTGGAGGAGGACGATTACCCACTGATCGCAGCCGCCGGGGCGGCCGAGGGGGTCGCGTTCGAGCCGCGATATTGGGATGACGCCGGCGCCGCGGACGCGGGGTACGACGCCGCGCTCATCCGCTCCTGTTGGGACTATACGAGCCAGACCGGGCGGTTCATCGCCGCGCTGGAGGGGCTCGAGGCGCGCGGGCTCAGGGTGTTCAATCCGAGCGCCGTCGTCCGTTGGAACGCCGAGAAGCGCTATCTGCAAGCGCTGCAGGCGGCGGAGACGCCGGTGATCCCGACGCTCTGGCTCGATCGCGTCGATGCGCGGCTGGCGGCGCAGGCGTTCGACGCGTTCGAAGCAGCGGAGATCGTGCTCAAGCCGCAGGTGGGCGCCGGAAGCCAGGGCACGATCCGGCTCAAGCGCAATTCCTGGAGCGAGGGGGATCTGATCGCGGGGCCGCAGGGCGCGGCGATGGCCCAGCCGTTCTATCCCGCGATCGAGACCGAGGGCGAGCTGTCGCTGTTCTATTTCGGCGGGGAGCTCGCGCATGTGATCCGCAAGATTCCGCAGGGCGGGGGCTGGTTCGCCAATGATCTCAAGGCCCGGTTCCTGCCGGAAGAGGCGGACCGCAAGGCCCAGGAGGTCGCGCGCGCGGCGCTGGCGGCGGCGCCGGCGGGGCTCGTCTATGCGCGCGTCGATCTGGTGCGCGATCCCGCCGGGCGGCTCAGAGTGATCGAGCTGGAGCTGATCGAGCCCTATCTCTTCCTGGCTTTCGCGCGCGGCGATGCGCCCTTGGCCTTGGTGCGCGCGCTCAAGGCGGCGGCGGAAGGCTCGCCGGTCTTGTCGGGGTAGCGGCAGAAATCGCGGACCGCGCAAGCCGGGCAGAGCGGCCTGCGCGCCAGGCATACATAGCGGCCGTGGAGAATGAGCCAGTGGTGGGCGCCGCGCAGGTAGCGCAGCGGCGTGAGGCGCATCAGATCGGATTCCACTTTTTCAGGGGTCGGGGCGTTGGACAGGCCGACGCGGCGCGCGACGCGGAAGACGTGCGTGTCGACGGCGATCGTGGGCTCATCGAAGGCCTCGGAAAGCACGACATTGGCGGTCTTGCGGCCGACGCCGGGCAGCGCTTCAAGCGCGGCGCGATCATGCGGCACGGCGCCGCCGTGCCGTTCAATCAGCGCGCGAGACAGCGCGGCGACGTTCTTGGCCTTGTTGCGCCAGAGGCCGATGGTCTGGATGAAGCGGGCGATGCCCGCTTCGCCCAGGGCCGCCATCTTCTCGGGCGTCGGCGCAGCCGCGAACAGGGCGGGCGTGGCGAGGTTCACGCTCTTGTCGGTGGCTTGGGCTGAAAGGACGACGGCGACCAGAAGCTGAAACGGCGTGGCGTAGTCGAGTTCAGTGCGCGGGTCAGGGCGCGCCTCGGCCAGACGGGCGAAGAAGGCCTCGGCTTCGGCTTTCGACAGCAGGCGCTTGGACTTCGGCATCTGGCCCCCTTGGCGGACGATCCGCGGGCCCGCATGCTAGAGGCGATGACGCCGCATTGGGAACGCACCGAAACGCCGCCTGCGCATGGCGGGCCGTTTTATATGCGTGCAACGCTGACGCCGCATCGCAGCCTGTCGCGGCGGGCGTTCACGATCGTGCTCGTCGGCTTTGCGGTGATCGACGCGGCGGTGACGGGCTTCTTCCTCTCGCAACGGGCGTGGCCGGTGGCGATCTTCCTCGTCCTCGACGTGCTCGCGCTCTGGCTCGCGTTCCGGATCAATTATCGCGACGCGCGGGTGGAAGAGCGCGTGGAGGTGGCGGCGGACCGATTGCTGGTCAGCCGGCTCGACAAGCGCGGGCGGCATGCGCACTGGATGGTGAGCCCGCTTTGGGCGCGCGTCGGCGCGGTGGGCGGCGCGGTGCAGATCGCCTCGGCCGGGCGGGCGCTGCGCGTGGGCGCGTTCCTGTCGCCGGAAGAGCGAAGCGCGTTCGCCGCGGCGCTCGCGGCGGCGCTGGCCAAGGCGCGCGCTGGACGAGGCTAGAGACCGAGCACGTCGCGAACGGAATAGAGGCCTGGCGGCTTGCCGGCGGCCCAGAGCGCGGCCGCGAGCGCGCCGTCGGCGAAGACGCTGCGGTCGAGCGCTTCGTGCGACAAGGTCAGGATCTCGCGCTCGGCGGCGAACATCACTTCGTGGCGGC
>JACAEE010000079.1 GCA_013389015.1 Hydrogenophilaceae bacterium | reverse complement strand
GGCCTAACTGGGTTACGCCGCCGCGGGCGCCTAACGCGGGGCCGACGGCGAAGGCGATGGCGCGCCGAAAAAGAAGAAGCTCGCCGGCAAGAATCTCGTCCTCTTCATCATCCTGCCGGCGATCCTGGTGCTCGGCGCCGGCGGGGGCGCGGCGTTCTTCCTGCTCAAGGGCGGCGGGCCGCCGGCCGCGCATGCGGAGGAAGGCGATCACGGCAAGAGCAAGGGCGGGGGCCACGGCGGCGAGCCCGGAGAAGCCGTGGAAGGCGCGCACGGGGTCATGATCACGCCCGGCGACGGCGTGGTCTATGTCGAACTGCCGGAGATGCTGGTCAACATTGCCTCGGGCGACGGGCGTCCGGCGTTCCTGAAGCTCAAGCTCACCCTGGAGGCCGCAGATCAGGAGATCGTGGCTGCGCTCGAGCCCGAGATTCCGCGCGTCACGGACCAGTTCAACGCATTCCTGCGCGAATTGCGCACGGACGATCTCGCCGGCTCCGCCGGCGCCTATCGGCTGCGGCTGGAATTGCTGCGGCGGGTCAATCTGGTCATCGCGCCGCAGCACATCAACGCGGTGCTGATCGAAGAAATGCTGGTGCAATAGTGAGCGCGGAGGAGGCGAAAGCAGAGGAATGGGTCGCGCCGGGCGAAGCGGCGCCGGCGGGCGCAGCGGAACCCGACGCCGCCTCCGAGCGCATCCTCAACCAGGACGAGATCGATTCGCTGCTCGGCTTCGGCGGCGCCGAGGAGGACTCCGACGACCGCTCCGGCGTGCGCGCGATCATCAATTCGGCGCTGGTCTCCTATGAGCGGCTGCCGATGCTGGAGATCGTCTTCGACCGCATGGTGCGGATGATGACGACGAGCCTGCGCAACCTGACCTCGGACAATGTCGAGGTGAGCCTCGACCAGATCACTTCGATCCGGTTCGGCGATTATCTGAGTTCGATCCCGCTGCCGGCGGTGATCGCGGTCTTCCGCGCCGAGCAGCTGGACAATTTCGGCCTGGTCACCGTCGATTCCAATCTGATCTATTCGATTATAGACGTGCTCCTGGGCGGGCGGCGCTCGAACGCCGGCGTGCGCGTGGAGGGGCGGCCCTATACGACGATCGAGCGCAGCATCGTGACGCGGATGATCGAGGTCGTGCTCGGCGATCTCAAGACCGCGTTCCAGCCGCTGACGGCTGTGGATTGCCATCTCGAACGGATCGAAACCAATCCGCGGTTCGCCGCGATCGCGCGCCCGGCGAACGCCGCGATCGTGGTGAAACTCCGAATCGATATGGACGATCGCGGCGGACGGCTCGAACTGCTGCTGCCGTACGCGACGCTCGAGCCGATCCGCAAAATGCTGCTGCAACAATTCATGGGCGAGAAATTCGGCCGCGACAATATCTGGGAAAGCCATCTTGCCGACGAGCTCTGGCAGACGAAGATCGAGGTGCGCGCGGTGCTGGACACGATCACCGCGCCGCTCAAGGACGTGCTCGGCCTCAAGGTCGGGCAGACGCTGATGCTGAACGCCGGACCGGAAGCGCCGGTGACGGTCGCGTGCGGACCCACGGCGCTGACGCGCGGGCGCGTGGGCCGCATCGGCCACGCCGTCGCCGTGCGGATTGAGGAATCGATCGCCGGCGCCGCAAAAAAGGCGATGCTCGCGCGCGCAAGGGGGGGCGGATGAGTCCGATGACGATGGCGTTGGAGGGCCTGTTGGCGCTGCTCCTGGCGGCGTGCCTTCTCTATTGCTGGCGGCTGGACCGCAAGCTCGCGGCGCTGCGCAACGGCCAGGACGGCGTGCGCGAAGCGGCGGGCGAATTGCTGCAGGCGGTGGCGCAGGCTGAGAACGCCGTGCGCACGTTGCGCGCCACCGCCCAGGACGCCGGACGCGATCTGCAGGCGCGAATCGATCAGGCGCGCACGCTGGCCGATCGGCTCGGCCTCGGGCTCGGCCGCATCCGCTCCGCAGCCGATCTGAGGCCGCGATGAGCAAGGCGCGCGCACGACAGGCAAGCGGCGTTCGCCTGCTGCCCACGATCATGGTGACGCTCGCCGCGCTCGCGGCGCTGAAGGCGGCCGCGCTCGCGCAAGGCGCGGCGGAGGCCGCGCCGGAACAGGGGGCCGCGGACGCAACGCCGGCCGCGGGCGCGCAAGCTGAGGCGCAAAGCTGCGCGCCGGCGAGCTTCGCCGAGCAGGCGGGCCTTTCGCAATCGGAAGTGCAGGTGCTGCAAGCGCTCGGCGCGCGCCGCGAGCAACTCGATCAGCGCGCCGCGGAAATCGAGACGCGGGCGGATCTGCTCACCGCGGCGGAGCGGCGGGTGGCGCAGCGCGTGGAGGAATTGCGGCGCCTGGAGACGCAGGTCGGCGCGCTGCTCGGCCGGCTCGACGACGAGCAGGAGGCGCGGATGGCCAATCTGGTGGACGTCTATCAGCGCATGCGCGCCAAGGATGCGGCCGCCGTGTTCGACACGCTCGATGAGGAGACGCTGGTGACGGTCGCTTCGCGGATGCGTCAGGCGAATCTCGCCGAAGTGATGGGCCGCATGGCGCCGGACCGGGCGCGGCGGCTGACGCAGATGCTGGCCGAGCGCGCGCGCCCGATCGCCGATGGGCAGGCGCTCATCGCGCGCGACGACGCGCCGGCCAGCCGCTAACAAGCGGTTTACGGCGCCGGACATAGGCTCTCCGCGTACAGATGAGTCCGCCGCTTCTCCGCACGGCCGCCTGGATGGTCCCTGCGCTCGCTGCAGCGCTCGCGCCCGCTTATGCGGATGCGGTGCGGCTCAGCGCGCGGCAAACCGAAGACGGCGCTCAGATCGAGGCGCGGTGGGCCGATGGGCGCAGCGGCGATCCGCCCGCCGTCGAAGCGCAGGTCGAGGCGGGTGTGCTGCGGCTGCGCTTCGCCGAGGCCGTGGAGGTCGAGGCCGGCGATCTTGCGGCTGCGGCGCCGATGGTCGTTTCGTTTGCGGAAGCGGACGGGCGCGACGTGCGCATCGCTTTACGGCGCCCGCTCGAGGCGCATGTGGGGCGCGCGGGCGGCGCGCGCGTGGTGCAGCTCGCCGAGCCGGGCGCGCCGGCGCGG
>JACAEE010000103.1 GCA_013389015.1 Hydrogenophilaceae bacterium | reverse complement strand
GGCGTGAGCGCGGGCGCGCTCACGCCGCTTCCGCCGCCATGCGCTGGGCCTTGGCGACGGCGTCCTCGATGGCGCCGACCATGTAGAAGGCCTGCTCGGGCAGGTGGTCATAGGCGCCTTCGACGAGACCCTTGAAGCCGCGGACGGTGTCCTTGATGTCGACGAGGCAGCCGGGCGTGCCGGTGAACACTTCGGCGACGTGGAAGGGCTGGCTCAAGAAGCGTTCGATCTTGCGGGCGCGCGCGACCGTGAGCTTGTCGTCTTCGGAGAGCTCGTCCATGCCGAGAATGGCGATGATGTCCTGCAGGGCCTTGTAGCGCTGCAGCGTCTCCTGGACCTTCCGCGCGACCTCGTAGTGCTCCTGGCCGACGACGTTGGGATCGAGGATGCGCGAGGTGGAATCAAGCGGATCGACCGCGGGATAGATGCCCTTCTCCGAAATGGCGCGGGAGAGAACGGTGGTGGCGTCCAAGTGCGCGAAGGAGGTGGCGGGCGCGGGGTCGGTCAAATCGTCCGCGGGCACGTAGATCGCCTGCACCGAGGTGATCGAGCCCTTGGTGGTGGAAGTGATGCGCTCCTGCATCGACCCCATCTCGGTGGCGAGCGTGGGTTGATAGCCGACCGCGGAGGGAATGCGGCCGAGCAGCGCCGACACTTCCGAGCCCGCCTGGGTGAAGCGGAAGATGTTGTCGACGAAGAACAGGATGTCCTTGCCCTGATCGCGGAAGTGTTCGGCGATGGTGAGGCCGGTGAGCGCGACGCGGGCGCGCGCGCCCGGCGGCTCGTTCATCTGGCCGAACACGAGCGCGCAGCGGGAGCCCTGCCCGCCGCCATGCTTGTTCACGCCGGACTCGATCATCTCGTGATAGAGGTCGTTGCCTTCGCGGGTGCGCTCGCCGACGCCGGCGAACACGGAATAGCCGCCATAAGCCTTGGCGATGTTGTTGATCAGCTCCTGGATCAGCACCGTCTTGCCGACGCCGGCGCCGCCGAACAGGCCGATCTTGCCGCCCTTCGCATAGGGGCAGAGCAGATCGACGACCTTGATGCCGGTGACGAGGATTTCCGGGACGGGCTTCTGATCGACGAAGGCGGGCGCCAGTTGGTGAATCGCGCGGTTGGCTTCGCCCTTAATCGGGCCCGCTTCATCGACCGGATTGCCGATGACGTTCATGATCCGGCCGAGCGTGCCTTCGCCGACCGGCACCGCGATCGGCTGGCCGGTGTCGGTGACTTCGGCGCCGCGGACGAGGCCGTCGGTGATGTCCATCGCGATGGTGCGGACGGTGGATTCGCCCAGATGCTGCGCGACTTCGAGGACGAGACGGAACTCGTTGCCGTCGGGATCCTTATTGATCGTCTCGAGCGCGTTGTAGATGTCAGGCAGGTGGCCTTCGTCAAACTCGACGTCGACGACGGCGCCGATCACCTGGGCGACTTTGCCTTTCATGGGTTTGGTCATTTGCGGGTCTCTCTCAATCTTAGATGGGGTCACGCAACGACGAGTTCGACGGGCATTTGGCCGCGCGTGGCGTTGGAATAGGGGCAGACTTGGTGGGCGGCTTCGACAAGGTCGCGCGCCTGCGCGGCGTCGAGGCCGGGAATGGAAACGGTGAGCTTGGCCTGGAGCGCGAAGCCGCCGGCGTCATTGCGGCCGATGCCGATCTCGCAGGTGACTTTCGCCTTGGACGCATCGAGCTTCTTCTGGCCGGCGACGAAGAGGATGGCCGAGTTGAAGCAGCTCGCATAGCCCATGGCGAAGAATTGCTCGGGGTTCGAGCCGAGGCCCGAGCCGCCCATATCCTTCGGGATCGCCATCGCGAACCAGACGGGCGAGTTGTCGAGATGGACCTTGCCGTCACGCCCGCCGGTCGCGTGGGCGCTCGTGCTGTAGGCGACGGAGGCGGGGCCGGGCATCGTCGTTCTCCTAGAGCGCTTCCGCGCCCGAGATGATCTCGATCAGTTCCTTGGTGATGTTGGCCTGGCGCTGGCGGTTGTAGCGGAGCGTGAGCTTCCTGATCAGGTCGCCGGCGTTGCGGGTGGCGTTGTCCATCGCCGTCATCTGCGAGGCGTAGAAGCCGGCGACGTTCTCCAACAGGCCGCGGAGGATCTGGCTGTCGATGTAGCGCGGCAGGAGCGCGGCGAGGATGTCGGCTTCGTCGGGCTCGTATTCATAGACGGCGTTGCCCAAGTCCGGCGGCGTCACGCCTTCCGGCGCCTTGGCCGGGATGAGCTGCTGCGCCACGGGGAGCTGGGAGATCACCGACTTGAACTTGGAGTAGAAGAGCGTCGCGACGTCGAACTCGCCCGCCTCGAACCGCGCGCGAATCTTGGCGCCGATCACCTGCGCCGGCGCGGCCGTGATGGTGCGATGCGCGGAGAGATCGACATGTTCGATGATGCGATCGGCGAACAGGCGGCGCAACTGATCCCTGCCCTTCTTGCCGATGGTGATGATCTTCACCGTCTTGCCGGCCGCGAGGAGGGCGTTGGCATGATCGCGCGCGGCGCGGACGATCTGGGTGTTGAAGCCGCCGCACAGGCCGCGCTCGGAGGTGGCGACGACGAGGAGGTGCACATCCTCCTTGCCGGTCCCGCGTAGGAGGAGCGGCGCGGATTCGCCTTGCACCGCGGCGGTCAGGTTCGCGATCACGCCGGCGATGCGCTCCGCATACGGACGAGCGGCCTCGGCCGCCTCCTGCGAGCGCTTGAGCTTGGCTGCGGCCACCATCTGCATCGCCTTAGTGATCTTCTGCGTGGATTTCACGCTGGCGATGCGGTTGCGGAAGTCCTTAAGACTGGGCATCGCGACCTCAGGCGAACACGCCGGCGAATTCGTCGAGGGCGGCTTTGACCTTGCCTTCGAGCACGCCCGCCTTGTCGAACTCCTTCTTCTCGCGCAGCTCGGCGAGAAGATCGGCTTTTTTCGACCGCAGCCAGCCGACGAGCTCGCTTTCGTAGCGGCGAACGTCCTCCACGGCGACCTTGTCGAGGAAGCCGCGGGTGCCGGCGAAGATCAGCACCACCTGCTCCTCGACCGGGACCGGCGCGAACTGATCCTGCTTCAGCACTTCGGTGAGGCGCGCGCCGCGGGCGAGCAGGCGCTGGGTCGCTGCGTCGAGGTCGGAGCCGAACTTCGCGAAGGCGGCCATTTCGCGGTACTGCGCAAGCTCGCCTTTAATGGCGCCGGCGACCTGCTTCATCGCCTTCACCTGCGCTGAAGAGCCCACGCGCGAAACGCTGATGCCGACGTTCACCGCCGGACGGACGCCGGAGAAGAAGAGATCCGTCTCCAAGAAGATCTGGCCGTCGGTGATCGAGATCACGTTGGTGGGGATGTAGGCGGAAACGTCGTTGGCCTGGGTTTCGATGACCGGCAAGGCGGTGAGCGAGCCGCCCTTGTTGTCGTCGTTGAGCTTCGCGGCGCGTTCGAGCAGGCGGGAGTGCAGGTAGAAAACGTCGCCTGGATAGGCTTCACGGCCGGGCGGACGGCGCAGCAGCAGCGACATCTGGCGATAGGCGACGGCCTGCTTGGACAAGTCATCATAGATGATGAGCGCGTGCATGCCATTGTCGCGGAACCATTCGCCCATGGCGCAGCCGGCGAAGGGGGCGATGAACTGGAGCGGCGCGGGCTCGGAGGCCGTCGCGGCGACGATGATCGAGTATTGGAGCGCGCCGCGATCCTCCAAGGTCTTGGCGATCTGAGCGACCGTCGAGCGCTTCTGACCGATCACGACATAGATGCAGTAGAGCTTTTCTTTCTCCGGCGCGTTCTTCTCGTGGGCGTCGCGCTGGTAGAGGATGGTGTCGATGGCGATGGCGGTCTTGCCGGTCTGGCGGTCGCCGATGATGAGTTCGCGCTGGCCGCGGCCGATCGGAATGAGCGCGTCGATGGCCTTGATGCCGGTCTGCATCGGCTCGTGCACGGAGCGGCGCGGGATGATGCCGGGCGCCTTCACGTCGACGCGGCGGCGTTCGGTCGCCTTGATCGGACCCTTGCCGTCGATCGGTTCGCCGAGCGGGTTCACGACGCGGCCCAACAAGCCCTTGCCGACGGGCACGTCCACGATCTCGCCCAGCCGCTTGACCGTGTCGCCCTCCTTCAGGCCGCGGTCTTCGCCGAAGATCACGACGCCGACATTGTCGCGCTCGAGATTGAGGGCCATGCCCTTCACGCCGCCGGGAAACTCCACCATTTCGCCGGCCTGGACATTGTCGAGGCCATAGACGCGCGCTATGCCGTCGCCAACGGAGAGCACGCGGCCGATATCGGCCACCTGGGCCTCGGCGCCGAAGCCCTTGATCTGCTCTTTCAGGATTGCGGAAATTTCGGCGGCGCGGACGTCCATGGCGCGTCTTCCTTCAGCTTAGGCGGTCTTGAGGGCGAGTTTGAGTGAATCGAGTTTGGCGCGGAGCGAGGCGTCGAACTGGCGGGAGCCGACGCGCACAATGAAGCCGCCGATCAAGCGGTCGTCGACGCGGGTTTCCGCCTCGATCTCGGCGCCGAGGCTCTTCTTCAATGCGGCGAGGATGGACTCTCTTTGTGCGTCGGACAGGGGCGCCGCTGAGATGATCTCGGCCTGGCGCGCCCCGCGTTCGCGCGCCTGCTTGGCGCGGAAGGCCGCGATGATGGCCGGGAGTTCGCCGGCGCGGCGGTTCTGCGCGGCGACGCCTACAATCTTGGCGCCGAGTTCGGACAGGCCCAGCCTCCTGGCCACTGCCACCAGCGCCTTGGCCTTCTCTTCGGGATCGATCAAGGGCGATTCGGCCGCTGCGCGAAGGTCCGCGCTCTCATGCCAAGCTTCTGAAAATTTTGCGAAATCCGCTTCAAGCGCGGTCAGCGCCTTCTGCTCGCGGGCGAGTTCGAACGCGGCCTGAGCGTAGCGCTCGGCGGATTCGGATATTTCTTGAGTCTGAGCCACGAACGTCCCGTCTGCGGCGCCGCCCGCGGGGCCGTCCGCGAGCGGCTTGTGCGCCCCCCGCCTTCGGCCCCCTCGATGCGGCTGAATCCTGACGATCGCGCAGAATCTGCGACCCGCGCGCCCGCGGGGCGGATACCATGCGCGCTTCGCGCTTGACAATAAGGCGACAGGCAAGGCGAACAGCGACAAATTGAGCGGCGGCGAGGTCCGGATCGGGGGCCGACCGCGGGGTCGAGACACGGGGAAGGAACAGCATGTCAGAGGCCGCAGCAGCCGCGCCGCAGGGCGGCGGGGACGTCACCCCCGCGAAGATGCGCATGGTGGTGGCGGCGTCCACGGCCGGGACCGTGTTCGAATGGTACGATTTCTTCGTCTATGGCGCGCTGGCCTCGATCATGGCGCCGCACTTCTTCG
The DNA here is from genome assembly GCA_013389015.1 of Hydrogenophilaceae bacterium. Taxonomy (GTDB): domain Bacteria; phylum Pseudomonadota; class Alphaproteobacteria; order Caulobacterales; family Aquidulcibacteraceae; genus CADEEL01. The sequence goes on along the minus strand of JACAEE010000103.1, from coordinate 10,195 downwards.
CCAACCTGCCTGACCAGCAGGCGTTCGTCTTCACCCTGCTCACGTTTGCGGTCGGGTTCATCGTCCGGCCGCTGGGGGCGCTGGTGTTCGGCAAGATCGGGGATTCAACGGGGCGGAAGGGCGCGTTCCTGATCACGATCACGCTCATGGGCCTGGCCACATTCGCGATCGGGCTCCTGCCGACCTACGCCGATATCGGGGTGTGGGCGCCGATCCTGCTGGTGGCGTGCCGGGTGCTGCAAGGGTTCGCGCTTGGCGGCGAATATGGCGGGGCGGCGATCTATGTCGCGGAGCATGCGGCGGCGGGCAAGCGCGGGCGCTCGACCGGATGGATCCAGACCTCGGCCTCGATCGGGCTGATCGGCGCGCTCGCGGTGGTGCTGGCGATCCGCTCAGGGATGGGCGAGGACGCGTTTCGCGCGTGGGGCTGGCGGATCCCGTTCCTGATTTCGATCGGGCTCCTGGCGGTCTCGGTGTGGATCCGGCTGCAGCTTGAAGAGAGTCCGGCGTTCCAGAAGCTGAAGGCGGAAGGACAGACCTCGAAGCGCGCCTACGCCGAGAGCTTCTTCGAGTGGCGCAATCTCAAGATCGTGCTGATCGCGCTGTTTGCGATCATGATGGCGCAGGGCGTCGTCTGGTACACGGCGCACTTCTACGCGCAATTCTACCTGGAGCGGATCCTCAAGTTCGATTCGCCGACCGTGAACCAGTTCATGATCGCCATCGTGGTCCTGTCGGCGCCGCTCTACATGTTCTTCGCCTGGATTTCGGATCGCGTGGGGCGCAAGCCCATCATGCTGTTCGGCATGATCCTGATGCTCGTGCTCTATTTCCCAGGCTTCCAAATGCTGACCCGGGCGGGCAACCCTGAACTTGCAGACGCCCTTGAGACAGCGCCCGTGACGGTGATCGCGGATCCCGCGGACTGCAGTTTCCAACTCGACCTCACCGGCGGCGCACAGCAATTCCGCAGCTCGTGCGACATCGCCAAGAGCGCGCTTGCCGGCGCAGGCATCAATTACCAAAGCGAAGACGGGCCTGCGGGCTCGATCGCGCGCATCCGCATCGGCGCGCGCGAAATCCAAAGCTTCTCCGGCGCGGAAATGGATCGCGTCGAACTCAATGCGGCGCGCGCCGCCTTTCTGGCGCGCACGCCGGCGGATGCGCCGGCGCCGGAGCGCCCGACGCTGGGCGATGCATTGGCGGCCGCCGGCTATCCCGCACATGCCGACAACGCCAAGATCAACCACATCCTCGTATTCACGATCCTGGCCGGCTTCATCGTCGCGGCGACGGCGCTCTATGGACCGCAGGCGGCGGCGCTGGTGGAGCTCTTTCCCACGCGCATCCGCTATACCGCGCTCTCCCTGCCCTACCATATTGGAACCGGCTGGTTCGGCGGCCTTCTGCCGGCCACCGTATTCGCGATCAACACGGCCACCGGCAACATCTATTCAGGGCTCTGGTTCCCGGCGATCGTGACCGGGATCGCGATCGTGTGCTGCGTGCTGTTCCTGCCGGAAACCAAGGATCGCGATATTCACGCTTAGCAGCGCGTTGCGATCAAACGGATTCATTCTCTCCTCCCTCATTCCGGGCGAACCCCGGACTTGATCCGGGCTGAGACCCGGACCCCAGCGGCAAACGCGCGGCGCTCGACGATCTTCTGGGTTCCGGCTCTCCGCGTTGCTCCGCAACGCTGCGGCCGGAATGAGGGAAGGTGATCCTGGTTGATCGCAACAAGCGCTAGGCGGGCGGGCCGGACGCCCGCGGTCCGTTCACGCCGGCGCGCGGATCGGCGCGGGCGCGTTCGGGTTCAGGTAGCGCGCGAGGTCGGCCCAGGGGATCGTCACCTCGGCGCCGCCAAGAACATGGGGCCCGCCGAAGGAATAGGGCGGGAAGAGCAGCGTCAGCCCTTCCTCCTTGATCAGCCATAGATGCGGCTTGGCGACGGAGTCGCGGACATCGGTTTCGGGGGGCGTGAAATTCTCCTCGCGGAACCGCTCGGTGAGCGCGCGCACCGCCCGCTGGGTGAGGAAATCCTCCCACCCGGACCCTGCGCGGAAGACATCGCCGACCTCAAGCGGCTTGCCCGTCGTCATCACCACGGTGACGGCGCGCGTTGAATTGTTCGGATGGGCGGCGCCCATCGCGTAGGAATAGGAATCGAAGCGCACAGAGATCAGATCGGGTCCGGCGAAGGCGATCTGGTAATCGACCTGCACTTCCTCGCCCGGCTCAAACCGCGATTCCGGGATCCTTGAGACGATGTCGTTGAAGCGCGCCGCTTGCGGGGTGGAGGCGTCGTCGATGCGGGGGAAACGGATGTCGCGGGTGATCGAGGTCGGCGCCCCCTCGCCCATGCCGCTGGCGGCCGCGGCCTCGGCGGTGACGGCTTGCGCCGAAATCATCTCCATGCGCTGGAAGGTGTAGGGGCCCTCGCGCTCGACCGCGCGCTCGCTCTCGCGGACGCGTTCGGTGAGCGCGGCTTCAAGACAGGCGGCCTGATCGGGCGTCGGCGCCGCGTCCGCGTCGATGATCCCGCACGCCGTGCGCTGGGCCCGCAGCCAGCGCTGGTGGTTCTCGACGATGGTGCGGCGCCCCTCTTCGGAAATCTCGCCCGCCTCGCGCACCATGGCGCTGCGAATGCGCGCATCGAGGGCGGCGAGCTTCTCGTCGCCGCAGAGCGCGCGGTCGGCCGGGCCGGCGTCCTCGGCGCAAGGATCAAGCGCCGCGGCGATGTCGAAGGTCACGTTCTCGCCGTCCGTCTCGGCGCCCTCCCGGCCGCAGGCGCCCAGCGCCAGCAGGATTGCGGCAAGGACCAGTGCGCGCGTCATCCCACACTCCCTGTCCACCGGCGGCGCCCGCACACGGGCGCACGCGACCCAGGCGTCGCTCCAGCGCTGATAAAGCGCTGAAGAAAGGCGGAAACAAGCGCCAAACTGCATCGCGGCGCGAGGCGGCGACGCTTTCGTTCGCCGGCGCGCGGGCGTAGCTTCAAGCCATGCCGCCGCGCCCCGCCTACCGACCCGATCCGCGCTTTGCGCGCTTGGGGGCGGATTTCTCCGATCCCGTCGCGCCCGCGCGGTTTCCTGTACATCTATTGCGGTTTCGCAACCAGCGTTGGGCGGAGCGTGTGGGGCTCGATGGCCTCGATGCGCCGGAATGGGAGGCCGCGTTCGCGCGGTTTGATCCGTTGCCGGACAATATGCGGACCCCGCTGGCGATGCGCTATCACGGCCATCAGTTCCGCGTGTACAATCCCGATATCGGGGACGGACGGGGATTCCTCTACGCGCAGCTGCGCGACGGCGGCGGGCGGCTGCTCGACCTGGCGACAAAAGGATCGGGGAAGACGCCCTATTCGCGCTTCGGCGACGGGCGGCTTACGCTGAAGGGCGGCGTGCGCGAGGCGCTCGCCGCGGAGATGCTGGAGGCGCTGGGCGTCAATACGTCGAAGGTGTTCTCGCTGTTCGAAACGGGCGAGCGACTCACCCGCAATGACGAGCCCTCGCCGACGCGGTCGAGCGTGCTGGTGCGGCTCTCGCATTCGCATATCCGGTTCGGCACGTTCCAGCGGCTGGTCTATCACGAGCGGCCCGATCTCATCCGTGTGCTGATCGATCACGTGGTGGAGGAATATTATCCCGAGCTTGCCGACCGGGAGGGCGAGGCGCGGGCGGCGGCGCTGTTCGAGGCCATCGTCCATGCGACGGCGCGGCTGGCGGCGTCCTGGATGGCGGCGGGGTTCGTGCACGGGGTCCTGAACACGGACAATATGGTCGTCACCGGCGAGAGTTTCGATTACGGACCTTGGCGGTTCCTGCCGCGGAGCGAACCGGGCTTCACGGCCGCCTATTTCGACGAGATGGGGCTCTACGCGTTCGGCCGGCAGCCGGAGGCCGCTTCGTGGAATCTCGCGCAACTCGGCGGATGCTTCTCGCTGGTGTGCGAAACCGCGCCGCTCGAGGCCGCGCTCAAGGCCTATGGCGACGCCTATCTCGATGCGCTGCGCGCGGCGATGTTTGCGCGGCTGGGGCTAGCGCCGGGCGATCGCACCGCTGATCTCGAGTTCCTGCAGGCGCTGTTCGCCTGGATGACGGAAGCCGGCGCGGGCTGGGCGCAATTCTTCTTCGACTGGCGCTGCGGCGCGGCGAGCGCGGCGCGCGCAGCCGAAAGCCCGCAGGCGGCGCTCTATGCGACGGACGCATTCAAGCCGTTGCGGACCGCGATCGAACGCTACGCGCCGGTGCGGCCCGAGCATCTCGCGAACCCGCTGTTCGGACGCGCAAGGCCGCCCGACATGCTGATCGACGAGGTCGAAGCGATCTGGGATGCGATCGCCGCGCGCGACGATTGGAGCGCGTTCGAAGACAAGATCGCCGAGGTGCGCGCCTGGGGCGCCGCGCTCGGGCTCGCACGTTGATGAACGCAAACGCCATGCCGTCGCTTCTGGGGTCCAGGCGCTTGCTGCGCAGACAACGGTACGGGGAGCGTTGCTTCGTCCGTGACGCGAGCGCTCACGCCGCCTGCGCAGGCGGCGCGGCGTCGGTCTTGTCCTGGATGGGCATGAAGCCCTCTCCGTGCAGCTTCATCGCCACGTCCATCACCGCGCGCACCTGATCCTCGTCGCGCTTGCGCAGCTCGCCGTCGAGCTTGTCCCAATGCACGAGATTGGGATGGATGCGCTGGTCGTTGTCACGCTTGGGGCCCGGGCGCCAGCCATTGAGCAGCCGCTCGGCGACCCAGCGATCATGCTCGCGACGCGCCATCATGGGCATCATCTCTTCGCGCATCGAGGGCTCGGCGACGGCCCGCTTCTTCTCCCGCTGCGTCGCCGGGCGCCAGCCCATGTCGAACAGGCGGACGATTGCCGCGTCGGCGCTGGCGCGATTGGCGTCGCGGTAGGTTTCAAGCACGGCGTCCCAATTCCTCGTCATCGCCTGCAGCGCGCGATCGGCGGCGACGCCGCGCTCGGCGAGACCGAGTTCATAATAGCGGTGCTGCAGGGCCGCACCCAGGTCGAGGCGGCCCTCGATGATGTTGGCGCGCGTCGCGGAAACCTGGACGGCGCCGAAGGCCTGGAGATAGGCGTCATGCTCCGCCGTCTCGTCGCCTTTGGCGTAGAGCGCGGAGAATTCCGACTGGCTCGTCTCCTTCATGAGGATCGGCACGGGCCAGACGTGGTCGGCGTTGCACGCGCGCTTGAGCGCGAGCGCGAGCACGATGTTGTCGGAATCGCGACCGGTGGAGACGATGATCGCGCTCGGCGCGCCGCGCGCGGCGTTGACCCCATCTATGAACGCGCGGTCTATCAGCCGCTCGCTCCATTCGAACTCCTCGAAGGCGATGTCGGCGGTCCACAGATCGGCGTAGGCGAAGGCGTGAGGGAAGCGCGAGCGGAAGCGCCGCTCGGCCGCCTTGGCGTCGCGCGCCAGCACGGTCAGGCGGGGCGCGTCGAAATGCGCCGACCACAGGCTCATCAGCATGCGCACCGCAACGGATTCCGCCGCCGCGTCGAAGCCGACGAACAGAAGATGCACGGCGCGATGCTTGAGAAGCTTGGCGTTCTGGAGAATCTCGCCGGCGTGATCGTTGATGAGAGCGCGCGCGGCGATCTCGTTCAGCGAGAACGGGCGCGGATCCATGACCAGGGCCGGCGCCGCGCGCGGCCTTTTTGCGCCTGACGATTGTTCCTCGGCCTGCTTGAGCGCCTCGTCGCGCCTGCGCTGTTCGAAGGCGCGCATTTCGCGCGCCTCCAGCAGCAGCGCCGAGGACGAGGCCGCGACGTGCACGACGACGGGGCGCTTGCGGCGACGCCGGCCGACGGCGCGGCGCATCAACGCCTCAATCTGGAGATTGACCGCCTCGTCCTCCTCGAAGGCGACGACATGCGCGGCCCTGTGGGCGCGCGCGCCCTTCAGAATCTCGATGCGGGCGGCGTCGCCCTCGATCAGCGTGCCGCCGCGGCGCGCGAGCAGCCACTTGGTCTCCTCCGGCAGGTCGCGCGCGATCAGGAAGACGACATCGTGGGCCCGCAGACAATCATGCGCGAGGGAGATCGCGCCCGGCCCGGAGCCGGCGATCACGATGTGGCCGGCGGCCCCGGCGTTGAATACGCGCGCCAGAGAGCGCCCCAGCGCGCCCGAGAAAGCGAACAGCAAACCAACCAAAGGAATGGCGACGCCGGCGAAGCGCGCAGCCTCCCGCATCCAGTCGCCGCGCGCGACATCGCTGTAGGCGTCGGTCATCGCCAGGGCGCCGAGCGTCTTGTAGATCGCCTGGGTCGCGCCCTCGCCCTGCCAGGAGATGTAGCCGGCGACGCCCCACAAAACGAGAAGGGTCGTCAGCACCGCCCAGCGGAAAGCCGGCGCGCGACGGCTGGCGGATGCGGTGAAGCTCGCGGCGACTTGCGCGAGGGGATTGCCGTATCGCGAACGCCCGCGGATTGCCATAGCGCCGTCCCCTCTCCGTCCAGCAAGACCTCATCCCGCCGATCCACGCGGCCCCGGCAGGAGTCGAACCTGCGACCCTCTCCTTAGGACGGAGCAGCTCTATCCAGCTGAGCTACGGAGCCTTAGAAGCCTTATGGCAAGCGCGGGGCGCGGCGACAATGGAGGCGGGCATGGCGCGGGCGGCGGCGGCGGGCCTCTCGGCTCTGGTGCTGGGCGTCTTTCTCGCCGCCTGCAGCGGGCCGGACCTGGAAGGCCTCGAAAAGGGCGAGGCCGGCACGGTCGCGCAGGTCGTCGACGGGGACACGCTGGTGTTGGAGTCGGGCCTGCGCGTCACGCTTGTCGAAGTTGAAGCGCCCTTCGGCGAAGCCCCCTTTGCGAGCGAAGCGCGGGCGGGGCTGGAGCGTGCGACGCTGCATCGGCGCGTGCGGCTCGCCTATGGCGGACTCAAGCGCTACGCGCCGCGCGCGCCGGCTTCCGGCGAGGCCAAGGCGAAGGACAAAGGCGATGCGCGAAGCCCGCCCACCGAAACGGCGCTCGCGCATGTGTTCGTGCGCTCCGAAGGCGGGCGCTGGATTTGGGTGCAGGAGGGCCTGGTTGCGCAAGGCCTCGTGCGCGTGCGCACGCGCCAGGAGAACCGCGCGCGCGCAGCGGCGCTGCTTGCCGCGGAGGCGCGCGCACGCGCGGCGCGGCGGGGCTTGTGGGCGCTGCGGGAGTATCGGGTGCGCAATGCGATCGCGCTCGCGGGCGAAGCGGCGGATCTGCCTCGCTCCTGCGGGCGCGGACCGCTGCTCGTCGTGGAGGGGCGGATACGACAGGCGAGCGTGTCGGATGCGCGCGCGTATCTCAATTTCGGCGGGCCTGACGAGTACGGCTCTGACACCACCATCGGCGTTTATGGCGACGCCGTAGCGGCTTGGCGCGCGAAGGGACCGCCGTTCGCAAGCTATCAGAACAAGCAGGTGAGGGTGCGCGGGCGGGTCGCCAATCGGGGCGGGCCGCTGATCTGCGTCGACCACCCCGAGCAGATCGAGGTGCTGAACTGACGCCGCACGCGCCTGGCTTCTCTCAGGGCGAGGCGAAACGGCGGGTTTCGGCGGCGCAGGCGCGGGCGCAGACCTGAAGCTGCGCCTCCACATCCCTAGGCGAGGCCCAGCGCAAGAGCGCTTCGTCGATGCGGAACCGTTCGGCGGCCTGAGCGGGCGGATAGGCGGCCGCCTCCCCGGTCTCGGGATTGATGATGAAGAGCGCGTGGAATCCCTCCGGCAGCGGCTCGACGAGCGCAAACCGGCGCTCGTCGGGAGACCACAGGATGAAGGCGGTCGGGCCTTCCGCGCGGAACGTCACGGGATGCAGGCGCCCGCCGTGGCGATCAAGGATCGCAGCGCGCGGGCAGCGGCGCGGCTCAAGCGAAGGCCCTTCGCAGCCGCGCACGAAGAAAAAGCGGCCGCCCGGCGAGGGATAGACCATCAAGGAATCGGCGCCGCTCTCCATGTCCTCGCCGAGCCGAAACGGCGAACCGCCAAGCAGCGGCAGGCCATCCAGCGTCAAGGCGGAATTGAGCGTCAGCCCAATACCGCAATGCGTGGCGCCAGGACTGATGATCTCGGCTTCGCCGCACGGCACATGCGGGGCTGTGGAGGTCACCGGCGGGGGGGCCTTGTCCTTGGGGTCCTCGCAAGCGGCGGCGACCAGGCTGGCCAGCGCGGCAAAGGCGGAGACGATGAACGCTCGAAGTCGGGCCGGCGCCTCGTTGCTCGGTCTCACTTCAATCCTGCCTGTCACGGCGAACGCGTCCCCGCCGAACCTGCGAAACCTAGCATAGCCGCAGCGCTTGGCATCTTGAAATGCCGCGCCGCGGCGAACCGCAAAGGCGAACGAAAGGGGGCGAACCCGCGAGTTCGCCCCCTCGATCCTGCCCTTCTGCACGCGACCATGAGAACGGCCGTTCAAGCCGCCGCGCTGGCGGCCTTCTTCATGGTCAGCGAATGCGTCAGCTTCGCGATCGCCTGATCGCGGTTGATCTTCTCCACGGCCGCGAGCTCGCGCGCCATCCGGTCAAGCGCGCTCTCGTAAAGCTGGCGCTCGGAATAAGACTGCTCAGGCTGATCGCTGCCGCGGTGCAGGTCGCGAACCACCTCAGCGATCTGAATCAGATCGCCGGAATTGATCTTGGCCTCATATTCCTGGGCGCGGCGGCTCCACATCGTGCGCTTGATCCGTGCGCGTCCGGTCAGCGTCTTCATCGCGCTGTCGACCACCGTGGAGGAGGCGAGCGGACGCATGCCGCAGGACTTCGCCTTCGCCGTGGGCACGCGCAACGTCATTTTGTCTTGCTCAAACTGGATCACGAACACCTCAAGGGGGGCGCCCGCCACCATCTGCTTTTCCACACCCACAACGCGCCCGACGCCGTGCGCGGGATACACGATGTGATCCCCTGCGCGGAAAGTCGGGCTCGATTTCGTTGTCGCCGTCATGCTGGTCCCTGCTCCACTGGTCCCTGGCGCGCCTTGACTGGCGCGAACTTGTCACGGCGCATCAGGCGGCCGCGCGAGCAGGGCTTTTCGGGACGCTCAGACCTGCCGACCGCGGACTTGCGTTCCGCGACAGCACTCCCAAGCCTTCCGCCCCTTGATTTGCGCGCCCCGCTCCACGGCCGTCAGGCCCAGCGCAGCGCACGTGCTCGCACCGCACGAAAGATGCGTCCTGCGCGTCGAAACCGCCGCCGCATCAACTTGCTTCGGCCTTCCAACGCGAAGGAACACTCTATCACATGAGGGGCTTTTCAGGAAGGCCACAGAATGGTGACAACCACGCGCAGCTATGCCAAATCCGCGCGCCAGACCTGCAATAATGCGGGCGCTACCCCATCTTCAGGGCATAGTCATGCGCCGAAGCGTCCTCCAGCGCTGAAATCATCCGGGCCGCTGTTTTCGTTACGTCAGCCGCCGCCCTTGGGGCTGAAGTATTTCTCGAACTTCCCCTTCTCGTCCTTGAAGTCGTCGGCGTCCGCCGGGGGATCGCCCTTGCGCGTAATGTTGGGCCATTCCCGGGAGTACTGAGTGTTGATTTTGAGCCACTTGCCGTCCGGATCGTCCTCGGTGTCCGGCTTGATCGCGTCGACGGGGCACTCCGGCTCGCAAACGCCGCAGTCGATGCATTCCTCAGGGTGGATCACGAGGAAGTTCTCGCCTTCGTAGAAGCAATCCACCGGACACACCTCGACGCAGTCCATGTATTTGCAGCGAACGCAGGCGTCGGTGACGATGTAGGTCATACGTGCGGGCTTCCTCTCTCTTGCCGGCCCAGTGACATGATCGCGCGCGTCCTGAGCGTCAAGCGAGGCGAACTGGCGCTGCGTTTAGGTCGGCTCAGGGTCCTCCTCGTAGAGCAGGCGCGCCTCCCCCGGGGGGCCGCGCCGGGCGCCGAGGGCCAGGACCCGGATCATCCGCAGGCCGCGCGGCAGGGCGATGAGCAGCGCATCGCCGGGCCCCACAAGTTCGGCGGGCTTCTCCAGGCGCTTCACCGCGCCAGCCCGCTGCAGGCGCACCGCGCCCACTGCAATCGCGCTGCCGGCGATCGCGCGCGACTTGAAAATCCGCGCGCGGTGGAGCCACACGTCCGCCCGCTGCCGCGTCATGCGTCGGGCGTCGCGGGCTTGCCGCGGCGCTTGGGCTTTCGCGGCGCAGGCGGCTGAAGCGTCGCGAGGGAGGCGAAGGCGGTGACCGGCGGCGCGCGGC
>JACAEE010000125.1 GCA_013389015.1 Hydrogenophilaceae bacterium | reverse complement strand
GGGCCGCATGAAGCGCGGGCGCGCCGGCTTCGGCCAGGCGCGCCTCCAGGCGCCGGCGCACCGCATCCGACGCCGGCGGCGCCTGGACCAGCCCCTCGGTCAGCGCCTTGAAATAGAGCCCCGTGCCGCCGACCAGGATCGGCGTGCGCGCGCGCGACCGGATCGCGGCGATCGCCTCGGTCGCGTCCGCAAGCCAACGCCCGACCGAATAGCGCTCGGCGGCGTCGACATGGCCGTACAGGCGATGGGGAACGCGCGCGGCCTCCTCGGGCGTCGGACGCGCCGTCAGGATGCGCAGGTCGCGATAGACCTGCAACGAATCGGCATTGACGATCTCGCCGCCGACCGTCTCGGCCAGCGCCAGCGCCAGCGCCGACTTGCCGCTCGCCGTCGGCCCCATGATACAGAGCACGCGAGTCATCGGGAGCTCTATGACCTACGCCCTCGTCTTCGTCGCCGCGGACCGGCCGAGCTATTTCGAGGCGGTGCGCATGCTCGGGCGCGTTGCGCTCAAGCGCAAGCGGGCGCCGCCGCGCGTGCTCGGCCCCTGGGAAGCGGCGGAGTGGGACTATGACGCGCTCGATTCCGAGCTCGCCGCGGAGGCCGGCGAAGCCGTGGCGGGGTTGGCGGTCGATTGGGCGATCGTGAAGGCGGAGAACCGGCGCAAGCGGCTGCTGGTCGCGGATATGGATTCAACGATCATCACCGTGGAATGCCTTGACGAACTCGCCGATTATGCGGGGCTCAAAGCCGAGATCGCGGCGATCACTGAGCGGGCGATGCGCGGCGAACTCGTGTTCGAGGACGCGCTGCGCGAACGGGTGGGCAAGCTCAAGGGGCTCGGCCTCGATGCGCTCGCGCGCTGCTATGAAGAGCGCGTGCGGCTCACGCCGGGCGCGCGGACGCTGGCGCGCACGATGGCGGCGCATGGGGCGCGCTGCGTGCTGGTGTCGGGCGGATTCACGTTCTTCACGGCGCGCGTGGCGGAGGCGGCCGGCTTTCACGCGCATTTCGCCAACACGCTCATCGACGACGGCGCAGCGCTCACGGGCGGCGTCGGCGCGCCGATCCTCGGGCGCGCCGCCAAGCTCGAGACGCTGACGCGCGAAGCGGCGGCGCTCGCGCTCACGCCCGCCGACGCGCTGGCGATCGGCGACGGCGCCAATGATCTCGACATGATCCGCGCCGCGGGCCTCGGCCTCGCCTATCGGGCCAAGCCGATCGTCGCGGCGGAAGCCGACGCGCAAATCGCGCATACGACGCTCGAGACCGCGCTCTACTTTCAGGGATATGCGCAGCGAGAGTTCGCCGGCGGCTAGCGCCTTATCCCTTACGCCCCTCCGTTTCGGCGCCTGCGGCGCCGATCCACCTCGCCCGCTTGCGGGAGGATCAGCGGCGGGTGCGGAGGCTGCGGAAGGTCATGTGGCCGTCGCGCTCGACGCGCAGGAGCAGCGGGCGGCCTTGGGCCTGCGCGCGTTCGGCGAGCGCACGCGCCTGGCCGATGGAGATCACCGGCTCGAACGACATCTCGGTGATGACGTCGCCGACCAAGAGCTTGTTGTGCGCGTCGCTCGAGGGATCGATCGAGGTCACGACGAGGCCGCGGGCGTCGCCATCCAGTTCGAAGCGGCGGCGCACATCGGAATTCAGCTCCGCCAGGCTCACGCCCATGACGCGGCCGCTGGTGAGCCGTCCGGCGGGACCGGGATTCATCTCCAGGGCGCCGTCGGACAAGGCGCCGGCGGCGACCTGGGATTCCGCAAGCTGCTGGATCATGACATTGACGCTCATGCGCCGTCCGGCGCGGACGACGCCGACGGCGACCACGCTGCCGATCTCGGCGTCCGCCACCGCGCGGGTGAGCGCGCGGGTGTCGGCCACGGCGCGCCCGCCGAAGGACAGCACGATGTCGCCGCGACGAAGCCCCGCACGCTCGGCCGGGCCGCCCGGCGTGATCTGCGAGATGACGGCGCCGGCGGCGCGCGAGAGGCCGTTGCGCTCGGCGATCTCGGGCGAGAGCGGGCGCAGGCGGACGCCGAGCCAGCCGCGGCGCGCCTCGCCATAGCGCAGGATCTGATCGACCACCGGGCGCACGAGCTGCGAGGGCATGGCGAAGCCGACGCCGACGGAGCCCCCCGTCGGCGACACGATCGCCGTGTTCACGCCGATCACGTCGCCGTCCATATTGAACAGCGGCCCGCCGGAATTGCCGCGATTGATGGCCGCGTCGGTCTGGATGAAGTCGTCGTAGCGGCCGGCGTCGATGTTGCGGTTGCGGGCCGAGACGATGCCCAGCGTCACCGTGCCGCCGAAGCCGAAGGGATTGCCAATGGCGAGCACGAGATCGCCGACGCGGGCGGCGTCGCTGTCGCCGAAAGCCACATGGGGCAGCGCGCGGCGCGCGGTGATGCGCAGCACAGCCAGATCGGTGGCCGGATCGCGGCCGACGATCGCAGCGGGGAAACGCTCGCCGGTATTGAGCACGACCTCGACGCTGTCGGCGCGCTCGATCACATGGTTGTTGGTGACGACCACGCCGTCGGGCGAGATGATGAAGCCTGAGCCGAGCGAGGTGATGCGGGCGGCGGAATCCTCGTCGTCGTTGAACCGCTCGAGCGGCGAGCCGCGCGGGAAGCGCGGCAATTCGCCCTGGCCCTCGATCCGCTGAGCGGTCGCGATGTTCACCACCGCGGGCGACAGGCGTTCGGCGAGATCGGCGAAACCCTGCGCCGGGAGGCGCTGCTGGGCCAGCGAAAGCGGCGCGACAAGGGCCAGCGCCAGCGCCGCCAACAGGAACGAAAACAGTCTCATGCGCGAAGCTTTAGCGCGGCGCGCACGGCGTGCAATGGAGCGGCTGCGGCTTGGCCGGCGCGGGCGGCGTCAGCGGCCTCCGCCTTCCTTGTCGCGCATGTAGCGGAAGAACTCGCCTTCGGGCGGAATGATCACCTGGCGGCCCTCGGGAATGGCCGCTTCGTAGGCGCGCATCGAGCGGTAGAAGGCGGCGAACTCGGGATCGCGGCCATAGGCGCGGGCGAAGATCTGGGCGCGTTCGCCGTCGCCGATGCCGCGGGTGCGTTCGGCGGTCTCGTTGGCTTCGGCGCCGATGATGGTGACGTCGCGGTCAGTGGCCGCGCGGATGCGGGCGGCTTCTTCGCGGCCTTCGGCGCGCAGGCGCGCGGC
>JACAEE010000122.1 GCA_013389015.1 Hydrogenophilaceae bacterium | reverse complement strand
GCGGCGAGCTGCGCGAAGCCGCCGCGCTCGCCGCACCATCGCCGCCGCGCGCCGCGCCAACGCACCGCGAGCCGCGCGCCGATCAGCAGTTCGCCCACATCAATCCCGTCGGCATAGACGAACGCGACCTTTCGTCCATAGCAATCCGTGCGCCACGTTGGCCTTACCGTCACCGACTTGGCGTTGTAGATGAGCCCTTCCATGGCCGCCTTGGCCTCCTCGCCGGCGCGTCGCTCCATGGCGCATCGGGCGCCAGAGTCGAGTTCCGGCGCGTCGATATTGGCCAGTCTGTAGCGTACGCCAACCATGACGTCGTCGATTGTGTCACCGTCAATCACGCGAGGCGATGACATTGGCTTGTAGACGCTTGGAGCGAAGGCGTTCGCAGCTGTATGCCAGAGGCGCCGCCAAACCGCGCGCCAAGACAGGTGGAGCGCAACGATGAAGAGCAAGGCGGCCATGATCGCCTTGTTCAGGTCAGATATGGCGAGCTCGACGAGCGTGAGCGCCAACCATCCGAGCAGGACGGCGGCGGCGAACGCCGCAGCGCCGAACGCAAGATCGCCGCACGCATCGATGCCGCCGAGTCGAAGGCGCATCGGGCAAGATTAGCCGAACAGCGTTAGCGGACCGCCCAAGAGACATGGTTGACGCTCAGCGGCGCCGCCAGCTCAGAGCGGCGCGGTGGCGTCCATGAGCCAGGCCTTGGCTTCGCCCGAGAGCTTCGGCCCGACCACCTGCGCGACCCGCGCGTGATAGCCGTTCAGCCACGCGCGCTCGTCCTTGGAGAGCAGGGTTTTCACGATGAGCCGCTGATCGATCGGCGCCAGCGTCAGCGTCTCGAAGCCCAGCATCGGCCGCTCGCCGCCTTCGATGTCCGCGGCCGGCGTGACGACTTGCAGATTCTCCACCCGGATGCCGTAGGCGCCGGTTTTGTAATAGCCGGGCTCGTTGGAGACGATCATGCCCGGCTCGAGCGGCTGGGTGTTGACGAACTTGGCGATGCGATGCGGCCCCTCGTGCACGCCGAGATAGGCGCCCACGCCGTGCCCGGTGCCGTGATCATAATCAAGTCCCGCTTCCCACAGCGCCACACGCGCGAGCGCATCGAGCTGATGGCCCGTCGTGCCCTTGGGAAAGCGCACGCGCGCGAGCGCGATATGGCCCTTGAGCACGCGGGTGAAGCGGTCGCGCATTTCGGGCGTTGGGCGCCCGATCGCGATCGTGCGCGTCACGTCGGTCGTGCCGTCGAGATATTGCCCGCCGGAATCGATCAGGAAGAGCGAGCCGCGCTTGAGTCTGCGGTTGGTCTTCACGCTGGCGCGATAATGCACGATGGCGCCGTTCGGCCCCGCGCCCGAGATGGAATCGAATGAGAGATCCTTGAGCGCGCCGGTCTCGGCGCGGAAGTCCTCGAGCATGCGGCAGGCCGTGATCTCGTCTACCTTGCCGCTTTGGCCTTCCGTCGCCAGCCAGTGCAGGAAGCGCGAGAGCGCGGCGCCGTCGCGCGCATGCGCCTTGCGCGCGCCTTCGATCTCGACGGCGTTCTTGGTCGCGCGCGGCAGGACGACGGGGTCCTGCCCCCGCTTGGTCTGCGCGCCCGCGGCTTCGAGCGTGCGGAAATGCCAGGCCGATGCGCTCGCCGGATCGAGCCGCACGCGCTGGCCCTTCAGCTGCGCCAGCGCCTCGGGAAGTTCTTCAGGCGCCCGCAGCGCCACCTCATTGCCGAGCCATGCGCGCAGTTTCGGCGTCACCTTCTCCGGATCGAGGAAGAGGTCGGCGCGCCCGTCCGCCTTGAGGATCGCTTCGCCGAGCGGCAGGGGCGTGCGCGCCACGTCCCCGCCGCGCACATTGAACAGCCACGCGATCGAGGCGGGGGAGGTGATGAGGGCGGCGTCCGCGCCGTCCGCGGCGACGGCCTCGCCCAGACGCTTGCGCTTGGCGGCGGCGCTTTCGCCGGCATATTCATCTGTATAAGGAACGACTTCGGCTTTTGGGATCGCCGGCCTGTCCGTCCAGGCGCCGTCGATGGGGTTCGTATCGAGCGCCTTCAGCGTCGCGCCGCCGTCGCGCGCGGCCGCCTCCAGCCGCTCGAGCGCGTCGGGGCTGTGCAGCTTGGGATCATAGCCGATCGTCTTGCCCTTGCCCTTCTCGCGCAGATACGCCGCGACGCCGCCTTCCATCAGGTCGCGATAGGCGAAGAGCGCCTCATCCACCTGGTCGCGGACTTGCAGCGTGTAGCGCCCGTCCACGAAGATCGCCGCCTCGTCCATGAGCACCACGGCCGCGCCCGCCGATCCGGTGAAGCCGGTGAGCCAGGAGAGCCGGTCGAAGGCGGGCGGCACATACTCGTTTTGCCATTCGTCCTCGTGCGGCACGATCATCCCGTCGAGGCCGAGTCGGGCAAGCGCTTTTCGCAGCAGCGGCAGGTTCTTGCGGGCGACGCTCGGCCCGCCGAGCGTTTCGAAAGTCTGGATCATGCCGGCATAGCTAGGCTTGGCCGCCGCGCCGCGCAATCGCTCGCGGGAACATCAGCCGGCCTCATTGCCGCCGGGTTCCCGCCGAGCATAGGCGCCAAAAGAGAGAATCGAGGGGCGCCGTAATCCGGGCTGGCGATGGCGAGCAAAGTGAACAGGTGGGCCTCGGCCCTGCTGGCCCTGGCGGCGCTTGCGCAGCCGGGCGCGGCCCAGGTGCCCGATCCTTACGCCACGCAATTGGCGCAGGGTCTGGCGCGCCAGGAGCGGCTATGGGCGCAGGAAGGCTATCAGCGCGTCGACGGCCCCCATGCCGGCGGCCTGCCGGCGGGCGGCGCTCAGCGCTTCAGCTTCCTGTTTCACAGCGGCGGCGAGTATCGCGTCGTCGCCGTGTGCGACGTCGATTGCCGCAACATCGACCTGCGCCTGTACGACCAGATGGGCAATCCGATCATCGCGGACGGCGCCGTCGGCCGCGCCGCAACGATCACCTCGCAGCCGCGCTGGACCGGCCCCTTCGTCGTCGAGGTCCGCATCACCCACTGCCGCGCCGCGCCCTGCTATTTCGCGCTCAACGTCTACGAACGGTGACGCCTCGCGGACGCCGCTGCGGCGTCGCCCGACACAGCTCTCCCTCATTCCGGCCGGAGCATTGCGCAGCAATGCGCAGAGCCGGAACCCAGGACGCGCCGGCGCGGGCTGCAAGGCTCAGGTCCCGCCCCGCCGATCAAGCAGACGCACGATAGACGAGGGTGGACCAGGACTCGCGGCGGATGCGGCGATGAAGGATCATCCCCCGGTTCTCGTACGCCGCGCGCACCAGCGGCTCCTGTTTGTAGAGAAGCCCCGAAAGCACGATCGTTCCGCCGGGCGCGACGGCGCGCGCGATCAGCGGCGCAAGCCGGATGAGCGGCCGCATCAGGATGTTTGCGAACACGAGATCGTAGCGCCGCTGCGCGGTGTGGCGCGCGCCGTCTCCCGCGATCACGCGCACGCGCCGGCCAATCTTGTTCTGCCGCACATTGACCGCTGCGATCGCGGCTGCGCGCGGATCGATCTCGATCGCGAGCCCGCGCGCCCCTGCCTTGGCCGCCGCGATCGCCAGCACGCCGGAGCCGGCGCCGATGTCGAGAACATGGCGCACGCGGCGCCGCCGCAGCAGCGCGTCGAGCGCCAAGAGGCAGCCGCGCGTCGTGCCGTGGTGGCCGGTGCCGAACGCCTCGCTGGCTTCGATCCAGATCCGCGTGCGCCCGCCGCGGAGGCGGCGCAGCGCATGCGCGCCAGCGACCACGAACCGCCCGGCCTCGACCGCCGGCAGCCCGTCAAGCGCCATCGCCACCCAATCGGCGTCGCGCACGTCTTCGCCGATCACGTGCAGATCCGGCGCGGCGTGCCCGATCACGGCGCGCGCGGAGTCTTCATCCTGAGCGGAATGGACATAGACTTCGATGCGGAACCGCCCCGGCGCCGCCTCGAACCAGGACACCGCGTCCGCAGGCGAGGGATCGAGCCCGTCGAAGGCCAGCGCCGCGGCCTTGACGGCGCCGAGCGTTCCCGAAGCGGAGAGGATGCGCATGCGGCGAGGCTTAGCGGGGGCCTGCGTCCGTGTCGACGCTTGACATGAACGCGAATTCAGCCTGTAGGCGCCGCGCATTCATCTGCGGTTCAGCTCGGCTCTGGCGTGTGGGACTCTGCCGCTCCGCGCACGGATGATCGCGCGTTCGGCGATGGGTGCGAGGCAGGGAGAGGAGGAGGCCTTGAGTCACGCCCACAAGCTCGCCGCCGCGGCGCTCTGTGCGGGCGCGGCGGTCGCGTTGAGCGCGG
>JACAEE010000102.1 GCA_013389015.1 Hydrogenophilaceae bacterium | reverse complement strand
CAGCTGCCTCCACCCCCCCCCCGGGAGGGGGATCATGATCCGTTGGGCCGTCCTCGCCGTCGCCGCAGTCCTCTGCGGTCCGCCAGCCGCCGCCCAGGCGCGCCTTTTCACGGCCGACTCCGAACTGCAGATCACGATCGCGGCGCCCTTTGCAGAACTCGTCCGCCGCGCCCCGCGCAGCACCGATCCGTTCCCCGCCACCTTGACCCACCAGCCGGCGAGCGGCGCCGCACAGACCTACCAGATCGCGCTTTCGCCCCGCGGCCTCACCCGCCGCACCCGAGGCTTCTGCACGTTTCCTCCCTTGCGCGTCGAATTCCAGAGCCCGCGCCGTGGCGCGGTGTTCGCGGGCCAAAGCCGGCTCAAGCTCGTTGTCCATTGTCGCCCCAGCGCGCGCCACGCCGAACTCGTCGTCCTCGAATACCTCGCCTACCGGCTTTACAACGAAATCACGCCGCTGAGCTTCCGTGTGCGCCCCGCGCGCGTGACCTACCGCGACACCAGCGGGCGCAGGCGGGAGGAGACCCAGTTCGCCTTCTTCATCGAGGACGTCGACCGCATGGCCCAGCGGAACGGCCGGATAGAGCTCGAAGTCGCGCCCCGCACGGTCACGGTCGAACAACTCGATCCCGCGGCGGCGGCTGATTTCGCCCTGTTCCAATTCATGATCGGCAATCTCGATTGGGACATGCGCGCAGGCCCCGAAGGAGAGGAGTGCTGCCACAATTCCAAGCTCATCGCGCGGGCCCGCGCGCCGCGCAGCGCCGTCGTCCCGACTCCCTACGATTTCGATCACTCGGGCTTCGTCGCCGCACCCTACGCGCAGCCGCCGCCGGAAATCCCCGTGGCCAATGTGCGCCAGCGCTGGTACCGCGGCTATTGCCGCCACAATGACGCGCTTAGCGCCGCCGCCGAACGCTTCCGCGCGCGCCGCAGCGCCATGCTCGCCCTGATCGACGGAGAGACGCGTCTCAGCGCCGCACGCCGCGCCACGGCGCGTCGCTACATCGAATCGTTCTTTGCGATCCTGGACGATCCAGACGCCTTCCGCCGCCAGATCCTCGGCCGCTGCCGCGGCTAGTTCTGGGGCGGCGCCGTCACGCATTGCGCCGCGAGCCGCGCGGTGGGCGCATCCGGCGGATCGAGCGCGGCGATGCGCTGCAGATAGGCGCATGTCTCCGCCGGCGTCGGCGCCGTCAGCGGCACGCGCACGCCGCGATGCATGGTGAAGAGCGCGCCGTTCTCCTCGATCAGGAACGCGTGCGGATCGGCGTAGCCCTGCGGGACGGCGATGTCGGTGATGATGACGCGCCCGTTGAACCGCGGCAGGACCGTGGAGGCGCGCTTGGTGTGGCCCACCACCACGCGCGTTGCGCCGTGGCGCGAGAGAACCGCCTCCAGATGCGCCGCCTCGATCGACTCTTCGCTGAGCGCGAAACCTCGATACCAGAGCGGTCCGTCCTCGTTGGTGAGGATATCGGGCATCGCCGGATCCGGCGTCCCGCGCAGCGCGCCGCGCACGGCCGCGTTGATCGCATCACGCGCGAACGGGAGATAGCTCGGACCCAGCCCGGCATGCATATAGAGCGTGTCGTTGATGCGGATGACCGACTCGTGGCCGGCCACCCAGCGGCCATAGGCGCCGTCCGCCGCCCACGCGACCCGGTGCTCGACATAGCCAAGCGGATGCTCCGCCTCCCATTGCGCCCGGAAGGCGTCGTCGAACGTCGGAAGCTGCTCCGCTGGCAGCGTCTCGCGCAGATGCGCGAGCGTCGCGTTGTAGTAGCGCTCACGCAGCCGCGCGGACTCGCGTGTCGCGAACGCGGCATATTCGCCGGGATGCACATAGCGCAGATCGCCCTCGACATTCATCGCTTCGTGATTGCCGATGAGCGCGTGCACGCGCCCGCCGGCGCGCCGCGCCTGGCGCTCCAGCCGCATCAGCTGATCCATGATCGCGCGGCTGTTGGGACCGCGATCGGGAATGTCGCCGAGCTGCACCAGATGCGCTTGCCCCCCGATCCAGTCGCCGCGCTCGTCGATCAGCCCGGCGCGAACGAGCATGGCCTGAAACTTCTCGTAATCGCCTTCCAGATCCCCGATCGCGACCACGCGTGCAACATTGTCCCATTCCGACTGCGCCCATGCGGGGCGCGCGGCGAACACGGCGAAAACGAGGCAAAACGCAGCGAGAAGTCTCTTCATGGCGTACGAGGATAGCGCGTCAGCAGCGCACGTAAATCGCCGCCCTCATCGGCGACCGCCAGCGCTCCGTCCCTCAGCACCGCTATCCCTTCCGGCTGCGGATGGGCGCCGGCCAGCCGCCGCGCGGCGAGCAGAACGCCGGCCGCGCTGAACTCCGCCCAGGCTCGATCGCGCGCCGACAGCACGATCACCCTGTTCGTGCGCGGATCGATTTCGACGCCGGAGGGCCGAAACGCCTGGACAAACGCCGCCTGCGCAACCTGCGACGCCGGCGCCTGCAGAAACACCGAGGCGCGTCGCGTCCGCAGCGACCACAGATAGAGCACGACATCCGTCGTTTCACGGTGGGCCTTGCATGCGATGAGGAGCCCGCGGCGCCGTGCATGATAAGCAAGCCCTTCGATCTCGCAGACGTCGCGCATTCCCGTGTCCAGCGTCTCGAACGGCGCGTGCGCGCCATCGCCCGCTTCGCGAAAGCGCAAGAGCCGCCCGGTGCTCTCGACGATATAGAATGCGCCGTCGGGCGCGATCGCCAGCCCTTCGAAATCACCGCGCGCGACGGGTTCGCCGAGCGCGAATGATTTCACCACGCCGCCGCCCGCCTCCAGGCTCAGCTCATGGATCACGCCCGCCTCGTCGTCATGGCCGAACAGACGCCCGTCCGGCGCGACCGCGAGCCCGGAGATTTCATGCAGCCGCCGCGGCAGGCGCCATTGCGCGTCCGCGGCCGCGGCGAAGAGAGATGATCCCGTCCGCGCCTCCGCGCGTTGCGCCTCCGGCGCCGGCCCGCAACTCAACAGCGCCAGACATGCGGCTGCGACGACTCTAGTCGTCGTCATCATCGTCCTCGGGCTTACGCTCTTTCCTATTGGGCTTCTCCAGCGGCTCCTTGGCCATCCACTGCCGCGAGAACATCTGCTTGCCGGTCGTGGCCGCGCCGAAATCCGTCGCCCACAATCCGAGCACCGCGTAGTTGAAGAAGATCGAGATGATCGCCGCCACCTCGACGGCGTTGATCCCGCACGCGACGCCGACGCCGATCGCGGTGAAGAGATAGGTGGTCTCGGCGCTGTCCTTCAGCGTGTGGCGGAAGCGAACCCCCGCGACGATCCCAGCGAGACTGAACGCCAGCGCCAGCGAGTTGTGCACCACGTGCACAATCCCTGTGATCACCAGCGGCAGCACCAGGATCGTTTGCACGAAGGATTGCGAAACGTCCTTGCGCCGGCGCGCGCCCATGCACACCCATGTCACCGGCAGCATCAACGCGAACGCCGCAACCATGGAGAGCGCGAGCTTCACCGCTTCGGAGAAGGTCGATCGCAACGGCGAGGCGTCGCGCATCACCGGCTCGAACGCCGACTCGCTCGCGGCGACGAAATCGGCTGCGCCGCCGACCGGCAGGTGCGCCATGATCGCGGGGTTGAGCCAGAGGAACGCCGCGGTGAGCCCAGCCGCCGCGGCGTAATAAGCCGAGATGATGAGATAGGGGGCAAACAGCTTTGCGAGCGCCGTCGCCCGCTCCGGCGCCGGCGCCGGCTCGGTCCCGCGTTCGGCGTTGTCCCTTTCCAAGTCCGTCGCCATCGCTCCCTCGCGAGAGGCTACATTGCACGGACCCGGAACATCTCGCCAGCGCCTTCCCCCCGAGCGCCGCCGGCGTCTCACGCCGTGCGCGTCCGCAACCGCCCGGTGGAGCGTGAAATCGGCGATCTCCTCCAAGCCCAGCGCGCCGCAGATCCAGTGCGAGCGGCCAGGGTTGAAGGACCCGCCCGGACGCTGCGGCAAGCCGGACGCCGCGCTTGCGCTTCCCGCGTGCGATCCGGTTAGATGCCGCAAACGGCTAAAGCGGCCCAAGAACTTAAGGGAGATGCGATATGGACGGCGACGCGCCTCACCTCGATGCGGTCATCGTGGGCGCCGGCATGGCGGGCCTCTATTGCCTGCACAAGCTGCGCCAGGACGGCTTCGCCGCGATCATCCTCGAAGCGGCCGATGATGTCGGGGGCACGTGGTACTGGAACCGCTACCCCGGCGCGCGCTGCGATATCGAGAGCGTCGATTATTCCTATTCCTTCGATCCGGCGCTGGAGAAGGAATGGACGTGGTCCGAGCGCTACGCCACCCAGCCCGAGATCCTGCGCTATCTCCAGCACGTCGCCCAACGCTACGACCTTCGCCGCGACATCCGCTTCAACACGCGCGTCAAGCGCGCCGCCTGGGACGAGGCCGCTTCCCAATGGCGCATCGAAACCGAGAGCGGAGATCGAATCGCCGCGCGTTTCTACATCATGGCGACGGGCTGCCTGTCGATGCCGAAGGTCCCTGAGATCTCCGGCGCCGAGCGCTTCAAGGGCCCGTCCTACTTCACCAGTTCCTGGCCGCATGCGGGGGTGGACTTCACCGGCAAGCGCGTCGCGGTGATCGGCACCGGCTCCTCGGCCGTCCAGTCCATTCCGCTCATCGCGGAACAGGCCGCACAGCTGACGGTGTTCCAACGCACCCCCGCCTTCTCCATCCCCGCCCGCAACGGCCCGGTGCGCGCCGAGAAGCGCCTCGCCTATGAGAGCCGGCCGCAGGCGTACCGGGAAGAGGCGCGCTGGAGCCGCGCAGGCGTTCCCATCGCGCCGAATCTGGTGAGCGCGCTGCAGGTCAGCGAGGAGGAGCGCCGCGCTGTCTATGAAGACATGTGGGATTCCGGCGAGCTGCTCAAAGTCGGCGGCGCCTTCGCCGACATTCTCTCCAACAAGCAAGCCAACGACACGCTGGCCGACTTCATCCGCGGCAAGATCAGGTCGACAGTGAAGGACCCCGAGACCGCCGAGGCGCTGTGTGCGCAGGACTATCCGGTCGCCACCAAGCGCGCCTGCCTCGACACCAATTACTACGAAACCTACAACCTGCCGCACGTGCGCCTTGTGAACCTGCGCAAGACGCCGATCCGCACGGTCACCGAAACCGGCATCGAGATCGAAGGCGAGCACATCCCGTTCGATGCGATCGTCTACGCCACCGGGTTCGACGCCATGACCGGCGCGATCCTCGCCCTCGACATCGAGGGGCGCGGCGGCGTCACGCTGAAGGAGCGCTGGGCGCATGGCCCCGAGACCTATCTCGGCCTGATGAGCGTCGGCTTTCCCAATTACTTCATGATCACCGGGCCGGGCAGTCCTTCCGTGCTCTCGAACATGGCCGTCTCGATAGAGCAGCACGTCGAATGGATCAGCGACACGCTGCGCGACCTGCGCAGCGGCGGCTTCCACACCATCGAGCCGACGCCGACCGCAGAAGCGGGTTGGAAGCAGCACGCCCTCGAATGCGCGAGCCTCACGCTCTTCCCCGACGCCGCCTCATGGTACACCGGCGCCAATGTCGAGGGAAAGCTTCGAGTCTTTCTACCCTATGTCGGCGGCGTGGATACATATCGGCGCGCATGCGATGACGTGCGCAGGCGGGGCTATCTCGGCTTTGCGCTCAAGGGCCCCCGTGGCGCGCAATGCAATGACGGCGTCGTCTGCCGGCTGAAGCCCGACGTCGACGCGATCCTGCGGATGATGGCTGAGCTGAACCTCCCGCCGCTCGAGACAATGACGCCGCCCGAAGCGCGCGCCTTTCTCGAAGCGACGAATGCGCAGCGCCCGCCGGGTCCCGCCGTCGGCGAGATTCGCGACGGCGAGTTTCAAGGCGCCGCGGGCCCGCTCGCCTACCGGCTCTATCGCCCGTCTGCGCCGGGACCGCACCGCATCGTTCTCTACTTTCATGGCGGCGGCTGGGTGATCGGCGACCAGGCCTCGGACGATCCGCTCTGCCGCGATCTCTGTGCGCAATCGAACGCGATCGTGCTCTCCGTGAACTACCGTCACGGCCCCGAGCATCGCTTCCCGGCGGCGCATGAAGACGCCTTCGCCGCGCTCAAATGGGCGGCTGAACACGCCGCGTCATTGGGCGGCCTCACCGATGGCGTGGTCGTCGCCGGCTGGAGCGCCGGGGGCAATCTGGCGGCCTCTGTCGCCCGCGCCGCGCGCGACGCCGGCGCGCCCGCGGTGCTCGGCCAGGTGCTGCTCACGCCCGTCGCCGATTTTGATTTCACGACGCCGTCCTACAGCGAAAACGGCGAGGGCTATGTCTTGACCGCGGCGCTGATGCGCTGGTTCGTTGATCACTACATCGCCCCCGCAGATCGCGCCGATCCGCGCGCAGCGCTGCTGCGGGGGACGCACAAGGACCTTCCGCCGGCGCTCGTCGTCACCGCCGAGTTCGACCCGCTGCGCGACGAGGGCGCCGCCTACGCGAGGGCGCTCATGCAAGCCGGCGTCGACGCGACGCATCTGCCGGCGCAAGGCCATATCCACACCTCGATTCCGATGGTGGATGTCGTCGTCACCGGCGCGCCCTTGCGCGCCGCCATGGCCGACGCGATCCGGCGCTTCGGACGAAGCTGACGTCTCAGGCGCGCTGCGCGAACGTTGCGGGAGGCGCTGCATCAATCCTATCGCGCGGCTGCGGCGCGCCGCGACATGCCCGCTTCAACCGCAGCAATCAGCCGCCCGCGCAGATCCTTCGACAGAGATTTCGCCACGCATGCTGACCTCCCCGTCCAGCATGCAGTTTGAATCAGAGTTCGAGTCCGCCGGGAATCCCCTTTCCCCCAACAAGCGCCACCGCCATCGCGGCGTTGTCAATGAGACGGAGCGCGCCAAGAACCGCGCCAAGTCGAAGGTGCGCGCCAAGGTCGAGCATGCGATCGGCGTGATCAAGCGCGTGTTCGGCTTCGCCAAAGTGCGCTATCGCGGCATCGCCAAGAACGCCGACCGCCTGTTCGTCGCCTGCGCGCTCGCCAATCTGTTCATCGCCCGACGCCGCCTGTTGCGGCTCGCGGCGGCGTAAGCGCGCCCCGCCGGCCGCCCCCGCGGCGCCGGAGCGCGCCGAAATGCTCCGGCGCGCCGCGCATTCCCGCAAAAAACTCTTGCAAACCGCCCCGCGCGGCCCTTGTTCAGACGTTCCTTAGATGCGCCGCGCCAGACGCGCGACGCCAAGCGCCGCCGCGAGAAGGGATCCGACGGCGAGCGCGGCGAGCGGCCAGAGCGATTGAAACTCGTTCGAAGGCGCGGCGCCTTTCAACAACCAATCGGTCCAGGCCGAATGCGAGAAGCTGGCCGGCAACAGCACGTGGATGAACGACGCCTGCGCGGCGCCGCTGATCGGCATGAGCACGCCGCTGAACAAGGTGAGCGCCGCCATATAGGCCGCGCTCACGAAAAGCGCCGTTCGCACCGATCCGACAATGCTCGAGATCGCCAAGCCTTGCAGCGCGGAAGCCAGGACCGCGAGCGTCTGCAGTCCCAGGGCCCACCCCAGCCCCGGCTTTATGGTGATGTCGAGCGCCAAGTGCGCGAACACCGCCATGACCCCGAGCGCCAGCAGCCCGAACCAGAACGAAAAGAGGGTCTTTGCGGCGGCCACGCCCGCCCAACCGCCGCCTGCGCCGACGACGAGATGGCCCATTGTGCCCTGCTCCACCTCCCGCACTATGGAAACCGCGCCCAACGCGAAAGCGACGAAACACGCCATCAGCGCCATCAATCCCGGCACGAGCCAGTCGGAACGGCGCGTCGATGGCGCGCTGCGGGCTGTGACGACGAACTGCCCGACGAAACTCTCTTGGCTCTGTCCGAGCGAGATTGCTGCATCGCTCGCCGGCAGCGCCAACCCGAAAGACGGGACCACCGGAATCGACGCGCTGCCCATTTCATGCATCCGCTTCGCCAGCGCGAGCGCGCTGGAATCAGCCTGCGCCATGCGAACGAAGAGCTCGATGTTGCGCGCGTGCTGCTGATGCAGCGGATCGGTGTAGACATGCCAAGCGCCGGCGACGGCTGGATAGTCGAGATAAAGCGCGTCAGCGCAGCTCCATAGGTTGAACTCCGTCCAGCTTCCGAAATTGCAGCGCCCGCGAGAGCCCTGGTCAGCCAGCGACGCCACCGTCCCGTGCCAGATGAAGGCGGCGTCCAGGTTGTTGCGGTCGATGAAATCCCAGATCGGCGTTTCGCCGCGCTCGGCTTCGACGAGTTCGACGCCCGGCAGATCGCCCACAGCGTGACGCACCTCAATCGGCGTGGGCAGCGCGCAAGGCTCTTCACGCACGTCGCCATCCTCGTCGGCGATGCCGCAAATGCGGTCCTCGACATAGATGCGGAAGCGATCCTGATTCATGGGCAGCGCCGCCAGCACGAAGAGCACGATGCACGGCACGCCAAGGAGGCCGACCAACATGCCCGTCGAAGCGAGCATTTCCTGCAGCTCCTTGCCGAGCACCCGCCACATCATGGCGCTCCCTGCGCTGCGGCGCGGCGCGACACGGTCACGCCCTGGCCGGCTACGACTTCGATCGTCGCCGTCAGCCACGACGCGCCGCTGGGCGTGTGCGCAGTGAAGGCGATGAGGCGGTTCGGCTGCGCCCGGCTGCTGATGAGCGAGAGCACGCGCTGCTGCGCCGTCAGATCGAGTGAGGACAGCGGCTCATCGAGCATGATCGCGTCGGGCTCGGCCGCGACGACCGCCGCGATCGCCGCCAGCCGCTGGTACCCCCCTGAGAGATTGGAGGCCGTCGTGTTCATGAACGGCGCAACGCCCAGCTCATAGACCGGCCGCACCGACCGATCGTCGAACCCGACGGTTCTGCCGAGCAAGCGCGCGATCACCTCGATGTTTTGCAGCACGGTGAGGTTCGGATAGAGGCCCCCGCTCTGCGGCAGATAGCCGATGCGGCCGCGCTTCAGCGCGCGCGCGAAATCGATCTTGCCCGAACTGGGCCGTCCATAGCCGGCGAGCAATCGGAGCAAAGTGGATTTGCCTGAACCATTCGCGCCGATGATCTCCACTGCGTCGCCCGGGCCGAGCGCGAGGTCATTGACCGCCACGACGTCCCGCTTGCCGTACCGGCGCACGACGTTGGCGAGGGAAAGCCAGGGTTCAGCGGCTTGCGACGACATTGACGATCACGCCTCGATCATTGCGCAGCGCGTTCATCGACACCGCCACACTGGAATAGGAGGTGAGGAAGACGCTGTTGTCCGAGGATTCGGTTTGGCCTTGCAGACGCAACTGATTGTTGAGCCAGCCCGGTTCGAAGCGGACGATCAGGCGCCGCTCCGCACCGGGAATGGCGGGCGGATCCGGCGCAACGCCTTCCCTCTGCGCGGCCATCGCGCGGCGCAGGACGCCGAGATCAGCGCCGATCCAGAGGGTGCGCGACGGCGCATCATACGTGGCCGCCAAGCGATAGCGGTTCTCCTGAATGATCGAGCGCCGCTCCTCCTCCGTCAGCGTCACGCCGGCGCGCCTTTCGAGCAGCTTCACATCATCGATCGTGGCCGCCGGCAGGAGATAGGCGTATGCGCCCCCGCGCGAACAGCCTTCTGCGCTGAGCGTCGCGGCAGGATCGAGGCAGCCCCGGTAGGCTGAGAGCGTCCGGTCAAAGTCCGCACGGAAGGACCGCGTCCAGTCGACATCGCCGCCTTGCGGCTCGATGAGATTGCGCGACGCCAGCAGACGGGCGTTCGCGCCGTCGAGCCAGCCGGTGTCGGCCAGCGGCGGGCGCTGATCGCCGTTCGCCTCGTACTCGTAGACGGCGCGCGCCAGGATTGCGCGGTCCCGCGCGCCAGTCTCGCCGACTTGAACCGTTCGGATGAACCGCGCCGCAGCGTCGGCCTCCATGTCGGTGCGCAACACAAGTTCCGGAACGCTGTTCGCCACGCCGACCACCGAAACCGAGAGGTTGTTGATTTCAGGCGCCTCCAGCAGCGCGTCGAAGACGCCGCGATATCGCGCCATACCCGCCGCGTCCTCATCGAACAGCGCCCGTCGCGCGCCAGCCGGCACGGAACGGTCGATAAAGCGCAGCGCGCCGCCCAGGTCGCTCCAGGCCAGCCGCGCGCTCAGATTGTCCGTGATCGGATGGTGCAGCCGGCCGCCCGCCCCCGTTTCTCCGATCGCTTGCGACAGGATCTGCGAGAAGGATGCGCCGCCTGAGAGCCAGGCGCGCGTTTCCAGCATCGAGGGACTGACGCGAAGCTCCACTAGCGCGGTGGAGGCGGGCAATTGCAGCATGGGGCCGGGCTGGCGCGTGAACGCCCACGCATCGGGCGCCGCGCCGCGTTGGCCGGCAAGGGCGCGGCGCGCACGCCAGAAGTTTTCCTGCGCCGCAAGCGTGCGTCGCGCCGTGTGTCCGCGGAAGACGGACTCAAGCGTTTCCAACCGGCTGAACAACACCGCTTTGGCGTCGTTCTCAATCAGCGCGTAGCACAGCATGCCGCCTGCGAGTCCAACCCGCACCTCGCGCCCGGCGATGCGCATGACTTGGGGCGCCGTCGGCGCCGGCGTTTCACGCGTCCGGCCGCCCGTGCCGGCGGATTCAGCAGGAGGCGGCGCTGCGGGCGGCGGCGCAGGTT
>JACAEE010000121.1 GCA_013389015.1 Hydrogenophilaceae bacterium | reverse complement strand
GGCCGAAGACGCCGAGCCCGAGGAGGTCTTCGCCTTGGAGGCTTTGTTCGAGGAGCTCCACGGCGTCGCCTTCGACAAGGGCTGCTTTGTGGGCCAGGAGAACGTCTCCCGGATGAAGCGGCGCGCCACCACCAGGCGTAAATTCTGCCCCCTGGCCTGTTTGGACACGCCGGCGAAGGGAACGCCCGTCCGCGCCGCCGGCGTCGAAATCGGATCGGCCCGGACCGCGATTCCGGGGACGGCTCTTGCGCTCCTGCGCCTCGACCGGGCGCTAGGCGCGCCCCAGGCGCTCGCGATCGGGGACGCGCCTGCCCAACTTGCGCCGCCGG
Source organism: Hydrogenophilaceae bacterium (assembly GCA_013389015.1). GTDB lineage: Bacteria > Pseudomonadota > Alphaproteobacteria > Caulobacterales > Aquidulcibacteraceae > CADEEL01. Next base: position 10,877 of record JACAEE010000121.1, on the reverse strand, counting down.
ATTGGCTGATCCTGCCCGAACCGGGGTGAGCGCCTTAGCCTGCGAGGGCTGGGCAAAGCGCGCGGCTTCGCTATGAGAAGCAGACTCTGGGGGAGAGATGAGCCGATGTTGAGAACCGCCTTGATATGCCTTGCGGCTGCAACCGCCTGCGCGGGGGTGCTGAGTTGCCAGTCGGCGCAATCGCGCGAGCTTGAAGCCGCCGTGCGCGCCGCCTGCAAGAACGAGGATTCCCCGCCCGACAATCCCACCTATGACGAGGCCTGCATGCGAGAGGTGCGCGAGCAGATCCTGACCGCGCGCGCCTATCGCCCCTCCACCAAGCCGCCGCGCAAGAAGTGAGCGCGCCGTCGCACCGCCCCGGTTGCGCCGCGCACCGAGGCCTCTAGGCTGAGCTGGGAACCAAGAAGAACGCCGCAAACCGCGAGGACGCCACGTGATCCCAGCCGCCCTTTCCGCCACCGGGCTCTACACGCCCCCCTTCGCCATCTCCAACGAAGAGCTGGTCGCGTCCTACAACGCCTACGCCGAGCGCTTTAACCGCGAACACGCCGAGGCGATCGCGACCGGCGAGGTCGCCGCGCTCGAGCTTTCCAGCACCGACTTCATCGAGAAGGCCTCCGGCATCAAGTCGCGCTACGTGATGAACAAGGACGGCATCCTCGACATCGACTTCATGCACCCCCGCATCCCCGAGCGGCCGAACGAAGACTTGTCGATCATGGCCGAGATGGGCGTCGCCGCAGCGAAGGACGCGCTCGAACGCGCCGGCCGCGACGCCAAGGACGTGGACGCCGTCATTTGCGCCGCCTCCAACATGCAGCGCGCCTATCCGGCCATCGGCATCGAGATCCAGGACGCGCTGGGGATCGGCGGCTACGCCTTCGATCTCGTCTGCGGCTGCGGCTCGGCAGCCTACGGCATCGCCACCGCCGTCGACATGGTCCGCGTCGGACGCGCCAAGTCCGTGCTCGTCGTCAGCCCGGAGATCACCTCCGCGCACAACAATCACCGCTCGCGCGACAGCCATTTCATTTTCGGCGATCTCGCCACCGCCGTGCTGGTGGAGTCCGCCGATATCGCTCCGCCGCGCTCTTGGGCGGTGCTGGGCGTGAAGCTGAAGAGCCAATTCTCCAACAACATCCGCAACAATTTCGGCTTCCTCAACATCTGCGACCCCTCCGGAATCGGCAAGCCGGACAAGCTCTTCGTCCAGGAAGGCCGCAAAGTGTTCAAGGAAGTGGTGCCGCTCGTCTCCGAGATGATCTTGAGCCACATGGCCGAACTGAACCTGTCGCCCAGCCTTGTGCGGCGCATGTGGCTGCACCAAGCCAATTCCAACATGATCCGCCTGATCGCCCAGCGTGTGCTCGGCCGCGAAGCGACGGAAGACGAAAGCCCCTCCGTCCTGCACGAATACGCCAACACCTCGAGCGCCGGCGCCGTCATCGCCTTCCACAAGCACAGCGACGATTTGAGGCCCGGCGAGCGCGGCCTCATCTGCGCGTTCGGCGCGGGCTATTCCGCCGCCACCATCTTCGTCGCCAAGGCGGCTTAGCGGAACTGCACATTCCTTCCGCAGCTTGCAATGAGGCGTATATACGTGTATATACGCCTCATGAGCACGATCCGGACCCGCACGTTCAGGAGCGGCAACAGCGAAGCGATCCGTCTGCCCCGCGACGTCGCGTTCGGACCAGACAGGGAGCTGGTGATTGTTCGTTCCGGCGATGTGATGACGATCTATCCGGCCGGGACGACGGTCGCGGAGATGATCGCCGAATTGGAGGCCCTCCCCGCGCCGCCGACTATCGAAGAACGCGACACCGAGGAGATCCCCGAGCGCGACGGCCTTTGAACGATGCCCCACATGCTCGACACGAACATTGCGCTCCATCTTCGCGATGGCGACACAATGGTCGCGGCGAAGGTCGCAGCGCTTCCCACCGCCATCTTGATGTCGATCGTGACGCGCGTGGAGCTTGAAGGCGGCGTGCACCGCGATCCCGCTTTGGCGCATCTGCGCAAGGCCCGACTTGCAGCGATGCTTCGCGCTATTCCAACAATAGCGTTCGACAATTCGTGCGCGGAAAGATACGCCGACATTGTCGCCGTCGCCGGCTATTCTCGGCGAAAAGTGTTTGACCGGATGATCGCCGCGCAGGCGCTCGTTCACCGCGCCGCGCTCGTCACCCGCAATGCTGGGGACTTCGCGGATGTGCCAGGATTGCAGATCGAAGTGTGGTGAGCTCAGCGCCCTTCGGCCGCCAGCCAGTCGATCCCGTCCGCCGTCATCATGAACGTGACGGCCTGGTTTTCATGCGCGCCGATGGCGGCGAAGAACTTTCGCGCCACCTCGTTCTCGACGCCGGTCGTGATCTGCAATTCGCGCGCGCCAAGCTCCTGGGCGCGCCGCGCCACCCCGCTCATCAGCACCCGCGCCGCGCCTGTTCGACGATGCTCGGGCCGGATGAAGAGTTCGCACAGCACCACGGTCGCCACCGCCCGGCGCACGTCATAGCCCTTGGTGATGATCGCAAGCCCGATCGGCGGGCGCCCGCGCGAGTCTTCAGCGATGAAGGCCTCAAAGAGCGCCTGCCCGCCGAATCCGTGCTGGCGCACGTGATCCACGTCCAGCGACGTGCCGACCGCGCCGGCTTCCCGCGCCGCCTCGGCGCTGAGCCGGGCGACCTGCTCGCAATCGCGATGCTGGGCTTTGCGCACATTGACCATCGCGCGGACTCCTATCCGCGCGGTCATGAGACCCTGCATCGCCGCCCGGCGCAAGGGGCGACCGACCTCGCCGCCCCCACGCTCAGCCGTCGTGATGCCCGATGAACGGGTGATCCTCTTTTTCTTCCCAGGCCGTGTCCGGGTTCTTTTGCACCATCATCGCGCCGATCACGCTCAATATGCCGATGACGATGACGAAGCCGGCCACGAACAGCCAGAAACTCACAATCGCCTCCTTCGCGAGGCTGGAGAGCGCAACGCCCTCGGTCAGGCGCGCTCACGCCTCGCCCTTTATGTGGCCCTCGTCGCCTCGCGGTTCAAACTTTTTCGTGCGGTCGGGGCTGAGTTTCAGCCCGAACAGCGGCCTAAGCCAGCTGATCCGGCGGGCGATTTCATAGGCGAGGAAGCACCCGGCGACGGTCGCGGCGATCAGTAGGCCCGCCTCCTGCCAGAGCGGCAGCGCCAGCGCGTCGAGACGCCAGCCGACGACCACGATGATCGTCTGGTGAACGAGATAGATGGGGAAGATCGCATCGGTCAGGTAGCGCCGCGCCGACTCTGCCCGCGGCCCGCCCTGGCGCAGATGCCTGTGCGCGTAGCCGATGAGCGCCACGATCATCGCCCAGGCCTGCATCTCTCGCAGCCCCACGGCGGCGAGCGGCCCCCAGGCCGGCGGTTCGGCCCCGCCCTGATCATACGTCGCACGCGCCCACATCAGCACGCCGTAGCTGGCGATCGCCAGCCCGATCGCCCAATGCCGCATCCGCACGCACTGCGCGAAGAACCCGTCTTGCTTGGCGATCGCGTACCCGAAGACGAAGCCCGCGAAATAGACCGCGTGCGCCGCCCAATCATCGACCAGCGCATGCGTCTCGCCGAATGCCGGAAACAACAGCGCCCGCACGGCGAAGAGATAGAGCCAGGGAACCAGGATAAGCGCCGGCCCCGCGATCAGCCCCGAGAGCCGCGGCAGGCGCTTCAAGAGCGGCCGCAGCCCGGCGAGCACGAGCGTGTAGACGAACAGGTACGCCACGAACCAGACGTGGTTGTAGGTCGGCGTGATGAGCCGCTCGCCGTCGGCGTAGGTCCATCCCCCCGACGCCGTCGCATAGCCGGCGTAGAATTCCCCGAAGCTCCCGGACCAGCCCCGCGCCACGACCTCGTAATAGGTCTGCGGCGGCACGATCACGAAGATCGCGAACAGGAGCGGCGGCAAGAGCCGCCAGCTGCGCGCGCCCAGAAACGCGCCCACGCTCATTTTGTCGGCCATGAACCGGGTCGCGGCGCCCGAGATGATGAACAGCAACAGGAGCCGCCAGGGATTGGTCGCCAGCATCAGCGGTTCGAGGCTCGGCCCCGCCCGGCTCGATTTCACGTGCCAGTCCCAGGTCACGTAGAACATGCCGATGTGGTAGAAGATCAGCAGCGCGAAGGCGCCGATCCGGAGCCAGTCGAGGTCGGTGCGGCGCGCAATGGGTGCAGGCACGGGGTCTCTCCGAGAATGATCGCGCGGGTCTTCCCGTTCCTTGCCGAGCGGCGCTACGGCCGCGCCGCGCTCGGCGCCTCTGCGGGACGGACGGCGGCCCTGTGGTGACCAGCGGCGCGACCAGCGGGGCGAGCGGCGGCCCGAGAATCCGCCTTGAGGCGATGCCCTGGATCGTCGGGATCGCCGTCGCGATCGCGGTGGTGAACGTCGCCTCGCATCTGATCGAGTTCCACCGTCGCAGCCAGGCGCTCAGCCCCTGGGAGCCGATCGTCTGGGAGTTCAGCTCGATCGCCTTGATCATCGCGATGGCGCCGCTGATTGGGCTTGCGCTCGCGCGCTGGCCGCCGCGGACGGATCGGATCGCGCCGTTCGTCGGCGTGCATCTGGCGCTGACGATCCCCTTTTCGGCCCTCCATGTCGGCGGCTTCGTGGCGCTGCGCCATCTGGCCTATGCGCTGGTCGGCCAACGCTACGCCTTCTCCAACGGCGATCTGCCGCTGGTCATGCTCTACGAGTGGAACAAGGACGCGCTAACCTACGCCGCGCTTCTGGCGACCTTCGCCTTCTTCCGCTGGCGCGCCGATCTGGCCGCCGCCCGCACGCCGGCGAGCCCCGAGCGCATCGAGATCCGCGACGGCGCGTCCGCGATCTATCTCGACCCCGCCGCCGTCGCCTGGGTGGAGGCGGCAGGCAATTATGTCGAGTTCCACGCAGGCGAGCGCACCCATCTTGTGCGCGGCACGCTCCAGGCCTGGGAACAGAAGCTCGCGCCCCTGGGCTTCGCCCGCGTCCACCGCTCCCGCCTGGTGAACCGCGCCCGCATCCGCGCCCTGGCCCCCACGCCCGCCGGCGACGTCGCGATCACCCTGGACGACGGGCGCATCCTCGCCGGCTCCCGCCGCTATCGCGCCGCGCTAGCGGGCAAGGACTAAGCGCGCAACTGCAGCGCCGGCGCGATCAAGCGCCCAACGCTGCGGGAATCTCGCCTATATTCATGCCCATGCCCCAGCCCAAACCCGCCCCCGAAGCGCCGCGCGCCTGGCAGCGCATGCTCTCCGGGCGCCGCCTCGATCTGCTCGATCCCTCGCCGCTCGACATCGAGATCGCCGACATCGCCCATGGCCTGTCGCGCGTCGCCCGCTGGAACGGGCAGACGACGGGGGCGCACGCCTTCTCCGTCGCCCAGCATTCGCTGGAAGTGGAGCGCCTCTGCGTGACGCTCGCGCCGAATTGGCCCGCCCGTTGGCGCCTCGCGGCCCTCCTGCACGACGCGCCCGAATACGTGATCGGCGACATGATCTCGCCGTTCAAGGCCGCGCTCGGCCTGGACTACAAGGCCTTCGAGGCCAAGCTCGAAAGCGCCGTCCATCTCCGCTTCGGCCTGCCCGCCGCGCTGCCGGCGGACGTCAAGGCCGGCATCAAGCGCGCCGATGTGATCTGCGCCTATTTCGAGGCCGTGCAGCTCGCCGGCTTTTCCGAGCGCGAGGCGAAGAGATATTTCGGCGCCCCCCCGCGCGGCGTAGCGCTGCGCCTTGCGCCCAAATCCACCGCCGAGGTCCAGGCTGCGTTCCTGGCGCGCTTCGACACGCTCATAGAGAAGGTCTGATGCCCATCATCGTATGTCCCCTCGCCCGCGTTCCCCACATGATCGAGACGCGCCGCCCTGACCGCATCGTGAGCCTGCTCGATCCGGAGACGCCCTTCCCCGACAGCGGCGGCGTATCCCGACATCTGCGCCTTGGCATGCACGACATCACCGAGATCTACGCCGGCCAAATCCCGCCGATGGCGACTCACGTGGAGAATGTGCTCCAGTTCATCGCCGATTGGGACCGCGCCGATCCCGTGCTCGTGCATTGCTACGCCGGCATCTCGCGCTCCACGGCGACGGCCTTCACCATCGCCTGCGCGCTCAATCCGGATACGGACGAAGCCGAGATCGCCTGGACGCTGCGCCGCGCCTCTCCCTCGGCCTGGCCCAACGCCCGCATCGTCGCCCTCGCCGACGCCGCGCTTTCTCGCGGCGGCCGCATGACCGCGGCGATCCACGCCATCGGCGCAGGCCGCGCCTGGCACGAGATCGGGGAAGCCGAGCCCTTTGAAATCCCCTCGGCCTATGAGGCCGCCGCATGAGCCGCCCTCCCCCTTGCGGGGAGAGGGGGAGTGAGGGGCGCGAAAGCAAGCGCGTCCTCGCCGCCTTCGCACCCTCTCATGCGCGCTTCCCTCGGCTGCCTCCGCCGCTCTCCCCCGCCCCTCCGGGCGGGGGTAGGGGGAGGGGACGTTCAGCACGAAGCGCAAGCGGCGCCGGCGGCGCGTTATTCCCGACGCCCCCCATCCCTGCCCTTCCCCCAAGGGGGAAGGGGGCGTTTCATCCGTCTACGGACAATATCCGATGACCGCGCCCCGCGTCGTCATCGGCCTTTCCGCGGTCATCGTGGCCGCGACGGAGGAGAACCCGCTTGTCGTCGTGACCCGCGGCGGGGCGCACGCGGGCCTGCCTTTCGGCCCGTTCGACCCCGCCGGGGACCGCACGCTCGAACTCTCGCTGCGCCGCTGGGTGTCGGAGCAGACCGGCTTCGACATCGGCTATGTCGAGCAGCTCTACACGTTCGGCGACCGCGGCCGCGAAGCCCCGCTCGACGATCTCGACATCGCCCCGGCGACCGCCGCGCCCCATCGCGTCATGTCGATCGGCTATCTCGCGCTCACGCCCAGCCGCGCCGCGCTCGAGGCGGACCGCGCTCTCTGGCGCAGCTGGTATGACTTCTTTCCCTGGGAGGATTGGCGCGCCGGGCGTCCGCGCGCCGTCGACGCCGAGATCGCGCCGCGCCTCATGGCCTGGGCCGACGCCGGCGAAACCCCCGCGGACTGCGAGGCGCGCCGCACCCGCGCGCGTCTCGCCTTTGCGCTGCAAGGCGCCGCCTGGAACGAGGAGCGCGCGCTCGACCGCTACGAACTTCTCTACGAAGCCGGCCTTGTCCCTGAAGCCGCCCGTGACCGCGCCCGGTTTTCCCGCCGCCCGGAGGCGCCGCAATCGGCGCTGCCGGCGATCTTCGGCGAGCCCATGCTTTCCGATCACCGCCGCATCCTGGCGACCGCGGTTTCGCGGCTGCGCGCCAAGATCAAGTACCGCCCGATTATTTTTGAACTCGCCCCGCCCGCATTCACGCTCTTGCACCTCCAGCGCATTGTCGAGGCCATCGCCGGGCTTTCGCTGCACAAGCAGAATTTCCGCCGTCTGCTCTCCCGCACCGGCCTGGTCGAGCCCGCCGGCGCCTATGACGCCACTGCGGGCGGGCGCCCCGCCGAGATCTATCGCCCCAACCTCGCCACCCTCGCCGCCCGCCCGACCATGGGCGTCCACGTGCCCGCCCCCCGCGGCGACGACCCCCGCCGCGCTGCGGGCCGGCGGACCTGACCGGCGAAGCGCAACCCAAAGTAGCGTCTTCACATATTTCTAAATTTCCGCGTGTATTCGTGGGGCGTTATGCAACTTCGCCGTGCAGCCCGTCCCAAAGCCTTCCGCGCCGATCCGAGCGGGGCGGCGGCGATCGAGTTCGCCCTCATCGGCCCGCTCCTGATCGCGCTGCTGATGGGGATCGTCTCCTATGGCGGCTATTTCTGGCTCGGCCACACGGTTCAGCAGATGGCGAACGACGCCGCCCGCGCCTCGATCGCCGGGCTGACCGACGCTGAACGCGAGGCGCTGGCGCGCGAAAGCCTCGCGGCGGCGGCGGCCGCAGCGCACGGCCAGCTCCGCCCCGAGCGCTTGGATGTCGAGGTCGCGCGCACGGCCGGCTACGTCACCGTGCGCGTGGAATATGACGCCGAGGGCAGCATCTTCTGGGCCTTCGACAAGCTCATCCCGATGCCCCCGGCGCGGCTGGCGCGCGCCGCCGCCATCCGCATGGGCGGCTTCTGATGCCGCGCGCGCTGACGCGCTTCCGCGCCAGCGAGGACGGCGCGGCCGCCTTTCTCTACGCGCTCTGCGGCGCGATGCTGTTCGGCTTCGGCGCGCTCGCGACCGACGTCGGCTTCGTCTACTTCAAGTCGCGCGAACTGCAGGGCGCGGCCGATCTCGCCGCGCTCGCCGCCGCCCGCGATCTCGGACGCGCCCAGACTCTGGCCGAACAGACCGTGCACGCCAATCGCGGCGTCCGCGGCGCCCACGTCGACGCCGATGTCGGCGTTTATCGTCCCGACATCGCCATCCGCCCCGACGAGCGATTTCAGCCAGGCGCCGCCTCGCCCAACGCCGTGCGTGTGGAGCTCACCTCGCGCGCGCGTCTGTTTTTCGGGCGCATCTTCATCCCGCGCGGCAGCGTCGAGATCAGGCGCGCCGGGGTCGCTGCGCAATCCACCATGGCCGCCTTCGAGATCGGCTCTCGGCTTCTGGCGTTGCGCGGCGGCGTCGCCAACGCCTTGCTCGGATCGCTGACGGGCTCGAGCGTCTCGCTCTCGGTGATGGACTATCGCGCGCTCCTCGCCGCCGAGATCGATCTCTTCTCCTACATCGATGCGATCCGTACACGGATCGATCTTCAGGGCGCGACCTATTCCGAAACGCTCGCCGCGCGCATCGAGACGGCCGACGCGGTCGACGCCATCGCCGACGTGCTCGCCCAGCGCGGCGATCCCGCCGCAAGCGCCATCCGCCACATCGCCCGCGCCGCGCGCGGCATGGGCGAGACCGAGGATCTGGCCTCGCTCATCGATCTTGGCCCCTACGCGCATCAGGAGACGGCGCTCCAGTCCGGCCAGACGAACGTGTCGATGAATGCGCTCAATCTCGCCGCCGCCGTCCTCGACATCGCCGGCGGCGAGCGCCAAGTGCGCCTCGATCTCGGCGCCGACATCCCCGGCCTGGCCGACGTCGACGTGTGGCTCGCGATCGGCGAGCGCCCGAACCGCTCGCCCTGGATCGCGATCACCGACAGCCGCGACGTCATCATCCGCACCGCCCAGATGCGCCTCTATGTCGAAGCGCGCGTGGCGACGGGCCTGCCTGCGCTGGCGCAAGTGAACATCCCAGTGTTCGTAGAGGCGGCCTCGGCGCAGGCGCGCCTGGCCTCCATCCGCTGCGCGCGAAACGAGCGCGGGCCGCGCGTGACGCTCTCGGTCGTCCCCAGCCTCGGCAAGATCGCCATCGCCGAACTCGACACGCGCCGTCTCGATGACTTCCGCCGCCCGCTGGCGCTGCGCCGCGCGCAGATCGTGCGCACCGCGCTTGCGCGCGTCGACGGCTTCGCCGAAACCGATCTCGGCGGCGCGCAATGGCAGGATGTGGAATTCACCGGCCCCGAGATCGCCGCGCGCGCCGTCAAGACGGTGCAGACGCGCGACATCGCCCGCGCCACGGTCGCGACCACGCTGCGCAACCTCGATCTCGATGTCCGCGCCCTGGGCGCAGGCCTTGGGACCAACGCGCTGACCGCAGCGCTGGCGCCTGTGCTCGCCGCCGCGGCGACGCCGCTCGACGGTCTGATCAACGGGCTGACCGATCTCCTCGGCGTACGCCTCGGCGAAGCCGACGTTCGAGTGAACGGCGTCCGCTGCGACGGGGCGGCTCTGGTCGGTTAGCTCAAAGCCCGCGGTCCACGCCGCCAACGACGCGCCTTCGTTCTCCGGTAATCCAATCGGCGCGCCTCAATGATGGGGTCTCCGTCGCCGCGCCGGCGCGCCAAATCAAGTCGGATGAATGAAACCCTGCACCGGATAGGGGCGCAGGCCGAGCGAATTGGTCGGCGGATGCCACACCCGCACCGAACTCCAATCATTGGCTTCGCTGACGTCCACCGCCTGCGCGCCGATGATGATCTCGCCGCCGCCGAGCCAATTGGCGTGGTCGATCAGGATCTCGCGCGGGCTGATGACCCGCGCCACGACCGCGACATGCCCGCTCGACGTGCCCAGCATCGCCATGACGGCGCCGACTTCCGGCGTATGCGAACGCCGGTAGCGCCCCTCCGCTTGCGCCCACCACGTCCGCGCTGCGCCCGAGAGCGCTACGCCGGTGCGCTGGCGCGCATAGATCGCGCATTGCAACGGCGGCCCGTCGCGCAGAATCTGCACTGCGCCCGGCGCGCCGATCGGGGTCTCCTCAAGCGCAACCGGCGCCGCAGCGACCGGCGCCGCCGCAGGCGCCGGAGCTGATACAAGCGTCACGGGCGCAGCCGGCGCGGCCTCGGCCGGCGCCGATCCGAGCCGCAGCGACTGCGCGGTGAAGAACATCACCCCGATTCCGGCCAGGCACACGAAAGAGAATGCAGCGCCGATGATGCGCGGGCGAATGTTCATGCCTGCCTCCGCCAACCCGAATTGTATTTTCTCGCCTCATAGTCGTTTCTGCGCGGGATGGCGAGAGCCGAGCATTGCAGCCTCACGCGTTTGGCCCTACCCCTCTTGAACCGCCTAACCCGCTGCAAATGATCGAGGATTCATGCGTTTCACCGGCTTCGCGCTGATCGTCGCGCTCACATTTTCTTGCGCCGTCGCGGTCGCATCCGCCCAGACGCCGCCCGGCGAGGATGCGTTTCGCGCGCTCTATGAGGAGATGGTCGAGATCGATTCCTCGCCGACGACAGGATCATGCACGCGCGTCGTCCGCGCCGCTGAAGCGCGCCTGCGCGCGGCCAGCTTCAGCGGGACCGAGGCGCAGGTG
>JACAEE010000120.1 GCA_013389015.1 Hydrogenophilaceae bacterium | reverse complement strand
GGCGGCGCGCGCGTGCTCGCCTGCGGCGCGCGAGCAGACCGCGCGGCGCAACGCCGCCCTGCTGCGCTTCGCCGAGGGCGATCCGGCGCAGCGCATCGTGTGGCGCTGCCGGCGGCGCAGCTGATCCGGGACGCAGAAAGGCCGCCCCTCGCGGAGCGGCCTTCCCTCGTGCGCCGATGCGGCGATCAGCGGCGATAATTGGCGTCGGCGACCTCGAAGCGGATGCGCGCGGAGAGCGCGTCGAAGCGGCGATCCAGGTCGCGACGCTCGCTCGGCGAAAGCCCGCCGCCGGTGCGCCGATAATGGCGTTCCAGATCGGCGATTTCGTGGAACTCAGCGCGCAGGCGCATCGCCTCGCGACGGGTGAGCGCGCCCGTGCGCACGCCGCGGTCGATGCGCGCGTCGAGGTAGGCCTGGCGCTCGTTGATCGACCGCCAGGGACCGCGATCCTGCGCGTCGTGGCGCTCATAGCGGATGCGCGCGGACAGCGCATCGAAGCGGCGATCGAGATCAGCGCGCTCCCACGCGGTCAGGCGTCCGTCGCTGCGGCGATAGCGCGCTTCGAGGCGCTCAAGTTCGTACAATTCGTCGCGCAGGAGCGCGGCTTCGCGGCGGGTGAGCGAGCCGTTGCGCACGCCCTGATCGATGCGCCGATCGAGATCGTCCTGACGTTCATTGATCGAAGACCAATAGCCGGGCGCGCCATAATGCTGCGCGCTCGCGGTCGGCGCCGCAACGACGGCGATCGCGGCCATGGCGGCGGCTGCAAGAAGAGCTTTCATCACCAGATTTCCTCTCCGAGCGGCACGGAGAGCCCGTGCGTTCAGTGCACGGATCATCACGGCCGGCGGCTGAATCGCAGCTGAGCGGGCGGCGCAGATCGGGGTTAACGCGCTGAAGGGCGATAGAATTTCCGTGATCGCGCGTTCAGGCGCGGTTCAGCCGCGCGGGCCGTCCTCGTCGCGGCGCACAAATCTGCGCGTGACATAGACGACGCCGAACCAGATGATGATGACGGCGCCGGCGGCGAGCGCGGCCATGCCGAAATTGCCTTCCAGCGCATCCATGATGCCGTCGCCGGCGAAGGCGACGATCGCCGTCTTGGGCAAGACGCCAAGCGAAAGCCCGGCGATGAACGGCAGGAATCTCATGCGCGCGGCGCCCATCGTCATGTTGACCACGATGAAGGGCGCAGTCGGCACGAAGCGCACGATGAAGCTCGCCCAGAACGCGTTCTTGTCCATGAAGCGGGTGAAGCGGCCGCCGGTGGCGCCGGCATAGCGGCGCGTCACGCCCTGGCCGCCGACGACGCCGACGAGAAACGTCACCGCGCCGGAGACGATGGTGGCGATCCACGCATACCAGAACCCGACCTCGGGACTGAACGCCACCACGCAGGCGGCGATCAGCAGGAATTGCGGCGCGCCGATGAACGCGGCGATGGTGAAGATGAGGATCGCCGCGGGCAGCCCCCAATGCGCGCGCTCGGCGCCGCCGAGCCAGGTGCGCACGAACCGCTCGACCTCGTCGCCGAAGAACAGCCGGCCGACGACCAGCATCACGCCGACGGCGACGAACAGCGCCGTGGTCACGAAGACCGCGCGCCAGGCGCGCGCGTCCATGTTGTTGACGAAGTCGGTGAGCTGGTCCCAGAGCCCTGGAGCGGTGGGTCGCGGCGGCGGGGGCTCGGCGGTCATGCGCCGCGGTGTTTAGGCGCGCGGCCCGAGCGCATCAATGATGCGGCACTCCGATATTGCCGCGCCGTTGCGGCATCGCCCCACCACGGCGGCGAGTTCGCGGCGCAGCGCCTCGAGGTCGGCGAGCTTGGCGTCGATCTCCCGGAGGTGGGCGGAGGCGATCTCGTCAACCTCCGCGCACGGGCGCCGGGCGTCTTCGGAGAGCGCCAACAGCGCCCTCACCTGCTCCAGGTGGAAGCCCAGATCGCGGGCGCGGCGGATGAAGGAGAGCCGCGCTAGATGGGCGGCGTCATAGGCCCGGTAATTGCCGGGGGTTCGGCCGGGCGCGGGCAGCATGCCGATGCGCTCGTAATAGCGAATGGTTTCGACCTTCACGCCGGTCCGGCGCGCGAGATCGCCGATCGTCAACCGGTCATGGGACATGGCTTGACCCTGTAGCCGCTACAGGCCCTATGTGGGGCGAACGAGCCGAAGAATCGAGGGCGTTCGAGTGGGCTGTGCGCACGACCATCATCAGGGCCAGGGCTCGCCGGCCGGGCCGGGCTGGCGGCGGGCGCTGTGGATCGCGCTCTTCATCAACGCCGGCATGTTCGCGGCCGAGCTGATCGCGGGGGCGGCGGCCGATTCCGCGGCGCTCCTGGCGGACTCGCTCGACTTTTTCGGCGACGCGGCGACCTACGCCATCTCGCTCGCGGTCGCAGGCATGGCGCTCGCCTGGCGGGCGCGGGCGGCGCTGGCGAAGGGGCTTTCGATCCTGGCGATCGGCGGCTTCGTGCTGGCGACGGCGCTGTGGCGCGCGTTCAACGGCGCCGACCCGCACGCGCCGACGATGGGCGCGGTCGCGGCGGTCGCGTTCGCCGCCAATCTCTATGTCGCGTTCCTGCTCTACCGGCACCGCGAAGGCGACGCGAACATGCGTTCGGTGTGGCTGTGCACGCGCAATGACGTGATCGGCAACGCGGCGGTGGGCGCGGCCGCGCTCGGCGTGTTCGGCACGGGCAGCGCCGCGCCCGACCTCGTGGTCGCAGCGATCATGGCGGGGCTCGGGCTCTGGAGCGGCGTCGAGATCGTGCGCCGGGCGGTGGGCGAATTGCGGCTGGCTAAGCGTGCGCCGGCTCTTGCCGCTGAATAGGCTCGCGGCGCTTCTTCTTGCGCGGATCGGGAATCTCGACGTCGTTCATCCGCGGCTTGAGACCGTGGATGAGATCCTCCTCGATGCGGCGGCGCTCCGCCTCTTCGGCGATCGGGCCGTGCACGTGGCGCTCGGTGGCGCCGTAGTACCAGAAGGCGCGGCCCCATTTCTCATGCCCCATCAGGCGTGAGCGCAGGTTGGCGGCCTTGCCGACATAGATCGGCTCCAGGAAGAACACGAAGCGGCGGCGCACGAAGATATAGATTCCGCCGTCATCGCCTTTGGGCAGGCCGTTCTTCGTCAGCGTGATCTTGAAGCGGTAGCGCTTGCCGCTCTCGCCCTTCCACCGATGCCAGCCGAACAGAAACATGAGTCCTCTCCCGAAAGGGCAGGCTCGGCGGGCGGGCGTAAACGAAAGGTTAAAGACGACAGGACGCGGGGCCCAGCTCCCCCATCTGCGAAGCCGCAAACCCGCGAGGGGCGAGCAGGACGAAGCGGCTGCGGATTGTTTTGCATACCCCCTCCCCCTACCCCCGCCCCCGGGGGCGGGGGCGCGTTGAAGGGATGAGTGTCGGCGCTCCAACTTCACAGGGACGGCAAAACCATGCACAGGAAGGGGCATGTCCGCCTCGCCCGCCGCTCTCGCCGATCACGTGCCGCTGGTTTCGCTCGCGGAGGAGGCGCGCGATCAGGCCGGCTTCGCGCAAGCGCTGGGCGCGAGCTTCGCGCGGTTCGGGTTTGCGATCGTCGCCGATCACGGGATCGAGGCGGCGCTGATCGAGGCGGCGCTGGCGAAGACGAAAGCCTTCTTCGCGCTGCCGGAGGCGCAAAAGCGCGCCTATCATGTGCCGGGCGGCATGGGGCAGCGCGGCTATGTGCCGTTCGGGATCGAGGCCGCGAAGGGCGCGATGAGCGTCGATCTCAAGGAATTCTGGCATGTCGGGCGCGAACTGCCGGACGGCCACCGCTATCGCGCGCAGATGCCGGCGAACCTCTGGCCCGCGGAGATTCAGGGATTCCGGGAAGACGTGTATGCGCTCTACACCGCGCTCGATGCGTGCGGGCTCAAGATCCTTGCGGCGATCGCGCGCTATCTGGGGCTCGCCAAGGATTTCTTCGACGACACGGTGCGGGACGGAAACTCCGTGCTGCGGCTCCTGCACTATCCGCCGGTGCCGGAGAATGCGGGCGGCGTGCGCGCCGGCGCGCACGAGGACATCAACACGATCACGCTGCTCTTGGGCGCGGAAGAAGCTGGTCTCGAATTGCTCGACCGCGACGGACGATGGCTGGCCGTCGACCCGCCGGAAGGCGCGCTCGTTGTGAACATCGGCGACATGTTGCAGCGGCTGACCAATCATGCGCTGCCCTCGACGACGCACCGCGTCGTCAATCCCACGCGCGAGCGGGCGCACCTGCCGCGCTATTCGATCCCGTTCTTCCTGCACTTCCGGCCGGACTATCTGATCGAGACGCTGCCGGGCTGCGTGAGCGCGGAGCGCCCCAACCGCTATCCCGAACCGATCACGGCGCAGGACTATCTCATGCAGCGGCTGAAGGAGATCAGGCTGGCCTAGCGCTTGTTGCGATCAGCCAGGATCACGTTCCCTCATTCCGGCCGCAGCGTTTCGGAGCAACGCGGAGAGCCGGCACCCAGAAGCGCGTCGAGCGCCGCGCCTTCGCCGCTGGGTTCCGGGTCTCACCCTCGCTTTCGCGAGGGTTCGCCCGGAATGAGGGAGGAGAGAATGAATCCGTTTGATCGCAACACGCTTTAGGGGCTGCAAACCGTTCAGCGCGGATGCAGCGCCTCTTCGGTCGTCTCGAACTCGGCGTGCACGCCGGAGCGGCCGAGCGCCTGGAGGCCGCTGTCGATGGCCATCAGGTGGGTGGCGAGGCGCTCCTTCAGCTCGGGCTGAACATCGCTGCGCTCAGACAGCCATTTGGCCACGATATGGAGCCCAAAAGCGGCGTGGATTGCGATGCGCTCCACTGCGTCCTGCCGTTCCATCGGCGCCTCCTCTGACACTCCAGCCTAACACAAACGCGTCGCCCCTTCAGCCTTCAACGCCGCCCATCGCCCCCAAGCAACGCATGAATCCGCTCGGCCGCTTCGGCGGGAGCGGTCATCGACGTGTCGATGACGAGATCGGGCTGCGGCATGGCGGCTTCGCAGGCGGCGAAATCCGCGTGCAGAGCGCGCAGGAGGCCGACATCGCGCAACTTGCCGAAGCGGGCGCGGTCGGCGTTTGCGATGCGGGCTTCCTGCGCCGCAAGCGGGGCAGCAAGATGCACAAACAGGATGCGCCCGCCGCTGTCGCGCACGAGCGCAGCGACGCGCTCAGGGAAGCCTTCCGACACGCTGGGCTCGGGCTGGAACGTGAAGATCAGTGAGCGGCCTTCGGCGCACGCGGCGGCGATGGTCTCCACCCAAAAGGCTTCACGCAGGCGCACGAAAGTCGGGCCGCCGAATGGGAACACCGCTGCAACAGCATCCACGATCAGATGATTGTGGAAGAGCGGAAGGCTGGCCTTCTCGCTCAACAATCCGCCGATCGTGTGCTTGCCGGCGGCCGGTGGGCCGTAGAGAAAGACGAGGCGCATCACGGCTCAAACCGCACGCCCGTCATCCGTTCGCTCAGCGCCCAGAGACGATCGGCCGTGTCCGGATCGATCGCCCAGGGGCGGACGCCGGACCAGGTCTGCGCGTCGGCGGGCACGGCTTGGGCGACGTCGCAATCCTCGCAATAGACCCCGCCCATGCCCGCAAGCTGGGGCGAGACGGCGCACCAGACGCTGGTCGCGGCGCCCTGTTCGGGCGTCTTGAAGCGATCATTGACGCGGCCGTGCTCATCGATCCAGCCCATGGCGCGCTTCTCTTCCTCCGGCATGAAGCGCTGCAGGTCGGTCATGATGCCGCCGGGATGGACGGCGAAGGCGCGCACATTGTGCGGCGCGCCGCGCTTATCGAGGCCCACGGCGAAGAGGGCGTTGGCGGATTTGGCGCGGCCGTAGGATTCCCATTTGTCATAGGCGCCGCGTTCGAAGCTCGGATCCTCCAGATTCACCGGCGCGCGGCGATGACCGATCGAGGAGAGCGACACGACGCGGGCGCCGTTCGCCTTCGCCAGCGCCGGCCAGAGCCGCGCGGCGAGATGGAAGTGGCCGAGATGATTGGTGGCGAATTGCGCTTCGTAGCCGCGGGCATCGCGCATCAGGGGCGCGGCCATGATGGCGGCGTTGTTGATCAGGATGTGCAGCGGGCGGCCGCTCGCCAGAAAGCGCTCCGCGAACGCGTCGATGCTGGCCGGGTCGGCGAGATCGAGCGTTTCCTGCTCGACATTGGCGAGGCCGGCAAGCGCAGCGCGCGCCTTCTCCGGCGTGCGCGCGGGCACGATCACCGTCGCGCCCGCTTCGGCGAGCGCGCGCGTGGTCTCCAGCCCCAGGCCCGAATAGCCGCCGGTGACGATCGCGACGCGCCCTCGCAGATCGACGCCCGCGCACGCTTCGCGCGCCGTCGTGCGCGCGCCGAAGCCTGATCCGATCGGTCTTTGCGGCGTCGCCATGCGTTCCTCCGGGGGGCATCTTGCCCGCAATCGAAGGCCGGCGGCAATGCAGGATGGAGGCCGCGGCCCTAGGCGTCGAGAATGAGGCGCAGGAATTCGGCGTCGGACCAGCGCGGCGCGCGGCGCAGACCGCGGAAGCGTCCCTGGCGCACGATGATGAGATCGCGCTGGCGCGAGAGATAGAGGCGCTGGTTGCCGGCGCCGGCGGCCATGACAAAATCGGTGAAGCCGCGGAGATCGGCGTCCTGCGGGATGCCGGCGCCGGGGCCGGGGGGGATGAGGCCGGGCCGCAGCAGCCACCAGGAGAGGCCGTAGCCGGGATTGGCCTGGCTCGGCGCGAAGCAGGCGTCGAGCGCTTCGCGATCGACGAGCTGGCGACGCCCGGCGCGGCCGCCATCGATGACGAACCGTCCGAATACGGACCAATCGCGCGCGGTGAAGCCTGCGCCTTGGGGCATGTGGGGCATCCCGTCCGCGCCGCGGCGCCAGTGCGTGGGGCGGATGTCGAGCGGATCGAACACGCGGCGGCGCAGATAGGCGAGCGGATCGCCGCCGGTTTTCCGGCGCATGATCTCGCCGAAGATCTGGAACGGGGTCGCGCCATATTGGAAGCGCTGGCCGGGCTCGTAGGTCGCGGGCGCGCGGATGGCTTCGGCATAGGTGGGCGGGCGCCCGATGGGGCCGCCGACGCCGCTCGTCAGCGAGAGGATGTCGCGGATGGTGATGCGACGCTTGCGCGGATCATCGCGCCATTCCGGCAATGTCTCGGCGGCGGGTTCGTCCCAGGCGAGCAGGCGATCCTGCACCGCCGCGGCGGCCATCACGCCGGTGAAGCTCTTGGTTCCGCTCGCGAGCTCCCAGCCGCGCGCGGGGCCGCCTGGGCGCGGATAGTCCTCAAACAGCGTCCGCCCGCCCTCGATGACGAGCAGCGACACGCCCAGGCGTTCGGCGGAATAGCGGGCGGCGGCGGCGAAGCGCGACGGCTGCGCCGATGCAGGCGCGGCGATCGTGGGCGCAAGCGCGAGGCCCGCGCCGGCGAGGAGAAAGCTGCGGCGATCCATCGCCGGCTTGAACGCCGCAGCGGATGCGATCCGTCGCGCGCGCACCACGTCGCTCACGGGGGATAGAGCCGATCGAAGGCGGCGAAGAGCGCGGCGCGATCGGGCGGCTGGCCTTCGACCAGGAGCGCATCCGGCGCGGGCGTGAAGCTGGCGCCGGCCTTCTCCACCCAGATGTGCGACGAGGGCACGAACCAGCTGGAATCGTCGAGCGCGCCGGCGCAGATGAAGGCGAAGGTCGGCGCCGAGACCGGCTCGTGCCAGAGGCGCACGCCGCAGGCGGCGCAGCGCACGATATCGACCTCGCGGCCGCTGTCGGCGCGCTTGCGCCAGCGCGTCAGTTCTCCGCTCTCATGAACGAGCGCGGCGCGCTCGCCCATCAGCACATGGAACGCGTCGGCGCCGGAGAGCTTCTTGCAGTCCATGCAGTGGCAGGCGTTCAAGCCGAGGGGACGGGCGGCGTAGGCGAAGCGCACGGCACCGCAGAGGCAGCCGCCGCGATGCGGCGGGGCGGGCAAGGGCGGGCGCGTCATGGCTGCAAGCGCCTCACTTCGGCGCCGATCTTTTCGATGGGATGCTCAGCGGCCTTCGCGCGCATGGCTTTGAAGTTCACGCCGCCGGCGCGGTGCTCGGCCATCCAGGCCTGCGCGAAGCGGCCTGAACGTACGTCCTCCAGCACGCGCTTCATCTCGGCGCGTGTCGCCGCCGTGATGATGCGGGGGCCGACGACATATTCTCCGTACTCGGCGGTGTTGGAGATTTTCAGGTTCATGCCGGCGATGCCCTGCGCGTGCATGAGATCGGCGGTGAGCTTGGCTTCGTGCAGGCATTCGAAATAGGCCATCTCCGGGGGATAGCCCGCCTCGACCAGCGTCTCGAACGCGGCGCGCACGAGTTCGGCGAGGCCCCCGCACAGCACCACCTGCTCGCCGAAGAGATCGCATTCGCACTCGGCCTTGAACGTGGTCTCGATCATGCCGGCGCGGCCGCAACCGATGGCGGCGCCGTAGGCGAGCGCGGTTTGCAGGGCCTCGCCGCTGGCGTCCTGATGCACGGCCACGATGCACGGCAGCCCGCCGCCCTTCTCGTAAGCGGCGCGCACGGCGGGACCCGGCCCTTTGGGCGCGACCATGGCGACGTCGACATCGCTCGGCGGGACGACGAAGCCGAAATGCACCGAGAAGCCGTGGCAGAAGAGCAGCATCTTGCCCGCTTGCATCGCCGGCGCGATCTCGGCGGCGTAGATTTCCTCATGCGTCTCATCCGGCGCGAGCAGCATCACGATATCGGCCCAGGACGCCGCCTCGCGCACGGAGACGACGCGCAGGCCCGCGGCGTGCGCCTTCGCGGCCGAGGCGGAACCGGACTTCAGCGCCACGACCAGATCGGCGGCGCCGGAGTCGCGCAGATTGAGCGCGTGCGCTGCGCCCTGGCTGCCGAAGCCGACGATCGCCACGCGCTTCTGCTTGATCCGCGCGAGATCGGCGTCGCGCTCATAGAAAACCTTCATCCGCTCCTCTTTCGGTCGCGCCGTATTGGCGGGGGCGCACGCGCACCCTACATCGCGCGCGTGAGCAATTCATCAGCGCAAGCGATCGTGCGCTTCTGGCGCGAGGCGGGCGCGGACGCCTGGTTCGCCAAGGACGAGGCGTTCGACGAGGCGATCCGAACGCGCTTCGAGGCCCTCCATCACGCGGCCGCGCGCGGCGCATGCGCGGACTGGGAGGAGAGCGCCGAAGGCGCGCTGGCGCTTCTGCTGCTGCTCGATCAGTTTCCGCGCAATCTCTATCGCGGCAGCGCCCATGCGTTCGCCGCCGATCCGCTGGCGCGCGCGATCGCCGCACGCGCGATCGCGCG
>JACAEE010000112.1 GCA_013389015.1 Hydrogenophilaceae bacterium | reverse complement strand
GGCGGTGGGCCGGATCGCGGCCAGGATCGCGCCGGCGCTGGGGCTGCGCGTGGCCGCGCAATAGGCGCGCGCGGAGGAAGGAGAAGCGATGAAGCTTGGGGAGCTGATCGACGCCGCGCCCGCTGCGATCGCCGAGGTCGTGGTCACCGGCGTCACTGCCGACAGCCGCAGGGTCGAGCCCGGCTTTCTCTTCGCAGCGGTCGCGGGCGCTGCCGCCCACGGCCGCGATTTCGTCGCCGACGCCGTCGCGCGCGGCGCGGCCGCCGTGATGTCGGCCGGCGATCTCAACGCCGATCCCGGCGTCCCGCATCTGATCGTCCAGGACGTCCGCGCCGAGTTGGCCTGGGCGGCGGCGGCCTTCCATCCCGGCCGCCCGGATCATCTGGTCGGCGTCACCGGCACGAACGGCAAGAGCTCCACCGTCGATTTCCTGCGCCAGATCTGGGCCCATGCCGGCAGGCGCGCAGCGAGCCTCGGCACGCTGGGCGCGATCTGGAGCGCAAGCGACGCCGAACGCCGCCTCGATCTCGGCCACACCACGGCCGATCCCGTCCAATTGCACCGTACGCTGACGATGCTGGCGCAAGCGGGGATAACGCACGCCGCGATGGAGGTGTCGAGCCATGGCCTCGAGCAGCGCCGCGTCGACGCGCTCGCCTTCGACGCCGCCGCCTTCACCAATCTCACTCAGGACCATCTCGACTATCACCAGACGATGGAGGCCTATCGCGCCGCTAAGATGCGGATCTGGGCGCATGTGCGCCGCCCGGGGATCGCGGTGATCAATGCGGATTCGCCCGAGGCCGAGGCGTTCGCGCGCGGCGCGGAAGGCTTGCGCGTCGTCACCGCCGGCTGGCGCGCCGGCGGCGCCGGGCTGAAGATCGCCGAGATCGCGCCCCATCCCGCGAGCCAGACGCTGACGCTCAAATGGAAGAGCGCCGAGGCCAAGGTCGAACTGCCGCTAATCGGCGAGTTCCAGGCGATCAACGCCGTCACCGCGGCGGCGCTCGCGCTGGCGATGGGCGAGGAGCCGCACGTCGTCTACGCCGCGCTCGAGCGGCTGAAGCCGGTCAAGGGCCGCATGGAGCATGTCGGCGCGACGGCCGCGGGCGCGCATGTGTTCGTCGACTACGCGCACACGCCCGACGGCCTGAACGTGCTGCTGCGCGCCGCGCGCCCCCACGCGCCGGGGCGCATCGTGCTCGTGTTCGGCTGCGGCGGCGATCGCGACAAGGACAAGCGCGCCAAGATGGGCGCCGTCGCCGCCAAGCTGGCCGACGTCGTGATTGTCACCGACGATAATCCGCGCACGGAGGATCCCGCCGCGATCCGCAAGATGATCCTGGCGGCTGCGCCCGCCGCCCAGGAGATCGGCGACCGCGCCGCGGCGATCGCAGCCGGCGTCGAGATGCTGCGCCAGGGCGACGCGCTGCTCATCGCCGGCAAGGGCCATGAGACCGGCCAGATCGTCGGGCGCGAGATCATTCCGTTCTCGGATCAGAGCGAGGCGCTGAAGGCGCTGAAGGAGCGGTCGCATGCGTGACCTTTGGCCCGCGGGCTTCCGGCCCGCACACGCGGATGCGGGCAGGCGTCCCGCGCTCCGAGCGACGCCATGAACCCGCTCTGGCTCGCGGAAGATGCGCGCGACGCCGCGCATGGGCGCCTCATCGGCGCCGATTCCTGGATCGCCTCGGGCGTCTCGATCGACACCCGCACGCTCCAGCCTGGCGATCTGTTCGCCGCGCTGAAGGATGTCCGCGACGGGCATGACTTCATTCCGCAAGCCTTCGCCGCCGGCGCCTGCGCGGCGCTGGTGAGCGACGCCGAGAAGGCCCAGCCGCACGGGCCCTGCCTCGTCGTCGGCGACGTGCTCGAAGGCCTGCGCCGCCTGGGCGAGGCCGCACGCGAGCGTACGCCCGCCAAACGCGTCGCCGTCACCGGGTCTGTCGGCAAGACCTCCACCAAGGAAGCGCTCGCCGCCTGCCTGGCGGCGTCGGGAGCGACGCACAAATCGGTGAAGAGCTACAACAATCACTGGGGCGTGCCGCTGACTCTGGCGCGCATGCCGCAATCGTCCGCCTACGGCGTGTTCGAGATCGGCATGAACCATCGCGGCGAGATTCTGCCGCTGAGCGCGCTGGTGAAGCCGCACGTCGCCATCGTCACCTGGATCGCGCCGGCGCACATCGAGCACCTGGGCTCGATCGAAGCTATCGCCGATGAGAAAGGCGACATCTTCGCCGGCCTCGAGCCCGAAGGCGCAGCGCTCGTGCCCAATGAGTCGCCCGCCGCATCGCGCCTGATCGCACGCGCCGAGGAATGCGCCAGCGCCGTCATCCGCTTCGGCCGCGAGGAGGGCTGCGAAGCGCGGCTCCTGAAATTCGAGATGAGCGAAGAGGGCGCCGTCGCCGAGGCCGACATCCTCGGCCGCCAAATCCGCTACCGCATCGGCGCGACCGGCGCGCACTGGGCGCTCAACAGCGTCGCCGCCCTCGCCGCCGCCGATCTCGCCGGCGGCGATCTCTTCGCCGCCGCCCATGCGCTGGCGAACTTTCGCGATATCGAAGGCCGGGGCCAGGCGCGCCGGATCGAAGCCGCCTTCGGCGCGTTCACGCTGGTGGACGATTCCTACAACGCCAATCCCGCCTCGATGGCCGCCGCGTTCGAGACGCTGGCCGCGCGCAAGGCGCGCCGCCGCATCGTCGCGCTCGGCGACATGCTGGAGCTTGGTAGGGAGGCGCAGGCGCTGCATGCGGGCCTCGCCGAACCGCTGGCTCGCGCGGGTGTGGATATCGTCTTCGCCGCCGGCCCGCTCATGGCCGCGCTCTATGACCGGCTTCCGCCCGGCAGGCGGGGCGGCTATGCCGAGACTGCGGAGCTTCTCGCGCCGCAGGTGACGGCCGCCTTGCGGGATGGGGACGTCGTCTTGGTCAAAGGGTCGAACGGGTCGCGCATGGCGCGGGTCGTCGAAGCGCTCACGCGACTGGCGGCGAGCTAGGGGATGAACGCATGCTGACGCTTCTGGGCGCGTTCAAAGATCAATCTCTCTTCTTCAATCTTTTCAACTACATCACTTTCAGGACGGGCGGCGCGATCGTCACGGCGATCGTCGTGGCGTTCCTGATCGGCTGGCCGCTGATCAGCTGGCTGAAGAAGGTGCAGGGCAAAGGCCAGCCGATTCGCGCCGACGGCCCCGAGCGCCATCTGCTCACCAAGGGCGGCACGCCGACCATGGGCGGCTTCATCATCCTGATCAGCGTGGGCGTGGCCGCGCTGCTCTGGGCCGACCTGACCAATCGTTATGTTTGGGCGGTGCTCCTGGTGACGGCCGGCTTCGGCGCCATCGGCTTCATCGACGATTACAGCAAGGTGACCAAGCAGGCCCATGCCGGCCTCTCCGGCCGCATCCGGCTGGCGCTCGAATTCATGGTCGCCTTCGGCGCGGTGCTGATCATGTTGTCGGAGGTGTGGATCAATCTTGCGCCCGAACAGCGCAGCGATTTGCAATTCTGGCAGGCGTTGGTGAGCTGGGACACGCCGCTCACCGATCTGGCGCTGCCCTTCGTCAAGGAAGGCACCGTCATTCCGCTCGGTCCCCTGTTTGTGGTTTTCGCAATGATCGTTGTGGTGGGCGCCGGCAATGCCGTGAATCTCACCGACGGCCTGGACGGCCTGGCGATCGTGCCCGTCATCATCGCCGCGGGAACCTTCGGCTTCATCGCCTATCTCGTCGGCAATTTCGTCTTCGCCGACTATCTGGGCGTCAATCACGTCAAGGGCGCAGGCGAACTCTCGGTGCTGCTCGGCGCGCTGATCGGCGGTTCGCTCGGATTTCTTTGGTACAACGCCCCGCCCGCGCGCGTGTTCATGGGCGACACGGGATCGCTGGCGCTCGGCGGGCTCCTGGGCGCGGTGGCGGTCGCGACCAAGCATGAGATCGTGCTCGCCATCGTCGGCGGCCTCTTCGTGCTGGAGGCGCTTTCGGTGATGATCCAGGTCGCCTGGTTCAAGCTCACGGGCCGGCGCGTCTTCCTGATGGCGCCGTTCCACCATCATTTCGAGAAGCTGGGCTGGCAGGAGCCCACCATCGTCATCCGGTTCTGGATTGTGGCGGTGATCTTTGCGTTGATCGGGCTGGCGACTCTGAAGCTCCGGTGAGAGTCTTGCCCCATAGATGATTCCGATCCGGCACTATGCGGACCGCGACGTCGCGGTGTTCGGCCTCGCCCGCACCGGGCGCGCGGCCGCCAAGGCGCTGGCCGCCGGCGGCGCCCGCGTCCACGCCTGGGACGATAGCGAAGCCGCCCGCGCCGACGCCTTGGCCGAAGGCGTGCCCCTGTCCGACATCAACGCCCGCGACTGGCGCGGCTTCGCCGCCCTCGTGCTCTCGCCGGGCGTGCCGCTCGATCATCCCGAGCCGCATCGGGTGGTGGCGCTGGCGCGCGCCGTCGGGGTGCCGGTCATCGGCGACGTCGAGCTTTTCGCCGGCGCCGTGAATGCGCTGGCCCCGCACCAGCGGCCCAAAGTGATCGGCGTCACCGGCACCAACGGCAAGTCGACGACGACGGCGCTGATCGGCCATGCGCTGAAGGAGGCGGGCAAGGACGCCCGCGTCGGCGGCAATATCGGCCAGGCGGCGCTCGATCTGGCGCCGCTGCATGCGGGCGCGTTCTACGTGCTCGAACTCTCGAGCTTCCAGCTCGATCTGGTGAGCACGCTGCGCTGCGACGTGGCCGTATGGCTCAACACCACGCCCGATCATCTCGACCGCCACGGCTCGATGGAGAACTACATCGCCGCCAAGCGGCGCATCCTCGCCAATCAGGGCGCCGGCGATTGGGCGGTGATCGGCGTCGACGACGCGATCGGTTCGCGCGTGTGCACGGAGCTCATCGCCCATGGCGCCCGCCAGGTTGCGCCGATCTCCTCGGGCCAGGCGCTGTCGAGAGGCGTCTGCGCGCTGGGCGGCAAGCTCTTCGACGCCCTGGGCGCGCGCGCCGATCAGGTCTTCGATCTCGCAGAGGCGCCCAACCTCAAGGGCGCGCACAACGCGCAGAACGCCGCCGCCGCCTACGCCGCCTTGCGTGCGTTCGGCCTGGAGCGGCGCGTGATCGCCGCCGCGTTCACCAGCTTCAAAGGCCTGCCGCATCGCCTGGAGGAGGCCGGGATCGTCTCCGGCGTGCGCTTCATCAACGATTCCAAGGCCACCAACGCCGACGCCGCCGCGCAGGCGCTGGCCGTCTTTCCGCGCGTCTATTGGATCGCCGGCGGCGTCGCCAAGGAGGGCGGCGTCGAAGGCCTGCAGCGCTTCTTCTCACGCCTCGCCGGCGTGTATCTGATCGGCAAGGCGGCGAAGGATTTCGCGCGCACGCTCGAGGGGCAGGCGCCGGTCGTGCAATGCGGCGATCTGGAGCATGCGGTGGCGCAGGCCTTCGCCGACGCCAAGAAGAGCGGCGATCCTGATCCGGTCGTGCTCTTGTCGCCCGCCTGCGCTTCCTATGATCAGTTCCGCGACTACGAAGCGCGCGGCGATGCGTTCAAGGCGCTCGTCGCCAAGCTGGCGCTCGCCCCTTCGATGGACGCGAGCGCAGGATGAGCGCACGCCCTGATTTCACCGCGGCCGAGCGCGGCGACCTCGTCGCCCGCTGGCGCATGGTCGCGGCCGGCTTCCGCTCGCTCGATCAGAATCTGCTGGCCGCGGGCGGCGTGCTGCTTGCGCTCGGGATCGTGTTCGCCATGGCCGCGAGCCCCGCCGTCACCGCGCGCATCCAGGTCGAAGACAGTTTCCATTTCGCGGCGCGCCACGCGCTTTTTGCTGCGCTCGGCGCAGCTGTGCTGTTCGCCGCCGCGGCGCTGCCGCTGATCGCCGTGCGCCGCATCGGCGCGGTGCTTTATCTGCTTTCGCTCGTTCTCGTCGGCGTCGCGGCGTTCTTCTTTCCCGACATCAAGGGCGCGGCGCGCTGGATCAGCTTGGGCGCGTTTTCGGTGCAGCCCGTCGAGATCTTGAAGCCCGCGATCATCGTGGTGTGGGCCTGGATGTTGAGCGAGCATCTGAAGCGTCCCGGCTTTCCCGGCCACTGGGCGGCGCTCGCCTCCTTGGTTCCCGCGGCGCTCTTCCTGCTCGCGCAGCCCGATGTGGGGCAGACGGCGCTGCTCGGTTTCGTGTTCGGCGTGATGCTGTTGCTGACCGGCGTGTCCTGGCGCTGGCTCGTCGGCGGGGCGGTAGCGGCCGCGGGCATGGGCTATGCGCTCTATCTGTTCGAGCCGCATGTGCGCGCGCGTGTGGACGCCTATCTCAACCCCGAAGAGCGCGGCTACCAGGTCACCCAGGCGATCGAGGCGATCAAGGCCGGCGGCCTGTTCGGCGCGGGGCCCGGCGAGGGGCAGGTGAAGCGCCTGCTGCCTGATGCGCACGCCGATTTCATCTACGCCGTCGCCGCCGAGGAGTTCGGCTTGTTCGCCTCGATGGGCCTGGTCGCGCTGTTCGTCTGGATTCTCTGGCGCGGCCTTTCACGCGCGAGCCGCCTCATTGATCCCTTCGCCCAGCTCGCCGCCGCCGGCCTCGTCACGCTGCTCGTGACCCAGGCCGCGATCCATATCGCCGTCAACCTGAGCCTCATTCCCGCCAAGGGCATGACGCTGCCGTTCGTATCCTATGGCGGCTCTTCGATGATCGGTTCGGCGCTCGCCTTCGGCTTCATCCTCGCGCTCACCCGCAAACGGCCCGGCGCCTATCTCTATGACGGAGGCGTGCAGTGAGCGCTTCATCCGCAGACCGAGCATCTTCACCCCTCCCCCTTGGGGGAGGGGGCAGGGGGTGGGGGGCGCGCAGAACCATCCGCGGTCGTCGCGGCCCTCGCCTTCTTGAATACGCCCCCCATCGCTACCCTTCCCCCAAGGGGGAAGGGTGCAACATGTGCTTGCGCGGATCGCGCGCATGACCAAGACGCTGCTCATCGCCGCCGGCGGCACGGGCGGGCATCTCTTTCCCGCCGCCGCGTTCGCCGAGGAGATGCGCAGGCGCGGCTGGCGCGTCGTGCTGATGACGGACGCGCGCGGGCGCCGCTACGCACAGAACTTTCCCGCCGACGCCATCGAGGATGTGCCCGCCGCGACCATCCAATCGAGGAACCCGATCACGGCGGGCTTGGCGGCGTTCAAGATCTGGCGCGGAATCGGCGCGGCGAAGCAGAAGCTGAACGAGCTAGATCCCGCCCTCGTCGCCGGCTTCGGCGGCTATCCCGCGCTGCCGGCGTGCTGGGCCGCGCGCGCGCAGAAGCGCCCGATCCTGATCCATGAGCAGAACGCCGTGCTCGGCCGCGTCAACCGCTACTTCGCCAAGGACGCCAAAGCCGTCGCCTGCGCCTTCGAGCGGCTCGATCGCATGCCGGCTGACGTGCGCAAGGTTGTGACGGGCAATCCCGTGCGCCCGCCCATCCTTGAAGCGCGCGCGCGCGGCTATCCGCTGGCGCCCGCGGGCGGCGCGCTCAATCTCCTGGTCATCGGCGGCAGCCAGGGCGCGAAGCTGTTCGGCGAAGTCATCCCCGCGGGCGTGGCGCTCTTGCCGGAAGCGCTGCGCCGGCGCCTGCACATCGTGCAGCAGGCCCGCGAGGAGCAGGTGGCGGCGGTGAAGGCGGCCTACGCGGCGGCCGGCGTCGCCGGCGCCGACATCGCGCCCTTCTTCGCCGACATGGGCGATCGGCTGAGCGCGGCGCATCTCGTGATTTCGCGCGCCGGCGCCTCATCGGTGACGGAGCTGATGGTCGCGGGCCGTCCCGCGATCCTCATCCCGCTCGCCATCGCCGCCGATGATCACCAGACGGCCAACGCCGAGGGCATGGTCAAGGTCGCCGCCGCCGACGTGATCGCGGAGCCCGCCTTCACGCCCGAGGCGCTCGCGCGCGTGCTCGCCCAGCGGCTGGCCGATACGCACGATCTTTCCGTTCGCGCCGCCGCCGCCCGCGCCGCCGGCAATCCCGACGCCGCCAAATCCCTCGCCGATCTCGCCGAGAGCCTCGCGGCGTAGCGACGTTGCCGGGCGCCGCTTTGACGAAATGACCATCCTATGACTATAATATTGCCATGGCGGATTTCAGCGTCGCGGAAGCCAAGGCGCGTCTTTCTGAGCTGATCGAGCGCGCGGAGAAGGGTGAGGGCGTCGTCATCACCCGCCATGGCAAGCCCGTTGTCGAGTTGAGGCCCCTCGCCGCAGCCCCGCGCCGCATAACCCAAGCGGAGCTCGATCGGCTGGCCGAGCAGCGCAAGGCGATCGTCCGCAAGAGCGGCGGCCCGAACGCCGTCGATCTTATCCGCGGCGTGCGGGAAGACGGGTGGCTGTGAGCGTCTACGTGGACGCAAACGTGCTTGTGGCCTTGTTCGTGCCAGATGCGCTTTCCAACCGCGCGAGTGCGATGCTGGCGGCCCTCTCCGATCCGATCGTGATCAGTGACTTGGCGGCCTTGGAAGCTGCCTCGGCGATCGCGCGCATGGTGCGCACGAAAGAACTCTCCGCCGCGGCCGCCAATCAGGCGCTCGCCAACTTCGATGCATGGCTCGCCACGCAGAACCGCCTCGACATACGGCCTGCCGACGTCACGGCGGCCGGCCTTTTCGTGCGGCGCTTCGAGATCAATCTCCATGGCGCTGACGCGCTGCACGCGGCCATGGCCGCACGCGCCGGCGCCTCGCTTCTCACGTTGGACGCCAAGATGAAGGCGAATGCGAGAAAAGCGGGTCTCGCCGTCATCTGAATCGCGCACGTGCATTCGGCGCGGCGGCGCCTTGGCGGCGCCCCCGAGCCGAACGTCGCCACGGAAACCTGCTTGCTTAGGCGCGCGTGCCCTTGACCGGGAACGAGCCGAAGGAGCCGGCCTTCACTGTCCCCGAGAGCGTGTCGCCGGAGGCGGTGACGTCGAATTCGAGCGTCATCGGGAACGGCGTCGTCACCTGCGCGGACCACTTGCCCTTGTCGCCTTCGACCGACCCGTCGACCGGCAGTTCGCCTTGCTGGCCCTTCTGCTTGCCGGTGAGCTTGCCGCCCGCGGTGGAGAGTTCCAGCGTGCCTTTTTGCACGCCCATCGGCGAATTGATTTCGATGTTCCAGTTGCCGTCCAGGGCCATGGGGCGCTCCTCTTGGTTGACGCCGCCGTCATAATCGGCTGAGGGCTTCGCATCAAGCGCGCGGCGATGACATTGCTTGCGCGCGGGCCGGTTTATGGCTCTCTCTTTCGTGATGACCTTACGAGACCTTCAACAATGACCGGACGCCAATGACCGTTCGACCTGTTCCGTTTGATGTGGGCCCCGTGCATTTCGTCGGCATCGGCGGGATCGGCATGTCCGGCATCGCCGAGGTGATGCGCAACCTCGGCTATGAGGTGCAGGGCTCCGACGCCAAGGAGAGCGCCAACACCGAGCGGCTGAAGGCGCTGGGCGTGCGCATTTTCATCGGCCATGCGGCCGAGAACCTCGACGGCGCGGGCGTCGTCGTCGTCTCCTCCGCGATCAAGAACGGCAATCCCGAGACCGAGGCCGCGCGTGCGCGCGGCGTCCCGATCGTGCGCCGCGCCGAGATGCTGGCCGAGCTGATGCGCCTGAAATGGACGGTCGCGATCGCCGGCACGCACGGCAAGACGACGACCACTTCGCTCGTCTCCGCGCTCCTGGAGGCGGGCGGCGAGGATCCCACCGTCATCAATGGCGGCATCATCAACGCCTACGGCTCCAACGCCCGCGTCGGCGCCGGCGACTGGATGGTCGTGGAGGCGGACGAGAGCGACGGCACGTTCACGCGCCTGCGCGCGACCGCAGTGATCGTCACCAACATGGATCCCGAACATCTCGACCATTACGGCTCGGTCGCGGCGATGCACGACGGCTATCACGCCTTCGTCGAGAACATTCCGTTCTACGGCTTCGCCGTGATGTGCGTGGACCATCCTGTCGTGAAGGCGCTTGCGGCGCGCATCCTGGAGCGGCGCATCATTTCCTACGGCTTCGATCCGCAGGCGGACGTGTGCGCCGTGCATGTGCGCCCGGGCCGCGACGGGACCATGTTCGACGTCGTGGCGCGCAAGCGCGGCGAGGGCCCCGGCGTGACCTTGCACGATCTGTTCCTGCCCATGGCCGGGCGTCACAATCTGCAGAACGCGCTGGCCGCCATAGCCGTGGCGCGCGAACTCGGCGTCAACGACGCGCAAATTCGCGCCGGCCTGAAGAAGTTCACCGGCGTCAAGCGGCGCTTCACCACCGTCGGCTACTGGAACGACGTCCGCATCGTCGACGATTACGGCCACCATCCCGTCGAGATCGCCGCGGTGTTGAAGGCCGCGCGCGAAGTCGCCGAAGGGCGCGTCATCGCCGTCGTGCAGCCGCATCGCTATTCGCGGCTGCGGGACTTGTTCAGCGATTTCGCGCGCTGCTTCGCGGAGGCCGACATCGTCGCCGTGACCGAGGTCTACCCGGCGGGCGAAAGCCCGCTCCCGGGGATCGACGCGGCCCATCTCGTGGCCGAGATCGCCAAGGCGGGGCATGAACATGCGCGCCTGCTGCCGGGCCTCGACGGCCTCGCCGACTTCGTCCGCGCCGAGGCCCGCGCCGGCGACCTTGTCGTCTGTCTCGGCGCCGGCGACATCACCGCCTACGCCAACGCGCTCCCGGAGAAGCTCAAGGCGGCGGCGTGATCGAGATCGCGCCGTTCGCGCCGGCCACGGCCAGCGTGATCGTGCTGGCCTGTGCGCTGGCGCTGTTCGCATGGGGCAAGGTGCGCCACGATCTTGTCGCGCTCATTGCGCTGGCGGCCTGTCTGCTGCTGGGGCTTGTGCCCGCGTCGCGGGCGTTCTCGGGCTTCGCCGATCCCGCCGTCATCGTGATCGTCGCGGTGCTGATCATCGGCCGTGCGGTCGAGATCACCGGCGCCGCCGACGCGCTGACCGATCGCCTTGCGGCGCTGCAGGCGCCGTTCGCGCTGCAGCTCGCCGCGCTGCTCATCGTCGGCGCTGCGCTCTCGGCCTTCATGAACAACATCGCCGCGCTCGCGATCACCATGCCGGCCGTCGTCGGCGTCTGCCGCGCGTCGAACCTGCCGGCGAGCGCCGGCCTCATGCCGCTCGCCTTCGCCACCATTCTCGGCGGCATGACGACCTTGATCGGCACGCCGGCGAACTTGATCCTGTCGTCTGTGCGCGAGGATCAATTGGGCGCGCCCTTCGCTTTCTTCGCCATGACCCCGGTCGCCGGCGCGGTGGCGCTGGCCGGCGTCGCCTATATCTGCCTGATCGGCTGGCGTCTGACGCCCAGGCGCGACGCCGGCGAGGGCGCCGACGACGGCCTGCTCGCCACGTTCGAGCTTGGCCCGCTTGCCTCTGACGACCTCGATGAGCCGACGTCGGAGAAAATCCTCGAACGTCTGAAGAGCGCGAAAGTCGCGGTCCTCGCCGTGCTCCGCGGCAGTCGCGCGCTCGACCTGGAGACGGCGCGCCCGCTGCAGGCGCGCGACCGGCTGCTCGTCACGTCGACCAGCGATCCCCTCGACGTCGCGCGCAAGGCCGCCCTGCCGATGCACGGCCAGCGCTCGCAAGCCGACGACGCCACCACGATCGTCGCGGTCGTCGGCTACGGCTCCCCGCTCAACGGTCGCCCGTTCGACGAGATCCGCTGGGAGACCAATGGCGACATCGCCGCGATCGCCGGCGGCGTGCGCGCGGCCGGCGAACGCGCGCCGCTATCGCGCCTGCGCATCGAGGCCGGCGATCAGCTCACCATCCACGGCTCCGCCGCCCGCATCGCCGAATACGCCCGCTATGCGCGCCTGCTTGAGGTCGCCCGCCGTCCGATCGTTTCCTTCAATCGCGCGCGCGCGGCGATTGCGGTGGCGATCTACGCCGCCGCCGTCGTCGCGTCCGCAGCCTTCGGCATGTCGACGGCGTTCACGTTCACCGCCGCCGCCGCCGGCCTTGCGGCGCTGCGTTTTCTGCCGCCGAAGGAGATCTATTCTTCCGTCGATTGGTCCGTGATCGTGCTGATCGGCGCGATGATCCCGGTCGGGCAGAGCTTCCAGACCAGCGGCGCGGCCGACATCGCTTCAGCCGCGCTCGCCGACCTGCTCGGCGGCGCCTCGCTGTTCTGGGCCGCGGCTGCGCTGGCGACCGCGACCATGCTGCTTTCGATCTTCCTCAACAATGTCGCCACGGCGATCATCATGGGCCAGATCGGCGTCAGCGTCGCCTATTCGATCGGCGTTTCGCCGGATGCGCTCCTCATCGCCGTGCTGATCGGCGCCTCGAGCGATTTTCTCACCCCCATCGGCCACCAGAACAATCTCCTGGTCATGGGCCCCGGCAATTACCGCTTCATTGATTACGGCCGCATGGGCGCGCCCTTGGCGATCATCGTGATCTTGACCACCGCCTACATGATCGACCTGACGTTCTAGCCATTGACCGGCGCGCCGACTCCGTCCCTGTGGCGCAGATGCCGGATTCCGCTTCCCACGCCCCGCGCCAAATCTCCAAGCCCGCCGAGCAGAAGCCGCTGCGCTGCGCCATCGTCTATGACTTCGACGGCACGCTCGCGCGCGGCAATCTGCAGGAGCGCTCCTTCATCCCCGACATCGCCGGCCAGAGCCACGACGAATTCTGGCTCGACGTGCGCAAGGTGGCGCGCGCCAACAACGCCGACGAGATCCTCGTCTACATGCAGAAGATGATCGAGGCCGCACGCGCTGCTGGGCGCCCCGTCACGCGCGAGGAGCTCAGAAGGCACGGCCGCGATCCCGATCTCTTCGACGGTCTCGACCACTGGTTCGACCGCATCGACGCCTTCGGCGCCGATCTGGGCCTCGAGATCGATCACTACGTGATCTCCTCCGGCATTCACGAGATGATCGAGGGCTGCGCGATCTATCCGCGCTTCCGCCAAGTGTTCGCCTCGCGCTTCCTCTATGACAAGGCGGGCGAGGCGGTATGGCCTGCGGTCGCGATCAATTACACGACCAAGACCCAATTCCTCTTCCGCATCAACAAGGGCATCGAAACGGTCTGGGACACCGAGGCGGTGAACCGCTGGATCCCCGAAGCCAAGCGTCCCTTGCCGTTCGAGCGCATGATCTTCCTCGGCGACGGCGACACCGACATTCCCTCGATGAAGATGGTCGCGAGCCAAGGCGGCTGCGCCATCGCCGTGCTCGATCCCTATCGCTGGAGCGATCCGCTCGGCGTCTCGCGCATCCACACCTTGATCGCGGAGGATCGCGTCAGCTTCGTCGCCCCGGCCGACTATCTCCCCGGCGGCGCGCTCGACGTGATCGTCAAAGG
The DNA here is from genome assembly GCA_013389015.1 of Hydrogenophilaceae bacterium. Classification (GTDB taxonomy): domain Bacteria; phylum Pseudomonadota; class Alphaproteobacteria; order Caulobacterales; family Aquidulcibacteraceae; genus CADEEL01. The sequence goes on along the minus strand of JACAEE010000112.1, from coordinate 8,344 downwards.
CGCCCTCGGCCGCATCGCGCTCCGCGCCGGCCTCGCCCAGGCCGAAGCCAGCATGGGGCGCTAGCCCGACGGCGTGGACACGGTTTACATATGATGGTATGTAACCATCGTGTCTCATCTCAGCATCCGCGACCTGCAGAAGATCTCCGGCGAAACCATCGGCGCGCTTTCGGGCCCGACGCCGGTCAAATCCGGCGAGCGCACGGTCGGGCTCCTGGTGCCGCTCAAGGCGGCCGATCCCGACCGCCTCGCGGCGGTGCTGGCGCGGGCTGAGGCGCTGGCGCACGGGCGCGACGCCGCCGCCGATGACGCCGCGCTGGCGGAGTTCGGCGACATCGATCCGATCGATTGGTCGATCGAGGCGGTGCGGGCGCTCACCGCGCAGCGCTGACCCGTGCGCCCGCCGACATCGACCATCGTGGTGGACGCCGCCATCCTTGTGGCCGCCGCCCGCGGGCGCAGCGGGGGCGCGCTCTTGGCCGCCGCCGGCTGGGCGCGCCTTGTCGTCACCGATCGCGCCGTGCAGGAGGCGCGTCGGCGCATCGAACTGGGGCTGCGCCGCCCGGAATTGATCGCGGTCGTTGATGACCTCGTCGCCGAGATGACCATCGTTCCCACCGCTGCGCTGGCGCCGGTGCTGGCGCCGGCGGAGAGGGCGCTGCGCGACGCTGTCGCCAGCCGCAACGGCGCCGTCCGCGACGCCCACGTCCTGGCGCTGGCGTGGTGCGTCGACGCCGATGTCTGGACGACGCATCGTGCTTTCGCGGGGACGGGCGTCGCCTCGTGGTCTACGCCCAATCTGATGCGCGCGATCGCAGCCGCGCGCGAGACATGACCGTAAGGAATGAAAATGAGTTTTGACCTGCCCGCGGTGCGCGGCGAGATCATGCGCGGCGAGACGCTTGCGCCGTTCACCTGGTTCCGCGTCGGCGGGCCGGCGGACGTGCTCTTTCTGCCGGCCGACGAAGCCGATCTGGCGGATTTCCTGCGTGCGCTGCCGGACGATGTCCCGATCCTGCCGATCGGCGTCGGCTCCAACCTGATCGTGCGCGACGGCGGCGTCGCAGGCGTCGTCATCCGCTTGATGGGCCGCGCCTTCGCGGGCGTCGACGCGCTGCCCCACGCGCGCGTGAGGGCCGGCGCCGGCGCGCTCGATTCCATGGTCGCGCGCACCGCCGCGAAAGCCGGGATCGCGGGGCTTGAATTCTACGCCGGCGTGCCGGGCACGATCGGCGGCGCGCTGATGATGAACGCCGGCTGCTACGGGGCCGAGACCAAGGACGTTCTGGTCAGCGCCCGCGCCATGGATCGCGGCGGAGCCGTCCGTACCCTGACGAACGCCGAGTTCGGCTTCACCTATCGCAAGAACGCGCTGCCGCCCGGCCTCATCTTCCTCGACGCGCTGTTCCAGGGAACGCCGTCAACGCCCGATGCCGTCGCCGCGAAAATGGCCGAGATCACTGAGAAGCGCGAAGCCGCCCAGCCGATCCGCGAAAAAACCGGCGGCTCCACCTTCAAGAACCCGCCCGGGGACAGCGCCTGGAAGCTGGTCGACGCCGCGGGCATGCGCGGCGCCCGCCGCGGCGGCGCGCAAGTGAGCGAGAAGCACGCCAATTTCCTGATCAATACGGGGCAGGCGAGCGCCGCCGACATCGAAGGCCTGGGCGAAGAGGTCCGCGCCGCGGTGAAAGCCCAATCCGGCGTCGAACTCGAATGGGAGATCAAGCGCATCGGCCGGCCAGGCTAACGCGCCCCTTTTCTCTCTTCCGCAAAGAACGATCGTGGAACTCCCCCGCCCCTCGGGGCGGGGGTAGGGGGAGGGAGCGAGCAGAACGATGCGCTGGCGGTCCCCTCATGCCCGCGCCCCATGCCTACCCTTCCCCCGAGGGGGAAGGGTTTCGAGCACGCCTTTCGAAGAAGAGGTCCTCACAAGAGGGTGGGCGCGTTAGCCGATGAGCCCCGCGCTCCAGGCGAAATACGCCCCCGCGCCAGCCGCGGCGAGCAGCATGACGACGAGCGCGAGCCAGGCGAGGGCGCCGCCCTTCTTCTTCGCGTTTGCGCCGGCGCCGGCGGCCGCCGCTTGCCCCCGCTCCCTGACTGCGCCGGCATGCGCCGCCGGCGCCTTCGGCAGCGCGGCGAGCAGGCGCTTCCACGCCTTGGCGTCACGATATCCGCCCCAGCGGGAGAGATCGAAGGCGCTGAGCCCCAAGGGGGGCGCCGCCGCATCGAGCCGCGCCAGCGCCAGCTTGCCGGCCGCCCGCGCCCGGTCGGCCGTCGCCCGCAGGGCCGGCGCCTCCGCGGCGTGTTTGGACCAGAGCACCACCACGGCGCCGGCCTGCGCGACGGCGCCCTCGAGCTTCCTGCGCTTGTGCGGCGCGAGCGCCGTGACCGGCGCCGCCTCGATCCGGTAGCCGAGCGCCGCCAGCGCCTCGATCACCAGCGCCGCGCGCTTCTGCGCCGCCGGCGCATGCGCCACCAGAATGCGCGTCATCAACCCTCCCGTCGCTGCAGCGAGGCTGGTGCGCCAGAGGTGAACGGCGGGCAAGGAATGGAGGCACGGCGTCGGGCGCCGAAACTTCAGGCGCCCAAGATAGAGGCGCCCCAGGCAGGAGATTGCACAAGCTCTGGCTCGCCGCTTTGGCGATCCCTTGCCGAATGCTCAACCCGTCGCGCACGCGGGCGCTCAGATCCTTTACGCCGGTTCATTTCTGACGCGGTCTAAACCCAAAATTCACTATAAAATTCAAACCATAAGGGCGGCAAAAAATGCAGCGCCACAACACCGCCTTAACCTTGGCGTGGCCTCATTCCGGTTCAGAACGGGAGCGCGCGAAATGGCGCTGGTGGCGGTGTTGTTGGGGGGCTTGAGCCCCGAGCGGTCTGTGAGCCTGTCCACGGGCGCGGGCTGCGTCGCCGCGCTCAAGCGCCTCGGCCATGACGTCGTCGAGATCGATCCCAAGGAGCCGGACTGGCTCGAACGCCTGAAGGGCGCGGGCGCCGACGCCGCCTTCAACGTCCTGCACGGCCCCGGCGGCGAGGACGGCCGCATCCAGGGCGTGCTCGAATACCTGAACATCCCCTACACCCATTCGGGCGTGCTCGCCTCGGCGCTGGCGATGGACAAGGCCAAGGCCAAGGCCGTGTTCGCCCAGGCCGGCCTGCCGCTCGCCGCCGGCAAGCTGATGGATCGGCGCGAGGCCGCCAAGGCCCACCCGATGGCGCTGCCTTATGTCGTCAAGCCCAACGCGCAGGGATCGTCCGTAGGCGTCTTTATCGTGCGCGAAGGGGCGAACCGTCCGCCTGAGCAATTGCTCGATCCGGATTGGTCCTTCGGCGAGGACGTGCTGGTCGAGGAATTCGTCTCCGGCAAGGAGCTCACCGTCACCGTGCTGGGTGAGAAGACCGGCTCGCGCGCGCTCGCCGTCACCGAGATTCTGCCGGCCGGCGAATGGTACGATTTCCACGCCAAATACGCCGAAGGCGGCTCGCGCCACGTCCTGCCGGCGGAATTGCCTGCCGATGTCGCGAAGAAGCTGATGCGCTGGGCCGAGGATGCGCATGACGCGCTCGGCTGCCGCGGCGTGACGCGCACGGATTTCATGTATGACCCGGTGCGCGGCAAGATCGCGCTCCTCGAGGTCAACACCCAGCCCGGCATGACGCCGACTTCGCTCGTCCCCGAGCAGGCCGCGTTCGTGGGCATGGACTACGATGCGTTGGTGAAGTGGATCCTGGAGGACGCGTCATGCCCGCGATGAGGGCCAGAAGATACGCGCGCGGGGGCGGGGATTATTATGCGCCGCCGCCGCGCAAGCGCATGGGCACGCCGCGCCTGGCGACCATGCAGCTGGACAAGGTCGGTCCCGCCTTCGCCATGCCGAAGCTGACGCGCAAGGGCGTTGCGCAGACCATGGCCGTGCTTGGCGGCATGGTGTGCGTCGCCGCGATCGGCGCCGCGGCGCTCGGCGGTTCGTTCTTCGACGTCGGCAAGGCGGCCGCCCACACCATGGACGGCGCCGCGACCGCGATGGGCTTCCGCGTCGAGACCATCGAGATTTCCGGCGCGCTCGGCGCGCGCGAGGCCGAAGTGCGCGCGCTGCTTGAAGGCGATGACGGCCACTCGCTGCTCGCGCTCGACCCCCAGGCGGTGAAGGAGCGCATCGAGAGCCTCGATTGGGTCGCGCATGTGAGCGTACGGCGCTTGTGGCCCGGCACGCTCCGGATCGCGATCGAGCGCCGCGCCGCTGTCGCGCGTTGGCAGGAGCATGGCCATGTCAGCGTCATCGACGCCGCCGGCGAGCGTCTGCATGGCGAGCCGGCCGCCGAGAACGCCGAACTTCCGCTCGTCGTCGGCGAAGGCGCCGGCCCCGCGGCCGCGCCGCTCTTGGCCGCGATGGAGGATCTGCCGGCGCTGCGGTCGCGCACGACCGCGCTCGTGCGCGTCGGCGATCGCCGCTGGGACGTGCACGTCGCCTCCGGCGCGGTCGTGGCGCTGCCCGAGCGCCACCCGCAAGCCGCGCTCGCCACGCTCGAGCGCTTGCAGAATGAGCACCGCCTGCTCGATCGTCCGGTGTCGCGCATCGATCTGCGCACGCCCGGCCGCATGAGCGTGCGCATCGCGCCCGAACTGCTCGGCGGGCCGCGCGATCTCGCCTCGACTTCGGATGCGGGAGCGGTTTGATGGCCCTCGATCTGGCGGGGGCGCCGGCGCGCGCCGCCCGCGCCAAATCGTTCATCGCGGCCGCGCTCGATGTGGGCGTGTCGAAGACCGTGTGCTTGGCCGCGCCGATGAGCTGCACTGCGCCCGGCGGGCGCGGGCGCAGCCTTGACGTCCTCGGCGCCGGGATTCTGAACGCCCGCGCGCCCGGCGCCGGCGATGATTTCGAGTCCTGCGCGCGCGCCGTCCGCATCGCGATCGATGAAGCCGAGCGCGGCGCCGACAGCGTGATCCATGAAGTGGTCGCATCCTATTCCGGGCCCGGTCTCGCCGCGCGCATCGCGTGCGGGCAGACGAAAGTGCGCGGCCAGTCGGTGGGCGTGCGCGAGGCCCAGGCGGCGCTGGCCGCCGCGATTCACGCCGCCCCCGCGCCGGGCCGCGCCGCGCTTCATGTCGCGCCGCTCGGCTATCGGGTCGACGACGGCCCGCTGACGCCTGATCCCCGCGGCTTGGAAGGCCGCGTGCTGCGCGTGGAGGCCTGCATCGTCACCGCGCCGGCGGCCGCGATCGAGGCGCTGCGCCAGTGCATTCGCGCCGCCGGAGTCGAGCCGGCCGAGATCGTCGCCGGCCCCTACGCCGCGGGCCTCGCCGCGGTCACGGAAGAGGAGCGCGCCGAAGGCGTGCTGGTGGTGGACATGGGCGCAGGCGGCGCGGGCTTCGCGGTGCTGGCCGCGGAGGGCGTCACGCATGTGAGCCAGGTTCCGGTCGGCGGCGTGCGCATGACCCGCGCGCTCGCCCGCCGCCTCAACGCCACCTTCGCGGCGGCGGAGCGCGCCAAGCTGCTGCACGGCGCAGTGGGCGGCTCGTTCGATCCGCGTGAAGCGATCGAGACCCCGCGCATCGGCGCCGATGGGCGCCTTGAGGCCCAGATCGTCGCCAAGAAGGACTTCGTCGAGACGCTGCAGCCGATCTTCCGCGAGGCCCTCCTGCAGGTGCGCGCGCGCCTGGCCGATGCGCGGCTCGAGCCGCATCGCGCACCCCAGCGCGCGGTGCTTGTCGGTGGTTGCGCGCGGATGCCGGGCGCGCGCGAACTCGCCCACGAATGCCTTGGCATGCCGGTGCGGATCGGCGGCCCGATGGGGCTCAACCAGTTCGATACGGCGCGCCTGGGCGCGGCCGCCTGCGCCGCCGCGGGGCTGCTGCGCTGGCGCCTCGATCGCCCCGCCGACGTCAGCGAGGCGCGCCCCTATGAGCCGACTTTGCGCGACATCGGCGCCGGCGCCACCGCGGCTGCGTCGCGCGCATGGTCCTGGCTCAAGGAAAACTTCTAGGCGCCCCCGCAAACCGCCGCCAGCCTGTGCAATAATCCATGCAAACCGGCCTCTGCGCCCTGGAAAACGCATCATTGTGTAGGCATGTTGGGGCCGGGCTCGGGAATCGGTCTTCCTCCAGCAGGCCCGGAGCAGGGAATGTTTGAAATGACGCGCAGCGCCGGCGGTCCAGAGCGCGGCCCATCGCGCTTGCACGAACTGAAGCCGCGCATCGTCGTGTTCGGGGTCGGCGGCGCGGGCGGCAACGCCATCAACAACATGATCGACGCGCAGCTCCAGGGCGTGGAGTTCGTGGTCGCCAACACCGACGCGCAGGCGCTGATGCGCGCGCGCACGCCGCACCGCATTCAGCTCGGCGAGGCGATCACCGAAGGCCTGGGCGCGGGCGCGCGTCCCGAGGTCGGCCAGGCAGCGGCGCAGGAAAGCGCGGACGACATCAAGGACTTTCTCGAAGGCGCGCACATGGTGTTCGTCGCCGCCGGCATGGGCGGGGGCACCGGCACGGGCGCGGCGCCGGTCATCGCCAAGGCGGCGCGCGAGCGCGGCATCCTCACCATCGCGGTCGTCACCAAGCCGTTTCATTTCGAAGGCCAGCGCCGCATGGCGCTCGCCGAGGCCGGCGTGCAGGAACTGCGCAAGCACGTCGATACGCTGATCGTCATTCCGAACCAGAACCTGTTCCGGATCGTGAACGAGCGCACGACGTTCGCCGAAGCCTTCCAGTTGGCCGACCAGGTGCTCTATTCCGGCGTCCGCGGCGTGACCGACCTCATGGTCATGCCCGGCCTCATCAATCTCGACTTTGCGGACGTGCGCACCGTGATGGCCGAGATGGGCACTGCGATGATGGGCACCGGCGAAGGCGAGGGGCCCAACCGCGCGCTCGAAGCCGCGCACGGCGCCATCACCAACCCGCTCTTGGACATCGTCTCCATGCGCGGCGCCAAGGGCGTGCTGATCAACATCACCGGCGGCTTCGACATGACGCTGTACGAGGTCGACGCCGCCGCCAACGAGATCCGCGCCGAAGTCGATCCCAACGCCAACATCATCCTCGGCTCGACGTTCGATCAATCGCTCGAAGGCCGCATGCGCGTGAGCGTGGTCGCCACCGGCATCGACGACGAAGCCATCGTGTCGCAGCAGACGATCGTGCAGCCGGCCCGCCGCGCGGTTGAAGCGCCGTCGCGCCGCTACGGTTTCGAGGATCGCGCGGCCTATGACGGCGTCGGCGATCCTTACGAGGACGAGCGCCCGACTTTCGCGATCCAGGAAGAGGCGCCCGTCGAGCGCAAGGGCGGCGGTTTCTCTCTGTTCGGCTGGATGAAGGGCAATGACGAGCCCCGCCGTCCGCCGCCCGCCGCGCGGCGCGAGCCTGCGCCGCCGCCTGAGCCGCCGGTCGACGCCGATCCCGCGCTCGACGAGGAGCTCGAGATCCCGGCCTTCCTCCGCCGCCAGATGACGCCGCGCTGATTTGGGCGCGGGCGGACTTGCGTCTTAGCCGCCCCAAAGCCGATTGCGCAGCGCGACGTCCGGCGCGGTGAGCGCGCCAAGCTGGGCGAGTTCGTCAAGCAGCGCCAGCGCGCGCTTGCGGTGCTCGATCGCGTCGGGCAAAGGCAGCCCGGCCAAATGCCCGTACACGATGGCCGCAAAGCGCATCGTCTCTCCATCGCCCAGCTTGTCGAGCATCACCTCCGCCAGCCGCGCCTCGTCCTCCCAGGCCGCGCGCGCCGCGTCCATGTCGCCGGTCTCGTGCGCCAGCACGCCGAGCCGCTCGAGCGCCACGGCGAGCTCGCGCGCCAGCGCCATGTCGCCCGGCGCCGCGTGGAGGAGGTCGATCCGGATCGCGCACGAATGTTGGAAGAGCGCGCGCGCGGCCTGGCTGTCGCCTTCGCCGAGCGCGGCTTCTCCCTCCTTGAGCAGGAGCCGCGCCTCCAGGCGCGGATCGGCGCCGTCGTTCAGCGCGCGCATGCGCGCAAACGCGTCGCGCGCCGGCGCGAACAGCTGCGCCTGCAGCGCCGTCTCCCCCAGCCGCCCCCACGCTTGCGCCAGCGCCGTGCGCCACGCATCGTCTTCGTGCGCGCGCGCTTGCGCACGCTCGCATGCGCGCGCGAACGCCTGGCGCGCTGCTTCATAGTCGCGCGCCTTGAGCGCGAGATCGCCTTCGAGGATGAGCGCGTCGTGCAGCGCCTGGGCGCCCAGGGCATCCTTGTCTGCTTCGCGCAGGCTGCGCGCTTGCGCCGCCGCGCCGCGCGCCGCCGCAAGATCCCCGGCATGGGCGAAGATTTCGGCGTGGCGCGCCCAGCGTTTGGCCAGCGCGCGCCGGCGTTTGGCGTCGCCCGGCGCCGCCGCCGCG
>JACAEE010000136.1 GCA_013389015.1 Hydrogenophilaceae bacterium | reverse complement strand
TGCACGGCGCGCATCAGCGCGCCAACGCCGCGCTCGCGGCCGCATTGGCGCGCGCGCACGCGCAAGCGGGAGACCAGGAGATCGCCGCGGGCCTCGCCGCGACGCGCTGGCCGGGACGGCTCGAACGGCTCGCGGGCGAGCCGCTCATGATCATCGACGTCGGCCACACGCCCGCGGCGATCGCCGCTGCGCTTGCGGGGTTCAAGGCCCTCGTCCCCGATCCGGACGCAACCCTCGTCTGCGGCGCCTCGCGCGACAAGGACGCCGCCGCGATGATCGGCGCGCTCGCGCCCGCGTTTCCGTTCATCATCGCCGCCCAGGCGCCGCACAAGGGCGAGGACGCCGCCGCGATCGCCGCGCTCGCGCGGGCCGCCCATCCCGGCGCCGACGTCCGCATCGCGGCCTCGGTCAGCGCGGCGCACGCCCTGGCCGTCACGCGCGGGCGGCCCACCTACGTCGCCGGCGGCCATTTCATCGCCAGCGCGTTCAAGGCGGCGCATCTGGGGCTCGATCCGGCGGGCTTGCGTTTCTTCTGAGCGCCTTTCATTCGCCCGCGGTTCCGCGCTAGGAGATCGGGCGAGGGAGAAGGCGATGGCGAGAACGCTCGAACAGCATTTGGCGGCCGACGGCCAGCCCAAGCGCATCCTGTCGCTCGACGGGGGCGGGGTGAAGGGCATCCTCACGCTCGGGATGCTGAAGGCGGTGGAGGAGGAATTGCGCCGGCGCTCCGGCGATCGCGCGCTCGTGCTGTCGGACTATTACGACCTGATCGGCGGCACCTCGACCGGGGCGATCATCGCCGCGGGGCTTTCGCTCGGACTCTCGGTCGACGATCTGACGACGCTCTATTCCGAGCTCGGCCCGCAAGTGTTCGGCAAGCAGGCGGGCGACGGGATCTTCATCCAGTCGAAGTTCGACGACAAGAAATTACGCAAGGCGCTGCGCGGCGCGCTGTCGACGAAGACGCTCGGCTCGCCCGACATCAGAACGGGCCTGGCGCTCCACGCCAAGCGCATCGACACCGGCAGCGCCTGGGTGCTGACCAACCATCCGGCCTCGAAATACTACGACACGCCGGCCGACAGCGGCACGTTTCCCAACAAGCGCTATCGCCTCATCGATCTCGTGCTCGCGAGCGCTGCGGCGCCGACCTTCTTCGACGAAGTCGTGATCGACATCGCGCATGACGAGCGCAACAAGGTGATCCAGCGCGGCTATTTCCTCGACGGCGCGGTCAGCGGCAACAACAATCCGAGCGTCAGCCTGCTGCTGCTCGCGCTCGAGCCTTCCTACAGGTTCTGCTGGAGCCCCGGCGCGGACAAACTGATGATGACCTCCTGCGGCACGGGGCTGCGCCGCCCGCGCCTCGACGGGCGCAAGTTCCAGGGCCTGCCGCCCGGCGTGCGCGGCGTGCATGCGCTGCGCTCGATGATCTACGACACCCAGATCCAGGGCGTGAAGTTCATGCAGTCGATCTCGGAGCCGCGAAAGCCCTGGGTGATCGATTCCGAAATCGGCGACATGCGCGGCACGTGCATTTCCGGCGCGCCGATCCTCGACTACCAGCGCATGGACGTGCTGCTCGAACAGAAGCCCAAGCCGAACGGCCGGCGCAAAGCCTCGGACGAGGCCGATCTCATCGAGGTGGAGAAGCTCTTGCAGCGGTCGCTGGCGTGGGACGTTTGCGAAGGTCTCGACGAATTGGCGAACGGCAAGCCCGCCAACATGCAGCTTCTGCTTGAGATCGGTCTGTGCGTCGGCAAGACCTATGTCGACGAGGCCTATCCCAATCCTGGATTCGATCTGCCGGAATGGCGGGGAGCGGCTGCTTGAAACCGCAGCCCGCCCCGCGCGTCGTCACCGTCGGCGTGACGGGCCACCGGCTCAATCAATTGCCTGAAACGGAGCGCCCACGCATCCGCGATCAGGTGGCCGCCTGCATTGAGAGCATCGAACGCGCCGCGCTTGAGGTGTGCAAGGGCCGCGCGCGCTTCACGCTCGTCTCGGCCATCGCGGAGGGCGCCGATCGCTACGCCGCCGATCTTGCGCTCGGGCGCGGCTGGCGCCTCGTCACGCCCCTGCCGTTCAATCCGGCGCGCTATGAGGAGGACTTCGAGGAGGAGGACTCGAAGGCCCATTATCAGCGCCTGTTGTGGGCCTCGCATCGCGTCGCGCCCGTCAGCGCCGACGCGGTGGCCGCGATCGGCGGGCGCGCGGCCGAATACGCCGCCGTGGGGCGCGCGGTGATCGAGAAGGCGGACGTCCTCCTCTGCGTGTGGAACGGGCTGCCGCCGAAGGGGCCGGGCGGCACCTCCGAGGTCGCCGCGCTGATGCTCGAACGCGGCGGCCTCGTGCTCTGGATCGCGGTCGGCGCCGGCGTCGCCGCGCCGGTGCGCCTTGTCGCTCCAGCGCCCTTGCCGCGCGCGCGGTCTTTCAAGCGGAATCTGCACGAAGCGCTGGCGCAGCACTATGAGCGCGCGGCGCGCCCGCCTGAGATGCGCGTCGCATGACCAAGCGCGTCATTGTCGTCGGCGCGGGGATCGTGGGCTCGTTCTGCGCGTTGCGCCTGGCCCGCTCCGGCGCCCGCGTCACGCTCATCGACGGTGAAGCTGAAGACTTCTCACCGGGCGGGCCGTCCGCCTCGCTGGCCGCGGCGGGGCTGCTCACCGTCGTCGGACACGCGCCGCTGGCGGGCGGCGGTCAGCCGGCGCTGCCGGACCTCGCGCATGAAGCCTTCGCGCTGTGGCGCGACCACAGCGCCGGCGCGGCGTGGGAGGACGGCGTGCGCTTCGAGGGCGGCGTCGTCATCGCCGCGGACGCCGCCGCCGCGGAGGCGTTCGTCGCGCAGGCGCGCGCCGCCGGGCGCAAGGCGCATCGCCTCGCCGCCGCCGAATTTCGCAAGCGCACCGGCTTGGACGCGCCGGTCGCCGGCGCGGTCTTCGTGGAGGAGGAAGGCGCAGCCGACCCGCCGCGCGTGCTGAGCGGCATGGCGTTCGCCTTGCATCAGCTGGGCGTGCGCGTGCGGCGCGGCGTCGAGGTGGAGGCGGTGGAGGCCGATCCAATCCGCGTACGGACATTCGACGACCAACGCATCGAGGCCGATGTCGTGGTCCTGGCCACGGGGATCATGAACCAGGCGCGGCTCGCGCGCTCGGCGCCGGCGCTCGCGCGGATGCGCCCGGCGAAGGGCCACATGGTTCCCGTCGAACTGGCCGCGCCGCTGCCCGTGCCGGTGCGGGCGGGGGAATTCTATCTCGCGCCGCGCGAAGGCAGGAGCGCGGTCCTGGGCGCGACCATGGAATGGGACCGCTATGATCGCGGCGTCAAGCAGGAGCAGGTGCGCGCGCTTCTCGATGCGGCGGAGAAGACGCTGCCCGGCGCGGTCAAGCAGAGCGAGAGCGAGCTGCCCTGGGCCGGCGTGCGGCCGATGTCGCCGGACGGGGCGCCGATGATCGGCTGGTCGGGGCCGGCGCTGATCGCGGCCGGGCATTCGCGCAACGGCTGGCTCTTTGCGCCGCTGACCGCCGAGATCGTTTGCGCTTATGTGTGGGGCGAAGAGATTCCGGCGCGCTGGGCCGCGCTCTCGCCTGACCGCTTCAAGGACTGAGGACCATGACGCTCGCCATCGAACGCACCGAGCAGCAGACCGCCATCGTCGACGCGATCGGGAAGATCTGCGCCAAGTACGACGATCAATATTGGCTGAAGACGGACGAGACCGGGATCTTCCCCGAAGCCTTCGTCAAGGACATCGCCGACGGCGGCTGGCTCGGCGTGGCGATGCCGGAGGAGGTCGGCGGCGCAGGCCTGGGGCTCACCGAAGCCGCGCTGATGATGCAGACGGTGGCGCAATCGGGCGCGGGCTTTTCCGGCGCGAGCGCGATCCACCTCAACATCTTCGGGCTGATGCCGATCGTGAAGTTCGGCACGGCCGAGCAGAAGCAGCGCTTCCTGCCGCCGGTGATCTCGGGCGCGGACAAGGCCTGCTTCGCCGTCACCGAACCGAACTCGGGGCTCGACACCGCAAGCCTGGAGACGCGCGCGGAGCGCACGAACAGCGGCTACGTGATCACCGGGCGGAAAATCTGGACGACGAACGCGCAGCGCGCCTCGAAGATTTTGATCATCGCGCGCACGACGCCGAAGGATCAGGCGAGAAAGCCCACCGATGGGCTCTCGCTCTTCTACACCGATTTCAATCGCGCGAAGATCGAGGCCCAGCCGATCCCGAAAATGGGCCGCAAGGCGGTGGAGTGCAACACGCTGTTCATCGACGGGCTTGAAGTCCCGCACGAGGATCTGATCGGCGAGGAAGGCAAGGGCTTCCAAATTCTGCTCACCGGGCTCAATCCGGAGCGCACGCTGATCGGCGCGGAGGCCGTGGGGCTTGGGCGCGCGGCGCTGGCGCGCGCGGCGCAATATGCGCAGGAGCGGATCGTGTTCGGCCGCCCGATCGGGCAGAACCAGGGCGTGGCGCATCCGCTGGCGAAGGCCTGGGCGGAACTCGAGGCGGCGGAGCTGCTCTGCTACAAGGCCGCGGCCCTCTATGACGCCGGCAAGGAATGCGGCGCGCACGCGAACGCGGCGAAATATCTCGGCGGCGAAGCGGGCTTCAACGCCTGCGAAGCCGCCGTGATGGCGCATGGCGGCATGGGCTATGCGAAGGAATATTTCGTCGAGCGCTATTTCCGCGAAGCGATGATTGCGCGGATCGTGCCTGTGAGCCGCGAGATGATCCTCAATTTCATCGCCGAGCGCGTGCTCGGGCTGCCGAAGAGCTACTGACCCGCGGCTGCTGCGCGCGTAAGCCTGCGGCTGCATTTCGCAGCAGCGAAACGGTCAATGGCGCCCTTTCGCCAGATTTTCGCCCCGCTTCGCCGATTTGAGGAAACACTCTCTTCAGGCGAATTCAGCGGCCGCCGGCGCCGCGTGCGGGAAAGGCGAGGGCATGGCGGGTCGGGCGGACGAGTCTCCTTTGCATGCGGCGGCGCGCGACTCGCTCAAGCAGCTGAAAAAATCCAAATCGGCCAAGGCCCGCGCCCGCAAGGCGGCGCGCCGGTCGAAGCGCGCGGCGGCGCGCCATCCCGC
>JACAEE010000043.1 GCA_013389015.1 Hydrogenophilaceae bacterium | reverse complement strand
GGGTGGTACCCGGGGGGTCCGCCCGCTGGAAAATGCGCTGGCGGACCGCCGACGTCTTGCCGGCGCTATGCTACCCGCGCTTCACCGCCAATCGCATCGCTTCGGCTTGTTCCGGCGTGATGCCGAGCATTTCGAGCAGCGGATTGGGCGCTGCGAGGTCCCAGCTGTGCCGCGGCCCGATCGTGATGCCGCCGTCGACGACGATGTGCGTGCCCGTCACGAAGCCGGCCGCGTCCGACGCGAGGTAAAGCGCGGCTTCCGCAATGTCCCGCGGCTGGCCGGCGCGCCCGATCGGTTGCACCGGACCGCCGCGCTCGGCCACCATTGCGGCCATTTGTCCGGCCGCCTCGCGCGTCATCCCGAGGCTTGAGCCGAAGATCGAGGTGGCGATGAGCCCGGGACAGATGGCGTTGATGCGGATCTTGTGCGCGGAGAGTTCCGCCGCCGCCAGCCGCGTGAAATGCAAGACGCCCGCCTTCGCCACCGCATAGGCGATCGGCCCATAGCCCGCCTGCAGCGCGGTGATGGAGGAGGTGTTGACGATTGCGCCGCCGCCGCGCGCCTTCATGTGCGGCACGGCGAACTTGCAGCCGGCGACGACGCTGCGCAGCAAGAGCGCGTGGGTCTGGTCCCAGCCTTCGAGATCCATGTCCTCCACGCCCGCGCGCACGCCGCCGGCGCCGGCGTTGTTGAACAGGATGTCGAGCCCGCCGAATTGCGAGACCGCGCGATCGATCGCGCCTTTGATCTGGTCGGTCTTGGTCACGTCGCAATGCGCGTAGCGGACCTTCTGCCCGAACCGCATCTCCAATTGCTGGCCGACATCGTCCTGGATGTCGGCGGCGATCACCGAAGCGCCTTCTTCGACGAAGCGCTCCAGCGTGCCGAGCCCGATGCCCGAACACGCGCCCGTGATCACCGCGACTTTGTTCTTCAGTCGCTCGCCCATGATGTTCATCCTCGCTGAGTTCTATCGCTGACTGTCTAGCATTCTGAATCATTGGTGCGTGAGGCAAAGCGGTGCGAGCACACGCGCCTCCTCCCCCCTTGCGGGGGAGGTGGGGGTGCTAGCACCGCAACTCCGAAGTCCAGCGCTGACACCCCCACCTCCATCTCCTCACGTAAGGCCTGATGCTAGCCCATCGTTACGACGATTTTTCCGGTCGCCTTGCGATCCATCAACTCACGAATCGCTTCCCCGCCGCGTTCGAGCGGATAATGCTTCGACACCCGCGGCTTGATCTTGCCGGCGGCGTAGAGATCGAAGAGCTCCTGGATGTTGGCGGCGTTGCGGTCCGGATGGCGCGCGACGAACGCGCCCCAGAACACGCCCACGATCTGGCAGCCTTTGAGCAGCGCCAGATTGAGCGGCACTTTCGGGATCCCGGCCGGGAAGCCGATCACCAGGAACCGCCCTTCCCAGTTCAGCGCCCGGATCGCCGGCTCCGCATAATCGCCCCCGACGCTGTCGTAGACGACGTCGACGCCGCCCCCGCCGGCTTCCTTGAACTGATCGGAGAGCGCCTTCTGCGCAGCCTTGTCGAGTTCGCGCGGATAGACGACGCCGACATCGGCGCCCGCCGCGAGCGCGAAATCGACCTTCTCCTGGCTCGATGCGGCGGCGATCACCTTGGCCCCCATCGCCTTGCCGAGCTCGACTGCGGAAATCCCCACGCCGCCCGCGGCGCCCAGCACCAGGAGCGTCTCGCCGGCCCTGAGCTGCGCGCGATCCTTCAGCGCGTGATGCGATGTCCCATAGGTCATCAAGAGCGAGGCCGCTTCGTCGAACGGCATCGAATCCGGGATCTTGTAGGTGCGCCCCGCGGCCTGCACCTTCACTTCCTCCGCGAACCCGCCCCAGCCGCACGAGGCGAGCACCCGGTCCCCGACCTTCAGCCCGGAGACGCCCTCGCCCACGCTTTTGACCACGCCGGCGATCTCCCCGCCGGGCGCGAACGGCCGCTCCGGTTTGAACTGGTAGAGATCCTGGATCATCAGCGAATCCGGGAAGTTCACGGCCGCCGCCTTCACGCTGATCACGATCTCGCCCTTGCCGGCTTGCGGCGACGCCACCTCCTCCAGAACCAGTGTTTCCGGCCCGCCGGTGGCCTTGCTCAACAGCGCCTTCATGCTCGTCACCCTATCCGATGATCGCGGGGAGTTCGCCGGCCACGCTAGAGAAGCCGGTCGCCCAGGCCAAGAGCGCGCCGTGACGGAAAGCGTGAAATCGAGGCTCAGGTATGGGTGCGGCGCGAGGCCCTCGCTTCCGCGCTGCGCGCAGCGTATCACGCGGCCATGACGCAGACCCGCAAGACGGACGTCTGGGCGCTCGCCTTGCATGGCGGGGCCGGCCCTGTCCGCGACAAGACCTATGAGCGCGAAGAAGCGCACATGCGCGCTTTGCTTGAGGACGGCGCCGCAACCCTCGCCGCGGGCGAAGCCGCGCTCGACGTGGTGGCGCGCATGGTCAAGGCGCTGGAGGAGAGCGGCCTCCACATCGCCGGCAAGGGCTCAAGCCCCAACGCCGACGGCGAATGGGAGCTTGACGCCGCGCTGATGGATGGCGCGACCCGCAGGGCCGGCGCGGTCGCCGCGTTGCGCGGCTTCACGTCCCCCATCGAATGCGCCCGCGCCGTGATGGAGCGGACGCCGCACGTGCTGCTCGTCGGCGCTGGGGCGGAAAAGTTCTGCGCCGCGCAAGGCATGGCGCGGGTGGACGATCCGCACGCCTATTATGCCCCCGCCTCCTCGCGCCTCGTCGCCCCCGGCGAATTGGCGCACGGCACCGTCGGCGCCGTCGCCCGTGATCGCGCAGGCCGCCTCGCGGCGGCGACCTCCACCGGCGGCCTGCTGCGCAAGATGCCAGGCCGCGTCGGCGATTGCCCGCTGATCGGCGCCGGCACCTGGGCCGATGCCCGCGTCGCCGTCTCCTGCACCGGCCAGGGCGAATTGTTCATTCGCGCCAATGTCGCCGCCGACGTCTCCGCCCGCATGCTCTACGCCCGCCAATCGCTGCACGCCGCCGCCGCCGGCGCGCTGGCCGACATGGCGACATTGGGCGGCGACGGCGGCCTCATCGCCGTCGACGCCGAAGGCGATATCGCGCTCCCCTTCGTCAGCGAAGGCATGAAGCGCGCCTGGGCCACCAGCGCCGGCGTGCGCGACGTGCGGACGTTCCGGTGATCACGATAGTTCGACCAACGGCTCGCCCCCCTCGATCAAGGCCAGCGCAGCGTGCAGGCGCATCGTCAAGAGAGACTTCAACGCCTCGTTCGAGGTGTTTCCGCACGTCAGCCAGATAATGGCGGGCGGCGGCCCATGCCGCTCCAACAAACGCAGATAATCGCTGTCCTTCGTGATGATTGCGCTCACCTGATTTTGCCTCGCCGCCTCGAAAATCACACGATCAGTCGCAAGGCGGAATCCGAGGGAATCCAAGTGTCCAGTTTCGATGCTGAAATTCCCCGCCGACCATGCCGCGACGTCCGGCGAAAGCATGATGTCGAACCAGAGGATCAAGCGCTCAGGACCGGGTGATCGAGCCGGCTAGCCGCGTAAGCCAGCGCCGCCTTGATGTCGTCCGGCTCAAGATACGGGAGTTCCTTCAGGATTTGTTCGTGGGTGAGCCCGGCCGCCAGGAGGTCGAGGACATCCACCACCCGCACCCGCATGCCGCGGATGATCGGCCGTCCCCCGCATATCTCGGGGTTGGACGTGATCCTGGAGAGAAGCGCGCTCATGTCCTAGATATAGGACAATTCGAGACTCTGTGGAACCGGGGACAGATGCGCGGTTATTTCGGCGTCGGCGTGGAGGAGATTTCCAAGCCCATGAATCTGGGCGCGCTGATGCGCACCGCGCACGCCTTCGGCGCGAGCTTCTTTTTCACCATCAACGCCGCGCCGAAAGTGCGCGAAGCCTATCATGCCGACACCTCGCGCAGCTTCGATTCCGTGCCTTATTACGCCTGGCCCACGCTCGATGAGCTGCGCCTGCCGAAGGGGTGCGCGCTTGTCGGCGTCGAGCTGACGGACGAGGCGATCGATCTGCCGCGCTTCAAGCACCCCGCGGCCGCCGCCTACGTCCTCGGCCGCGAGCGCGGCTCGCTCTCCGAGCCGCTGCAGGCGCGCTGCGCCCACATCGTCCGTATACCGATGAAATTCTGCGTCAATGTCGCCGTCGCCGGCGCGATTCTCATGTATGATCGCGCCCTGAGCCTCGGCGGCTATCCCGCCCGCCCGCTGATGCCCGGCGGCCCGCCGCCCGAAATGAGCGACAAACCCAAGAGCAAACGCTGATTCGGAGCGCCGGCGCCCCCGCCGGCGAGGCGCCGGCGTTCCGAATCATGCGCGCCGCTTCGCCCCCGGCCCCGGATGCGCGACGACGCCGCGCGCCTCCACCGCCTCGCCGCATTTCGAGCACGTCAGCACGCTGCGGAAATCATGCCCGCACGCCAGATGGCGATGCAGCATCGGCGGCCCCTTCTTCCCCGCATAATGCGCATCGCCCCAATGCACGAGCGCGATCAGCGCCGGATAGAGCCCGAGCCCCTTTTCCGTCAGCCGATATTCATAGCGCACCGGCCGCTGCTGATAGGCGACCTTCCTGAGCACGCCTTCATCCACCAGATGCGCCAGCCGCGCCGCCAGCACCCGCCGCGCAATCCCGAGCCGCGCCTGGAAATCGTCGAACCGGCGCACGCGCAAGAACGCCTCGCGCAGCACCAGCATCGTCCAGCGATCGCCGACGACCGCGAGCGCCCGCGCCAGCGAGCAATTCTCCCGGTCAAGCGCGTCCCATCGCATGCTCCGGACTTTGCCATTGACATAGTTCCATTTCAAGACTTACTTGGTCTCACTGTAAGACGGAGGCGCCCATGCCCGCCCGCAACGCCACCGCCGCCATCATCGGCGCCGGCGATTTCATCGGCGCCGCGATCGCTAGGAAGTTTGCGACGGAAGGCTACACGGTGTTCGCCGGGCGCCGCACGGCGGAGAAGCTCGAACCGCTCAAGGCCGAAATCGAAGCCGCCGGCGGCCGCTGCGTCGCCCGCGGCCTCGATGCGCGCAAGGAAGAGGATGTGACCGCATTCCTGGAAGAGGCCGATCAGCACGCCCCGCTCGAAGTCTGCATCGCCAATCCCGGCGCCAATGTGAATTTCCCGATCCTGGAAACCACGGAGCGCGTGTTCCGCAAAGTGTGGGAAATGGCCTGCTACGCCGGCTTTCTCACCGGCCGCGAAGCCGCCCGCCGCATGCTGAAGCATGGGAAGGGCTCGATCTTTTTTACCGGCGCGACAGCGAGCGTGCGCGGCGGCGCCGGCTACGCCGCTTTCGCCAGCGCCAAGGCCGGCCTGCGCATGGTCGCGCAATCCATGGCTCGCGAACTGGGCCCCAAGAACATCCACGTCGCCCACCTCATCATCGATGCGGGGGTCGATACCGCCTTCGTCCGAGAGCGGATCAAATCAGAGCGCGGCGAGGAAGCCCTCGCACGCCTGCCGGAAGACGCGCTGATGAACCCCGCCTCGATCGCGGCGGCCTATTGGATGCTCCACACCCAATCGCGCGACGCCTGGACGTTCGAGATGGACCTGCGCCCATACGGAGAGACGTGGTGAAAACGGTAGAGTTTCTGTTCGATTTCGGCAGCCCCAACGCCTATCTCGCCCACCGCGTCATCCCCGCGATCGAAGCGCGCGCCGGCGCAAAGTTCATCTACAAGCCGGTGCTGCTCGGCGGCCTGTTCAAGCTCACCGGCAACCAGGCGCCGATGGTGGCGTTCGCCGGCATCCCCAACAAGCTCGCGTACGAAATGCTGGAGCTCCGCCGCTTCGTCGCCGCCCACAAGCTCACACGCTTCGCGATGAACCCGCACTTTCCGGTGAACACGCTCATGCTCATGCGCGGCGCCGTCGCCGCCGAGATCGACGGCGTGCTCGCGCCCTATGTCGAAGCCGGCTTCACCGCGATGTGGGAGGAGGGCCTGAGGATGGACGATCCCGCCGTGTGGCGCGAAACCTTCGCCGCCGCCGGCCTCGACGCGGACCGCCTCCTCGCCCGCACGAAGGACGACGACGTCAAATCCAAGCTCCTCGCCGCCACCGAAGCCGCTGCTGCGCGCGGCGCCTTCGGCATCCCGAGCTTCTTCGTCGGCGACGACCTCTATTTCGGCAAGGACCGTCTCCGCGACGTCGAGGAGGCGCTGGCGGGCGTCGCATAGCCAGCGCAATATCCCGCGCGCCGTGCCGCGCCACGCGAACCGAATGAGAGAGGAATCAATGGAGCCGCGCCTGCACATCGTGACGCTCGGCGTCGCCGATCTCGAACGCTCATACCAGTTTTATCATCACGGCCTCGGCTTCCCGACGACACGGAAGCCGGAGTCCGGCATCATTTTCTTCCAGACCGGCGGCGCGTGCCTTGCGCTCTACCCCGCCGACAAGCTCGCCGAAGACGTGGCGCCGGACTTTCCAAGCGCGCGATCGCGTTTCTCCGGCGTGACCCTCGCTTATGTGGCGCGCTCGAAGGACGAGGTGCGCGACATCCTGGCCCTGGCGGCGCGCATAGGCGGCAAGCTGGAAAAACCCGCACAAGATCTCTTCTGGGGCGGCTATGGCGGCTACTTCTCCGATCCCGACGGCCATCTCTGGGAAGTCGCCTATTCCGACGCCTGGAAGTTCCAGCCCGACGGCGCCCTCGTCATCGAGTGATCAGCCCCCGCTCAGCGCGCCGGCGATGAAGAGTTCATCGCCGTCCTTGAGCGGCAGATCGATCCGCCGCGCCATCGCCCCGTTGGCGAAGATGCGCATGTGCGGGCGGATCGCGCCCTGCTCGTCGATGACGCGGAACTTGATCCCGGGAAACCGCGCGTCGAGCGCATCGAGCGCAGCATCGATCGTTGCGCCCGCGACCTCCACGCGCACCGCGCCCCCCGTATAGGAGCGCAGCTGCGACGGAATCACGACGCTGATCACGCCGGCGCCGCCGCGAGCGAATAGATCTCCGGCAGATGCTCCGCGATCCGCCGCCAATGCGCGCCTTCGTCGTCGCTCATCCACACCTGCCCGTTGGTGGCGCCGAGATAGAGCCCAAGCGGCGTCTCCGCATCCGCGCAGAACGCCTGCCGCTTCACCGTGAACCACGCCTGTTCCTGCGGAAAACCCTTGTCCTGCCGCTCCCACGTGGCCCCCGCGTCGCGCGTGCGATAGACGGCGGGCTTGCCGCCAGGGCTCGTGCGCGGCCAGACCTCCGTGCCGTCCATCGGGAACACCCAGGCCGTATCCGCGTCGCGCGGATGCGCCACGATCGTGAACCCGATATCGCCGATCGCTTTCGGCATGTTGTCGCCGATCCGCTCCCAGCGATCCCCCGGCCGGTCGAGCCGATAGATGCCGCAATGGTTCTGCTGATAGATGCGATCGGGCATCTGCGGATGCACGGCGATATAGTGCGCATCCTGCCCATATTCCGGGTACGGATCAGGAAAGAACGTCGCCGCGACATTCTTGTTCAGCGGCGCCCAATTCGCCGCGTAATCCGTGCTCTCGAACACGCCCCCGGTCGAGGTCGCGATATACATATGGCTCTTGTCGCGCGGATCGATCTGGATCTGGTTCAAGAGCGCCCCATCCGGCGTGCCGCCATCCGGCGGACACCAATCCCAATAGCGCGGATGCTCGTTGAAGCCGGCGACGTTCTCCCAGGTGACGCCGCCATCGGCGCTGCGGAACAGGCCCGGCGGCGAGGTCCCCGCCCACCAGACGTCCGGCTCGCTCGCATGCCCCGGCTCGACCCAAAACGTGTGGCTCACCGCGCGCGCATTGGGCGCATCCGATTTGAGGAACGCCGGCGGCTTCTCCGCCTCCTTCCACGTCGCGCCGTGATCGGTTGAGCGGAAGATCGTCGGCCCCAGATGCCCGGTCTTCGCGGCCATCATCAGCGTTTTCCCGTCGCGTGGATCGCAGACGACGTGATTGATGATGTGCCCCAGCATGATCGGGCCCTGCACGTCCCAGCTCTTGCGCGCCGCATCGCCGCGAAAGATCCACGCCCCCTTGCGCGTCCCGACGAGGAGCCGGATTCCGTTCGCCATGCGCGCCTCCCTGATGTGTCTGGCGACGTCTTAACGAATTCGCCGCCGCCCGCCCAGCCGCCGCCGGCGAACGCCCTGGAAAACTCCGCCGTCCTGCATTAGATGGCCCCCATGCCGGTCCTCATCGACGCCGCCCCGCGCCCCGCCCAGGCGGCGCGCCCCTCCCTCGTCGGGCTGACGCGGGAGGAATTGCGCGCGCGCCTCGTCGAGGTCGGCGTCGACGCCAAGAAAGCCAAGATGCGCGCCGAGCAGCTCTGGCGCTGGATCTATCATTACGGCGTGCGTGACTTCGCCGCCATGTCGAACGTGGCCAAGGAGCTCCGCGCCGAGCTCGCCGCGCATTTCACGCTCGATCGCCCCGAGATCGTCGCCGCCCAGGTCTCGACGGACGGCACGCGCAAATGGCTCATTCGCCTCGCCGATGGCGCGGAAGTGGAGAGCGTGTTCATCCCCGATGTCGGCCGCTCCGGCGCGCTGTGCGTATCGAGCCAGGTGGGGTGCACCCTCACCTGCACCTTCTGCCACACCGGCACGCAGACTTTGGTGCGCAACCTCACCAGCGCCGAGATCGCGGCCCAGGTGATGGTCGCCCGCGACGCATTGGGCGAATGGCCGACGCCCGAGCGCCCGTTGAACGACGGCGAGCGCGTGCTCACCAACATCGTGTTCATGGGCATGGGCGAGCCGCTCTACAATCTCGACAACGTCGCCGCCGCCATCGATGTGATCGCCGATGGCGACGGCATCTCGATCTCGCGCCGCCGCATCACCGTCTCCACCGCCGGCGTCGCCCCGAAGATCAAGGAGCTCGGCGAACGCACCGGCGCAATGCTTGCGATCTCGCTGCACGCGACCAATGATGCGCTGCGCGACCAGCTCGTGCCGCTGAACAAGAAGTATGATCTCGAAGCTCTCTTCGCCGCGATCCGCGATTATCCGGGCCTCTCCAACGCCAAACGCGTCACCTTCGAATACGTGATGCTGAAGGGCGTGAACGATAGCCCCGCCGAGGCCAAGGCGCTCGTCCATTTGCTCAAGCGCATCCCCGCCAAGATCAATCTCATCCCGTTCAATCCCTGGCCGGGCGCGGCATATGAATGCTCGGATTGGGAAACGATCGAGGCCTTCGCCGCGATCCTAAACCGCGCCGGCTACGCCTCCCCCATCCGCACCCCGCGCGGGCGCGACATCCTCGCCGCCTGCGGCCAGCTGAAGAGCGAAAGCGTGAAGCTGCGCGCCAGCCAGCGCGCCAAAGCGGCGGCCGAATGAGCGGCCTGCCGATCCTGCGCACCGACCGCACGATCCTCCGTCCCCTGACGATCGACGATTCCGCAGCCCTCTTCATCGCCCACAGCGATCCCGCCGTGCATCATTTCTGGTCCGGCCCCGCGCACGAGACGCTGGAAGAGACGCGCGCCTACACGGCGGCGACTCTCGCCCTCGGCCCCTGCTGGGCGATCACCGCCGACGGCGCCGAAGCGCTCGGCCGCGTCGTGCTCTCTTCAATCCGCGACGGCGTCGGCGAGATCGGCATCCTTTTGCGGACTGCCGCGCAAGGCAAAGGCCATGGCGGCGACGCCATCCGCCTCGTCTCGGCCTGGGCCTTCGCCAACGGCCGCCACCGCCTGATGGCCGACATCGACCAGGACAACGCCGCCTCGCTCCGCCTGTTCGAAGCCAACGGCTTCAAGCGCGAAGGCTATTTCCGCCAGCACTGGATCACGCATCTGGGCAAACGCGACAGCGTCATGCTCGCCAAACTCAAGGAGGATACGCCATGACCGCATTCGGATTCGACTCCACCGCCGATGACGTGCTCGCCGGCGTCGATCTCTCCGGCAAGCGCATCCTCGTCACCGGCGCCTCCGCGGGCCTCGGCGTCGAGACCATCCGCGCGCTGAAGGCCCATGGCGCGACCCTCGTCGGCGCCGCGCGCGATCTCGCAAAGGCGAGGCGCGCGCTCAGCGCCGCCGGCGCAGGCGACATCGACCTCGTCGAGCTCGATCTCGCCTCGCTCGCGTCGTGCCGCAAGGCCGCCGATGAGCTCCTCGCCAAGGGCGAGAGGTTCGACGTCATCATCGCCAACGCCGGCGTCATGGCCTGCCCATTCGGCAAGACGCAAGAAGGCTTCGAGACCCAGTTCGGAACCAATCATTTGGGCCACTTCGTCTTCGTCAATCGCCTGGTCCCGCTGCTCAACAATCCTGGCCGCATCGTCGCGCTCTCTTCGTCCGGCCATCGCTTCTCAGACGTCGATCTCGACGATCCGAACTTCGAGCGCACGCCCTACGGCGAATGGGCCGCCTACGGACGATCGAAGACGGCCAACGCGCTCTTCGCCGTCGCGCTCGACAAGCGGTTGAAGCCGCACGGCGTGCGCGCCGCCGCGATCCATCCCGGCGGCATCATGACGGAACTCGGCCGCCACCTGACGCCCGAACTCATCGCGCAGATGACGGGCGGGCGCGACATCGCCTCCGCGTTCAAGTTCAAGTCCATCCCGCAAGGCGCGGCGACCACGGTCTGGGCCGCCGTCCGTGCGCCCGCCGACGAGGTCGGCGGCCGCTATTGCGAGGATTGCCATGTCGCGGAGGTGACGGAGGATCCGGCCGCGCGCAGCGGCGTGCGCGCCTACGCCCTCGATCCCGCCCGCGCCGACGCGCTCTGGGCCAAGAGCGAAGAAATGGTCGGCGAGCGCTTCGCGTTCTAGCGCGGAAGCGGCGCGCCGTACGGCTCGGGCGCAAGCTCCAAGCCGTTCGCGAAATAGGCGACGGTGCGATAGAACCCGGCCAGCGCGATCAGTTCGAGGATTTCCTCCGCCGCGAACGCCACGCGCAGCGCATCCCACGTGGCGTCAGAAATCCGCGTCGTCGCGTTGAGTTCATCGCACAGCGCAATGATCGCGCGCTCGCGCGGCGACCACGCCAGCGCATCCACGGCCGGCGAGGCGAGCGCCGCGATCTCCTCCTTCGTCAGCCCCACGCGCGCGGCGAAGAACGCCACATGCACGCCCCACTCATAGGCGCAGCCGGTGACCGCGCAGGTGCGGTCGATCGCGATCTCGCGCTCGCGCAGGGAGAGCGGCCCGCGATCGAGCAGGCTCCCCGCGCGAAACCGCTGATAGACGCGCGGCGAAACCGCCAGCGTGCGGAACAGCAGCAGCGGCTCGACCCCCTTCGGCATGATCGCGTCGAACGCGGCCTGCGCTTCGGGCGGATAGGGCGGTTCGAGAGGCGCGATCCGGGCCATTTGCGTCATCCTTCCGTCATGCTACGACTTTCATAGCACATCGACTTGGATAGCGCTATGAAAAAAGTAGCATCCCGTGACGTCCGCGCCCGCAAGCCTGTGCGCGGCTCCCGCACCGGCCGCCCGATCATGGCGCTGCTGGATCTGCTTTCGCGGCGCTGGCAATTGCGCATCCTGTGGGAGCTGCGCGGCGGCGAGCCGCTGCGCTTCCGTGCGCTGCAGGACGCCGCCGGCGTCAGCCCCAGCGTGCTCAACACGCGCCTGGCGGAATTGATCGACTCCGGAATAGTTTCGCTGTCGGAAGAAGGCTACGCGCTCAC
Source organism: Hydrogenophilaceae bacterium (assembly GCA_013389015.1). Taxonomy (GTDB): domain Bacteria; phylum Pseudomonadota; class Alphaproteobacteria; order Caulobacterales; family Aquidulcibacteraceae; genus CADEEL01. The sequence goes on along the minus strand of JACAEE010000043.1, from coordinate 1,214 downwards.
CGCGCAGGGCCGCGCGCTGGAGCAGGCGTTCATGCCGCTTTATGCGTGGGCGGAGCGCTGGGCTGCGCGCGACTCGTGATACGCGCACGCGCATGGACGCTCTGCACAATGCCGCCCTCCTCCTCGCCCTCTTCCTCACCGGCATGGCCATCGGCTGGACCACCTTGTTCTCGTTCGTGGTCGCGCCGGTGTCGTTCAAGGACATGGACTATGGCCGGGCGGACCGGCACCTCCGCCGCGTCATCAAGTCGGGCCACTTGACGTTGGCGCTGTTGTGCTTCGGCGTCGGCGTGTTCGCGCTGATCGCCGGCGCGCTCGCCGGCGCAGTGATCGCGGCGCTGACGGCGAGCTTCTATCTCATGTGCCGCTGGACGCTCGCCCCGCGCGAGGATCACACCATCCCCGGCATGCGCCGCAACATGAAGCAGCAGCGCGTCGTCGCCTCGATGCTCACCGCCGCCGGCATTCCGCTCATGGCCACCGCCGGCGTGCTCGCGATCTTGGGAATCTGACCCCGCCACGCCCATCGCCGGCGGGAACGATGGCTCGCGTTCGTTCTTGAGATGCCGGCGCTTAAGCCGGCGCCTTCGCCCGCATCGCCAGCGCGCGCTTGGCGCGCTCGATCAGCGCGACGGCGTCGTCCAGGCCGGGCTCGACCTTGCCCCAGGCGCGCTGGCCTTCGCTGCTCGTCGCCCACACGCGCAGGCCTTCGGCGAGCGCCTTCGGATTGGCTTCCGCGATCGCCTCGATGTCGGCCAGCCCGCACGCCACCAGCGCCTGCGCCTCGCGGCTCTTGAGGTTGGGCAGCGTGCACGCAAGCATCGCCTCGGCCTGCCAGTCCGACACGTCGACTGAGGTGATGAACCGCGTGTTGAGCAGCACGGCGGCGGTCGCCGGCGAGAGCGCCAAGAGATCCGAAATCGTCCGTATGCCGATCGCATGGAAACGCTTGGCGGTCTTCGGTCCGATCGAGGGCGCATCCTGCACCGGGCTGTCGCCGCGCAGGCAATACTCCTCTTTCTCCGGCTCGGCCTCCTTGCCCTTCTTCTTCTTGGCCTTTTTGGTCAACAGCAGCGGCGCGGGCTCTAGCGACGGCGCGGGCGGTTCCGGCGGCGGCGCGCGCGCGGGCTCAGGCGCGGGCGGCTCCGGCGTGAACGCGGACTTGAACGCAGGCGCAGGCTCCGGCGGCGGCGCGGGCGGGGGCGGCGCGGCGG
>JACAEE010000093.1 GCA_013389015.1 Hydrogenophilaceae bacterium | reverse complement strand
GCGGCGATGACCGGCGGCGCGATTGGCGCGGCGGCGATGACCGGCGGCGCGATTGGCGCGGCGGCGACGATCGGCGGCGCGATTGGCGCGGCGGCGACGATCGGCGGCGCTATGCGGACCGGGATCGGCGCGGCCCCTCTCGGCACTGGAGTTCGCTCCAGCCGCGCCGCCATTCCTACCGCGATTGGCGCGACGTCCCGCGCGGACGCTATTTCGACCGCGGCTACGCCTCGGTGATCGGCCGCTATTACGACCGCCACTACCGCTGGTGGGGCGAACCGGGTTGGCGCCCGCCCTACCGCCCCTGGCGGGTGGGGTACGCGTTCCCGCGCCACCTCCACTATTATCCGGTGCCGTACGATCTGTACCGGCGCCTGCCGCCGCCGCCCTATGGCTGCCGCTACGTCCGCTACGGCGACGATATCCTGCTGATTTCGCTCGCCACCTTGCTGGTCATCGACGCGATCATCCTCGTCGACGCCTATGACGGCTATGACGACGGCTATTATTACTATGATGACGATTATTATTACGACGACTACTACTAGTGATCGTCGGATCTGTGCGGGCCTGATGAAATAGGCAGGCGCGTCAGCGAGGCCGTTCCTCCGGGGGTTCAAAGGGGCCGGAGGGCGGCCTCTTTTTTGGCGCCGCGGCGATCACCCGCGCCTGGCGGCGGCGCCGCCCATGATCCCTTGACCAGGCCGCCCTCCGCAACTACATGCCGGCCGTTAGCAGCCGGCGCTCGCGAGTGCTAACGCGAGGCTGGCGGCGTCCTGTATAGTCCATTCTTAGGGAGCTGCCTGTGACGAGCTTTCGTCCGTTGCATGACCGCGTCGTGGTTCGGCGCGTGAAGGAAGAAGAAAAGACCCGCGGCGGGATCATCATCCCCGACACCGCCCAGGAGAAGCCCCAGGAAGGCGAGATCGTCGCCGTCGGCCCCGGCGGGCGCGACGAGGACGGGGAGCGCATCGAGATGGACGTGAAGGTCGGCGACCGCGTCCTGTTCGGCAAATGGTCGGGCACCGAAGTCAAAATCGACGGTGAAGAACTCCTGATCATGAAGGAGTCCGACATCATGGGCGTGCTCGAAGGCGCCGAGAAGAAGGGCAAGAAGGCGGCCTGAGCGCGCTCCGCGCGCGGCCGTCAGCGTGCCATGGGCCCCCAAGCCCCGCTGACGGCTGGCTCGCCGCAGATGCACGAACACACATTCAACAGAGGACAGAACAATGGCTGCGAAAGTCGTACATTTCGGCTCGGACGCGCGGGAGCGGATGCTCCAGGGCGTCGACATCCTCGCCAACGCCGTGAAGGTGACGCTCGGTCCCAAGGGCCGCAACGTCGTGATCGAAAAGAGCTTCGGCGCCCCGCGCACGACCAAGGACGGCGTGACCGTCGCCAAGGAAGTGGAGCTCGAAGACAAGTTCCAGAACATGGGCGCCCAGCTCATCCGCGAAGTGGCGTCCAAGACCAATGACGAAGCCGGCGACGGCACCACCACCGCCACCGTGCTCGCCCAGGCGATCGTCCGCGAGGGCATGAAGGCGGTTCAATCGGGCCGCAACCCGATGGACCTGCGCCGCGGCATCGACAAGGCGACCACCGCCGTGGTCGAAACGTTGAAGAAGAGCGCCCAGAAAGTGAAGGGCTCCGAAGAGATCGCCCAGGTCGGCACGATCTCCGCCAACGGCGACACCGACATCGGCAAGTTCCTCGCCGATGCGATGGCGAAGGTCGGCAACGAGGGCGTGATCACGGTTGAGGAAGCCAAGTCGCTCGAGACCGAGCTCGAAGTGGTCGAGGGCATGCAATTCGACCGCGGCTATCTCTCGCCGTACTTCATCACCAACGCCGACAAGATGGAAGCGACCCTCGAAGAGCCGCTCGTGCTCTTGTTCGAGAAGAAGCTCTCCTCGCTGCAGCCGATGCTGCCGATCCTGGAAGCGGTCGTGCAGTCGCAACGCCCGCTGCTCATCATCGCCGAGGACGTTGAAGGCGAGGCCCTCGCCACGCTCGTGGTCAACAAGCTGCGCGGCGGGCTCAAGGTGGCGGCCGTGAAGGCGCCAGGCTTCGGCGACCGCCGCAAGGCGATGCTGGAGGACATCGCCATCCTCACCGGCGGCCAGGTCATCAGCGAAGACCTGGGCATCAAGCTCGAGAACGTCACTCTCGACATGCTCGGCGGCGCCAAGAAGGTCGTGGTCAAGAAGGACGACACCACCATCGTGGACGGCAACGGCGCCAAGAAGGACATCGAGGCGCGCATCAGCCAGATCCGCAAGCAGATCGAGGACACGACCTCCGACTATGACCGCGAAAAGCTGCAGGAGCGGCTTGCCAAGCTCGCCGGCGGCGTGGCCGTGATCAAGGTCGGCGGCGCCACGGAAGTCGAAGTGAAGGAGCGCAAGGACCGCGTGGACGACGCGCTCAACGCCACCCGCGCGGCGGTCGAGGAAGGCATCGTCCCGGGCGGCGGCGTGGCGCTCTTCCGCGCCGCGCTGAAGCTCAACGTCAAGGGCGACAACGAAGACCAGAACGTCGGCGTCGCGATCGTGCGCAAGGCGCTTGAAGCCCCGCTGCGCCAGATCGCGGAGAACGCGGGCGTGGAAGGCTCGATCGTCGTCGGCAAGATCCGGGAAGCCAAGGAAGACACCTTCGGCTTCAACGCCCAGACGGAAGAGTACACCGACTTGGTCAAGGCCGGCATCATCGATCCGGTGAAGGTCGTGCGCACTGCGCTGCAGGACGCAGCCTCGGTCGCGGGCCTGATCATCACCACCGAAGCCTCGATCGCCGAAGCGCCGAAGAAGCCTGCGGCCGGCGGCCCCGGCGGCGGCATGCCCGGCGGCATGGGCGGCATGGGCGACATGGACTTCTGAGGCGCGCAGCGCACGAACAAGTCCAACCCGCGCGGCGCGCAAGCGCCGCCTGGGGATCGACCTCGGCAGTCTGGGAGGGCGGAGCGCAAGCTCCGCCCTCTTCTTCCATCCGGCCAAGACATGGCCGCGTTGCGACGAAGCCCAGCGTTCTCGCGACAAGCGGCGATGCGTATCGCTCGCTTCGCCTTTAGCCTCCGCCTATGGACGCTTCGTCGCATTTCGACGCAGCAGACGATGCTGCGCCGGCGCCGCCACGGCGCATTGCGATGCGCAGCTTCATCAAGTTCCAGCTCGCCTTTTGGGGCGCGTTCCTGCTCATCCGCCTGGCGGCGGCCGCCGTCTACTTCCCCGCCGCCCTTTTCGGCTTCATGGGCCCGCGCCTGATCCTGATCGCAGCCTATCTGGGCGCCACCACGCTCATCCATGTGCTGGTGTCGCGCCTGGCGGACTGGACCCCGCCCCAGCGCCTGGCCCTCACCGCGGGCCTCTGCCTTGCGGCCTCGCTGCCGCTGCATGCGTTGGAGCTCGCCTTCGTCGGCGTGATGAGCGTCCCGCCTCCCACCGGCGGCTTCTTCGAGTATTTCGTTCAGTTCGGCTGGGTGTTCGCCGCCTGGGCCGGATACTATTTCGCGCTCGACTTGCTGGCCGATAGCCGCGCCCAGGCCGAGGCCCTGAGGCGAGCGCGCGGGCGCGCGGACCGCGCCCGCATGATGATGTTGCGCTTCCAGCTCAACCCGCACTTCATGTTCAATTCGCTGAACGCGATCTCCACGCTCGTGCTCGAAGGCCGCAACCGCGACGCCGAGCGCATGCTCATCGGCCTCTCGCGCTTCCTGCGTCACACCATCGACACCGACGCCACCAAGCTCTCGCGCCTGGAGGACGAAATCCGCATCCAGCGCCTCTATCTCAACATCGAAGCCGCGCGCTTCGGCGATCGCCTCAAGATCCAGTGCGACACGCAGGATGACATAGGCGATTGCCTGGTCCCCTCGCTGCTCCTCCAGCCTATCGTCGAGAACGCCATCAAGCACGGCGTCGCACGCAAATCGACGCCCGGCTGGCTGCGCATCGCCTCCCATACCGAAGCCGGGCGCCTGCGCTTCATCGTCGAGGATGACGGCCCCGGCATGTCCGACCGCCGCGCAGCCGGCGAAGGGCTAGGCCTGCGCAACACGCGCGAGCGGTTGGCGGCGATCTATGGCGACGCCGCCTCCATGACGATCGGCCCGCGCGACGGCGGCGGCGTGCGCGTGGTGTTCGATCTGCCGCTGCTGCGCGAGCAAAAGAGCGCGTCGCCGGTTTCGGTTGCGCGGGCGGGTTGAGCCGCTAGGGTCCGGCCTGAAATCCGGAGGGCCGGAGACGATGGCTGAAACGCACAAGAAGGCGTGGTGGACGAGCGACTGGGCGCCCGGCGCGCTGCTCGCGCTCGCCGCGCTCGCCTCCTTCGTCATCGTCAATTCGCCGGCGGGCCCCGATTTCGGGCAAATGCTCCGCACACCCCTCTTTTCCACGACGCTGGCGGGACGCGACCTCAAGCTCGATCTGCACCACTTGGTGAACGACGCCTTGATGGCGGTCTTCTTCCTCTATGTGGGCCTGGAGCTGAAGCGTGAGTCAGTGGAAGGCCCGCTGCGCAGTCCGCGCGCAGCCGCTTTGCCGGTGGCGGCCGCCATCGGCGGCATGGTCGCGCCAGCGCTGATCTATCTGGCGTTCGTCCAGGACGCGGACCCGGCATACGCCCGCGGCTGGGCCATCCCCGCCGCGACCGACATTGCGTTCGCCTTGGGCGTGCTGTCGCTCGCCGGCAAACATGCGCCCTCGGGTTTGCGTCTCTTCCTGCTCGCGCTCGCGATCGTCGACGATCTCGGCGCGATCCTCATCATCGCCGTCTTCTACTCGACGAATCTGGCCGGCTGGGCGCTCGGCGGAATCGTCGTCACGTTCAGCGCGATGCTGCTCCTGAACCGCCAGGGCGTGACCAGACTCGCGCCCTATTGGGCGCTGGCGGCGGCGCTCTGGTTCTTCACCTACATGTCCGGCGTGCACGCCACGATCGCGGGCGTGCTGGCCGCACTCGCCATTCCGATGCGCACGCCGGCCGGCGCATCGCCGCTCGTCGCCGCAGAACACGCATTGAAGCCCTGGGTGCTGTTGCTGATCATGCCGATCTTCGCCATCGTCAACGCCGGGGCGCCGCTCGGCGGCTTGAGCGTCGAGACGTTCACGCATCCCGTGACCATTGCGGTCGCCATGGGGCTGGCGCTCGGCAAGCCGCTCGGCGTCGCCGGCGTGACGCTGATCGCCGCCGGCTTCATGCATCGCATCCTGCCCGCTCCACCGCTTGCGATGGTCGGCGCCGCCTGCATCGCCGGAATCGGCTTCACGATGAGCCTCTTCATCGGCGCGCTGGCGTTTGGCGAAGGCGAAGCGGCCGCGCCCATGCGCCTGGGCGTCATCGTCGGCTCGCTCATCTCCGCCGTGCTCGGCCTCGCACTGATCTACCTTGCCGCCCGCAATGCGCCCGGTGATCCCGACCTCGCCGCGCAGGAAGACATCGCCGAGAAGAAGGGCGTCCTGGAGAAAAGGTGAATGGGATTCTCGATCTTTGGCGCGCCGTTCGAGTTCGTTCTGTTCGGCGCGACGCTTCTCGGCGTCACGATCTTCCATCACCGCACGCTCACGGCGGCGCTGACCGGCCTTGCCGCGATCACGCTCTACAAGCTGGCGTTCTCGTCGTTCCACGGCGTCGCGGGCCTTGCCGGTCTTGGCCAAACGCTCGCCCACGAATGGAACATTCTCGCCAATCTTGCGCTGCTGCTGACCGGCTTCGCGATTCTTTCGCGCCATTTCGAGCAGAGCCGGCTGCCCGATCTCGCGCCCGACATCCTGCCCGATGATTGGAAGGGCGGGCTGGCGCTGTTAGCGCTCGTCTTTGTGCTTTCCGCCTTTCTCGACAACATCGCCGCGGCGCTCATCGGCGCCACCGCCGCCAAGCACGTCTATCGCGGCCGCGTTTCGCTCGGCTTTCTCGCCGCCATCGTCGCCGCCTCCAACGCCGGCGGCTCAGGCTCCGTCGTCGGCGACACCACCACCACCATGATGTGGATCGCCGGCAAGAACCCGCTCGACGTGCTGCACGCCTATGTCGGCGCGATCGCGTGCTTCATCGTGTTCGCTGTTCCCGCCGCGCTCAACCAGCAGAAGCACCAGCCGATCCTCAAGCACGATCTGGGCGGCGTCCGCGCCGACTGGGGCCGCATCGCTATAGTGGTTTTCATTCTCGCGGCCGCCATCGCCGCCAACGTAATCACCAACATCCTCGCGCCTCACGTGTCGGACCTGTTTCCGGTCATCGGCGCAGCGGTGTGGGGCGCCATCCTGATCGCCGCGCTCTTCCGCAAGACCGATTGGGCGGTGCTGCCGGAAGCGGCCAAGGGCTCGCTCTTCCTGCTCGCGCTCGTGACCTGCGCGGCGCTCATGCCGGTGGAGGCCTTGCCGCGCCCCTCCTGGGAGACCGCGTTCAGCCTGGGCTTCATCTCCGCCGTGTTCGACAACATCCCGCTGACCGCCCTTGCGCTCAACCAAGGCGACTATGATTGGGGCGTCCTCGCCTACGCCGTCGGCTTTGGCGGCTCGATGATCTGGTTCGGCTCCTCCGCCGGCGTCGCCGTCTCGAATCTCTTCCCCGAGGCGAAGTCGGTGGCGGGCTGGCTGCGCGCCGCCTGGTGGCTGCCGGCGGCCTATGTGATCGGATACTTCGTCATGCTGGGCGTGATGGGCTGGCGCCCGACGCCTTAGCGGCGCGCGCGCAGGCCCAGCGTGAACGCGCGGTCCTCGCCTGGGAAGTAGCGGTCGTTCCCGAACGCGAAATCGGCGCGCTCGGCGTAGTCCGTATTCGCCGCATTGCGCACCGCGCCGAGCACGCTGACCTTTTCGCTGAGCGCCAGGTCCGCGCGCAGATTGAACACGTCGTGCCCGTCATAGGCCGCGCTGTTGGACGCATTGGTGAAATACTCCCCCATATGCACCCATTCGAGTTCCGCCGCGAACGCTTCGCTTGGCGTCCAGGCAAGCCGCGCATTCCACACCCAGCGCGGCGCGGAATCGACGTCATCGCCCGAGACGATGCTTTCGCCCGCCCGCGTCACCGGATCGTTGAAGCGGTAGGTGTGGCGCGCGTAGGTCACCCAGCCGGACAGGGCGAAATCCTCCGAAAGCGGAACGATCCCGCTCAGTTCCACGCCCTGGTGCCGCGTGCGCCCGTCGGTCACGGTGAATCCGTCCGCGTTGCGGAACGAGGTGTCGCGCTTGTTCATGTGGAAGAGCGCGATCTCGAACCGCGCCTCGCCCACGTCCCCGCGCCAGCCGAGCTCGGCGGAGTCGATCGTCTCCACATCTTGTTCGCCCGGCGTCTGCAAGGTCTGCAGCGAATAGAGATCGGTGATCTGCGGCGGCCGCGCCCCGCGCGCGAGGTTGAGCCACAGCGTTTGCCGATCGGCCGGATTCCACACGAGCCCCAGCTTCGGCGTCACTGCATCGAATTCATCGACGCGATCCGCGGGCCGCCGGAAGCGTCCGAAATCCCCATCCGGCGCGTTGTTGTCGTACTCGTAGCGCACGCTTTCGCCGCGCAGCCCTGCGATCAGCCGCCAATTCTCCGCGAACGCCCAGCTTGCCTGCGCATAGGCCGCGAGCACGCGCATATCGACGTCATAGTCGTAGTGCAGCCCCTGCACATAACCGCCTGGCTGCGTGGGCAAAGTCTGGTTCTCCCACAGCGAGCCGCGCGTCTGGTCAGCGTCGGCGCCGACGATCAGCGAGAAATCATCGCCAGGATCCCAATAGAGGCTCGCCTGCAGCCCCCCGCCCGCCTGCTCCGTCAGTTCCTGCGCGCGCGACGGGAAGAAGAAAAGGTTCAAGTCGGCGTCGATGAAACGCGCATAGGGCGTGAAGCGGAGCGTCAAGTCATCGCTGAGATCGCGCTCCAGCGTCGCCCGCCCGCGCACGATCTGCGTATCGCGATACGCGTCCGGCGCCGGGTTTGTCCGCGACAGCGCGGAATCCTTGTACGCCTGCGGCCCTTGGATGAAGCCTGCGGATTCCTGATTGAGATTTTGCGCCGCCAGGCGGGTTTCCACGCTCCAATCGCCGAGCCAAGACCGCCCGCCGATCAGCAGGCTTTGCCGATCGAGCCCCGACTGCGCGCGCCATCCGTCCTCATGCTCGGCGGCCGCGCCAAGCATCGCCCCGGTCTCGCGCACGCAATAGTCGAGGCAGATTTCATCCTCGCCGTCTTCCCGGCCGCGACCGAAGGAGAACAGCGCGTGTGCGTGCGCGCGGCCGAACGATCCAGCCGACGCGCTCCAATCATCGAGACTGATCGCCGGCGCGTAATAGCTCCCGTAGCTGCGCGGCGTGATCACATTCACGAGCCCATGCACCGCATTCGAGCCGTAGAGCGCGCTGCCCGGCCCGCGCACGACCTCCACACGCTCGGCGAATTCGAGGCTCGTCTCGAACAGCTGGTTCACATTGGCGAACCCCGGCGCGCGGATCGGCACGCCGTCTTCCAGGATCAGGAACGATCCCGCGCTCTGATTGCCCACCAGCACCGGCGAGCGGATCGCCGGCAGATTCTCCACCCCGTTGTTGCGATGGATGGCCACGCCCGGCAGCCGGTTGAGCGCCTCGCTCGGCGCCTGCGCCCCGATCCGCGCCAAGTCGTCTGCGCTGAGCGACGCCGCGTTCGACGCGACCTGATCCGCCGCCTGCGCGCGCCGCTCCAGCGTGACCACGATCTCCTGCGCCGCCGCCGGCGCGGAGCAGACCAGCATCAAGAACCCAAGCGCGAGTTTCATGGTCCGCTTATCGCAAACGCGCGGCCAGATTCACACCCTCTCCCCCTGTGGGAGAGGGAGTTCCGCTAGCGCCGCGCCTGCTCATCGCGGTAGAGCGCCTGCGCCTCCCGCGCGACATAGGCGCGCACGGCTTCCGCGTCCGCCGCGTTCACCCATTGCGTGAAGTCGGGCATGCCTGCCTCCGCGCGCGCGCCGTGCACCGTGGCGCGCCAGACTTCCGCGTCGGCCAGCGACGTCGAGCGCCGCAGATCCGGCAGCGCCCCGCCCGAGATCGCGCCCGGCCCGTGGCAGACGGCGCAGAATTGTCCGTAGACAGCCGTTCCGCGCGCCAAAGTCGCGGCGTTCACGCGCAGAGTGGGCGGCTGCGGCGTCGCCGCGCGCTGGAAATTGCGCGGCGGCAAGCGCGCCGTGCCGCCGAGCTTGTAGACGTTCACCCTTCCGTTGAGGTTGTCGCCCTCGCGCGGCGCAGCGAAACCGGCCGCCAGGAAGAACACCGAGCCATAGCTCGCCAGCGACGCCACATATTGCTCGCCGTCGACCGCGTAGGTCACCGGCCCGCCGAGCGTGGCCGCGCCATTATCGACATACCAGAGCCGTTCGCCGGTCTGGGCGTTGTAGGCGCCGAAATGCCCGTCGACAGTGCCCTGGAAGACGAGCCCGCCGGCGGTCGCGAGCGTGCCGCCGTTCCACGCGCCCGGCAGCTCGATCCGCCACGCCTCGCGCTGGTTCACCGGATCCCACGCGAGCAGGAACCCGCGCAGCGAATTGCGCACCGCCGCGCGCGCGGCGCGATCGTCCGGCAGCGGCGCGTGCACCGTGCCCGTGTTCCACCGGCCGGGCCGGTACACGAATTCCGAATCCTGCGTGTAGTCCTGCGCCAGCTCCTGCACCGGGATGTAGACGAAGCCTGTCTGCGGCGACATCGACATCGGATGCCAATTGTGCGCGCCGAAGGGCGAGGGCAGCACGATGGCCGTGTTCACCGCATAGCGTGCGTCCGGGTTCTCGATCGGGCGCCCGGTCTGAGGATCAACGCCGCTCGCCCATGTCTGGGTCGCGATCGAACCGGCCGAGATCAACGCGCAATTGGTGCGGTCGATGACGTAGAAGAATCCGTTCTTCGGCGCGTGCAGCAGCACCTGCCGCTCGACGCCCCCGATGGTCAGCCGCGTGAGGATGATCGGCTGGGTGGCGGTGTAGTCCCAGGTGTCTCCGGGCGTCTCCTGATAATGGCATTTGTATTCGCCGGTATTGGCGTCCACCGCCACGACCGAGGAGAGATAGAGATTGTCGTTGTTGCGTCCCTCGATCGTGGGCGAACGCACGTCGCGATTCCATGGCGAGCCGTTGCCCACGCCGATCCACAGCACATCCTGATCGGCGTCATACACCAACGCGTCCCACGCCGTTCCCCCGCCGCCGCTCTCGAGCCACGCGCCCGCGTTCGGATTCCACGTCGCCAGCGCCGCTTCGCGCACGCTGTCCGAAGCGGCGTTGTCCACGCCGCGCGGATTGGGCGTGGTGTAGAAGCGCCAGCGCAGATCGCCGTTGCGCGCATCATAGGCGCTCACATAGCCGCGCACGCCGTATTCCGCGCCGCCATTGCCGATGAACACGAGCCCGTTGGCCACGCGCGGCGCGCCGGTGATCGTGTACGGCTTCGACTGATCGACCGTGACGACTTCCCATTCGACGCCGCCATCGCGCGCATCGAGCGCGATCAGCCGCCCGTCGATCGTGCCCACATACACCCGCCCGCGCCACACCGCCACGCCGCGATTGCCGACGTCGCAGCAGGCCGATGCGCCCCGCTCGCGCGGCACTTCCGGATCATAGACCCACAATTCCTCGCCGGTGGCGGCGTTGAGCGCGTAGACGATGCTCCACGCCGAGGTGACGTACATCACCCCGTCCACCACGATCGGCGTCGCCTCCGCCGCGCGCGGCGCGCGCAGCTCATAGCTCCACGCCAGCCCGAGCTCGTCCACATTGTCCGTATTGATCGTATCGAGCGGGCTGAAGCGCTCCTCGCCATAGGTGCGCCCATGGCTCATCCAGTTCTGCGGTTCGGAATCGGCGGCCTCGATGCGCCTCTGATCGACGTTCGCCGGCCGCTGCTGGCACGCGCCGAGCGCCAGCGTCATGCACACGATCGCGATCGCAGCGCTGAACCGCATCCTTCCCTCCCGAGCATCCTCGCGTCTCTTCCGGACGCCGCGCGCCGACTATGGCCGCGCCTCGTCGCCCACGCCAGCCCCGCCCCAACGTCAGTTCTCTCTGGCGCGCAACAACCGCAGGGGAGCCCGTCCGAAGAGGCGCGCGAGGGCGCGTTGCTTGGTGAGGTGGACCGCAGGCTTCCAGCCCAGGATGGGGTCTCCGTCGCGGATGAGGCGCGGAAAGGAAGGCCCCCCAAAACGAAATCGGCCGCTCCGACGGACGGAACGGCCGACTCTCTCGTTGCTGTTTTTGTTCTTCTTCTTTTAAGGGGCGTCTCCTCCCCGGTGCGCGCGCATCAGCGCAAGCGCGACCGGACTGTGACGACGGGCGCCGCAATGTCAAGCGTCCGCCATCGCAGGCCCACGTTTCCGCCATCACAATTTCCCCAGCTGTGTTGTGTTTGACGCGCTCGGGTTCGTCTGCGCCCGGTGTCTCAATTGGAGGGTGCAAGCGCGCCGCCTTCCGCGAGCATCCGCTTCACCGCGGCGGCCAGCTCCGCGCGCGGCGCCTCGATCTGAGCCGGGCGCCCCTTGCGCCATGCCTCGTTGCCCTCGATCGCCTTGGCGAGCGCCGCGCCGAGTTTCAGATCCTTAAGCGTCACCACGCCCTTCTTCACCTCGTCCTCGCCCTCGATCACCGCGATGGGCGCGCCGCGGCGGTCGGCGTACTTCATCTGCGCCTTCATGCCCGACTGGCCGAGATAGACTTCCGCGCGGACTCCGGCTGCGCGCAGCTCTTGGGCCATCGCCAAATAGGCGCCCATTCGCGTCTGATCGAGCGCGAGGATGACGACCGGCCCGTCCGCTTGCTGCTCCCCCAGCGCCTGAAGCGCCGCCGCCAGCCGCGACACGCCGATCGAGAAACCCGTCGCCGGTACGAGCTGCCCCGTGAACCGCGCAACCAGATCGTCATATCGCCCGCCCCCGCCGACCGAGCCGTAGCGAATGACGTTCTCCTCTTCGTCCGGCGAGCCGATCAGCTCCGCCTCGAACACCGGCCCGGTGTAGTATTCGAGCCCGCGCACGATGCCCGGATCGAAGCGCGCCTGCGCCGCGCCGATGCCGAGCGCGCCCAGCGCTTCATCGATCGCGCCCAACTCGGCGAGGCCCGCTTCGGTGTCCGCGTTCGCGGCGACGGCGCTGAGCGCCGACAAGGTCTCCTCCCGCGATCCCCGCCCCGCCGTGACGAACGCCAGGACTCGTTCGGCGTCGGCCTCGCTCAGCTCCGCGCCGCGCGTGAAATCGCCGGACTCGTCGCGTCGCCCCTTGCCAAGCAGCAGCCGCACGCCATCCACGCCCAGCCGGTCGAGCTTGTCGATCGCGCGCAGCACGCTGAGGCGTTTCGCCGGATCATCGGCGCCGATCGAGGCGAGCACGCCGTTGAGCAGGCGCCGCGTATTGATGTTGATCCGGTATTGCCCGGCCTTGAGCCCCGCGGCCTCGAGCCCCGCGCACGCCACCGCGATCATCTCCGCATCCGCCGCCGGCGAGGCCGCGCCCACCGTATCGGCGTCGCACTGCCAGAACTCGCGGAAGCGGCCCGGCCCCGGCTTTTCGTTGCGCCACACCGGCCCCGCCGCCCAGCGCCGATACGGCTTGGGCAGCGCGTCGAAATTCTCGGCCACGAAGCGTGCAAGCGGCGCCGTCAAGTCATAGCGCAGCGCCATCCATTGCTGATCGTCGTCCTCGAGCGCGAACACGCCTTCGTTGGGCCGGTCCTGGTCGGGCAGGAACTTGCCCAGGCAATCGGCGTATTCGAACGCGCTGGTCTCCAGCCCCTCGAACCCCCAAGCCTCGTAAACGGCGGCGATTTTCGCCACCAGCGCCCGCTCCGCCGCGAGCTGGGCGCCGCGCCGGTCCTGAAACCCGCGCGGCCGCCGCGCCTTCGGTCTGAACTCTTTCGCCATCGCGCTGCGATATAGGCGTCCGCGAAGCGGGGCAACCTGGCGGCCCCGCGCGGGCGCCCGGCCTGCGCGCTGATATGTCTGCTCCGGCGTAACCGCCCAGCCGGCAGGCGCGCCAATCAGGACGCGTACTTCACGCTGCAGCCGTATGCGACCGTCTGCGGCGTCGCCACGGGTCGTCCCGCGTCGAGATCCGCGAGCGCCGCGGCCACATAATTCGTCGCGCCGTCGAGCGTCGCGGGATCAGCGCTCGGGCGATCGTCGATCGCGCCCTGATAGACGATGCGGCCTTCGCCATTGATGATGTACATGTGCGGCGAGGTCTGCGCGCCATACGCGCGCCCCATCGTGCCGTCCGGATCGAGCAGCAGCGCCGTGGGCGCCGCGTTCGTGGCGCGCATGTTGGCGTCGGCGCCGGCGGCGTCGAGATGGCCCTGCTCGCCCGGCGCGGAGGACAGCACCGTCAGCCACACCACCCCATCGGCCGTCGCCGCGCGCTGCAGCGCCTGCATGTTCCCTGAATTGTAGTGCTTGCGCACATAGGGGCAGTCCTTGTTTGTCCATTCGAGCACCACGGTGCGCCCGGCGAATTCGGCGAGCGTGCGCACTGCGCCGGTCGTATCCAGCTCCGAGAACGCCGGCGCCGGCGCGCCGATGGCCGCCTGCGCGTCGCCGGCCGCGGCCGCCTGCGG
>JACAEE010000042.1 GCA_013389015.1 Hydrogenophilaceae bacterium | reverse complement strand
GACTTCAAGGTGGCCGGCACCGAGAAGGGCGTCACCTCCCTGCAGATAGATATCAAGATCACCGGCATCACCGAGGAGATCATGCGCGTCGCCTTGGATCAGGCGCAGCATGGTCGCCTGCACATTCTGGGCGAGATGGCAAAGGCGCTGACCAAGGCGCGCGACGAACTCGGCGAGCATGCCCCGCGCATCGAGACGCTGAAGATACCGGTCGACAAGATCCGCGAAGTGATCGGCACCGGCGGCAAGGTGATCCGCGAGATCGTGGAAAAGACCGGCGCCAAGATCAATGTCGAGGACGACGGCACGGTGAAGGTCGCGTCCCCCGACGCGGCGAGCATCGAAGCCGCCGTGAAATGGATCAAGTCGCTGACGAGCGAACCGGAAGGCGGCCAGATCTACGAAGGCAAGGGCGTGAAGGTGATGGAGTTCGGCGCCTTCGTGAACTTCTTCGGCGCCAAGGACGGCCTCGTGCACGTCTCCCAGATGGCCCGCGAACGGGTGAAGAACCCCGCCGACGTGGTGAAGGAAGGCGACGTCGTGAAGGTGAAGCTTCTGGGCTTCGACGATCGCGGCAAGGTGCGCCTGTCGATGAAGGTCGTCGATCAGGAGACCGGCGCCGATCTCTCGGCCGAGCTCGGCGATGAAGCCCGCGACGACGGCCCCCCGCCGCGCCGCGACCGCGGCGACCGCGGCCCCCGCCGTGACCGCCGCGACCGCGACGAAGCCGTGGGCTGATCAATCATCCGGACACGGATCAAGCATTGGAAGCGGCGGGCGCCCAGTCCGCCGCTTCCGTCATGCGCAGGCCGTCACTCGGCGCGTTTGCGATCGCCGAGATTGGCGAGCACGTACCAGATCGCGATCACCGCAATCACGCTCAGCCACCACGGAAAGCCCCGATCGCCGGCTTCCTCGGCGTCGCCGCCGTCTTCGTCTTCCCCGGGTTCCGGCGGCGGGGCGGGCGGGATGACATGGACAGGGGCGGCGGCTGCAGGCGCCGGCGCCGCCCGTGTTCGCACTGGGCGCCCGTCCGGCCCTGTCACCGCCGGCGCCGCGGGCGCCGCAAGCGTCCCGCCCAGATCGAGGGGCTCGGTGGAGAGCGACGTCCCTGGCGTTGTTTGCCCGGACGCGACCGCAGGCGGCGCCCCATGCACGGACTGTGAAGCAGAACTGCCGGGGGCGGGCCGGGTCTGCGCCGCCGCTCCGGCCGCCGCCGCCAGCGCGGCGATTGCGAACAGCAGGCCCTTCGACATGAGGGCGATGATAGGCGCGAGCGCGGCGGCCGTCACGCCTTGCTTTCCTCGCCCGCGGCGCAGGCTTAGAATTTCACAATGAGCGACCTCGTCGTCATCGCCCGCTTCCGCGACGGGCCCGAAGCGCACATCGCGCGTTCGCTGTTGGAAAGCGAAGGCCTCATGGCCTTCGTCGCCGAGACCGAAGCGCTCGGCGCGCTGCCGCATCTGATCTTCGGCCAGGGCGGCTATCGCCTCCAGGTCGCGTCCGAAGACGTTGACGCCGCCCTCGCCATCCTCCGCGACGCCCAACTCGCCCCGCCGCTTGAGGAATAGTTCCCTTCTCCCCCGCGAGGGGGAGAAGGTGTCCCCGCGCAAGCGGGGACGGATGAGGGGGCGCGCCTCAGCGTGCGGTCCCCACCCGCATCCGGCGCTCCACGCTCCCTTCTCTCGCCCATGGCGGGAGAAGGGAGCCGCGCGTTCACATCATCAGCGCCCCCAGCTTCTCGGGATTGCGCACGATATAGATCGCCGCGATCCGATCGCCGTCGATCGAGAAGCACACGGCTTGGTCGAGCGCGCCATTGATCCGCAGCAGAAGCCCCGGCGCGCCGTTGATGATGGCCGCAACCGGTTCGAGCGGCGCGCCGGCCGCGGCGTATTTCCGCGCCAAGCCGAGGAGGAATCGCGCCGTCTTGTCGGCGCCGCAAATCGGGTTGAGCGCCGCGGCGCGCTTGCCGCCGCCGTCCGACAGCGTCACCGCATCCTCGCGCAACAGGGCTTTGAGCCCCGCTTCATCGCCGGTCGCCACCGCGGCCACGAACGCCGCGATCAGCTTTTCATGCGCCTCAGTTGTCGCGGGCAGCGCGCGCCGCTCGTCGCGCACCGCCTTGCGCGCCCGCGACGCCAGCTGCCGCACCGCCTCCTCGCTCCGCCCCAACGTCTCGGCGACATCCGCATATGGCGCATCGAACACGTCATGCAGTAGGAACGCCGCGCGCTCGAGCGGGGAGAGCCGCTCCAGCGCAAGCAGCAGCGCAAACGAAAGGTCCTCCGCCAGCTCCGTCGCCGCGTGCGGCGAGAGCGCATCCGCATCCAGCACCGGCTCCGGCAGCCACGGCCCGACATAGATTTCGCGCTTGGCCCGCGCGCTTTTCAGCTTGTCGAGACAGATCCGCGTGACGGTGGTGACGAGATACGCCTCGGCGTTCGCCACCGCGCCGCGCGCGCACGCCGCCCAGCGCAGCCACGCATCCTGCACCGCGTCCTCCGCATCGGCGCGGCTGCCGAGCATCCGGTAGGCGAGCCCGAGCAGGCGCCCGCGATGCGCGTGGAACGGATCGGCCTCGCCGCTCATGCCGCCCGCTTCACCACATCGACCTCGCGTCCCGCCACTTCCACGCGCCGGCATTCCTTCGCGTAGCCGAGGCCAGCCTTCACCATAGGGAACAGCCGCCCGATCTGCAGCGCCAGCGTCAGGTCGATCACGCCCTTGTCGCCCCACGCCGCGCGCACCGCCTCGCGCACGTCATCCTCGCCCGTCAGCCGATAGACGATCGCCTCCGCGAACCGGAACCCGAGCGCCGCGCCTTCGCTCATCGCTCCGGGATCGCGCCGCAGCACCGCTTCCACATCGCTG
This sequence comes from Hydrogenophilaceae bacterium, assembly GCA_013389015.1. Classification (GTDB taxonomy): domain Bacteria; phylum Pseudomonadota; class Alphaproteobacteria; order Caulobacterales; family Aquidulcibacteraceae; genus CADEEL01. The sequence goes on along the minus strand of JACAEE010000042.1, from coordinate 34,330 downwards.
GGCGCAACGCGCTGTTCCTTCGCGAAGTTGACCACGAGTTGCGTGCAAGGCCCGCAATCCTCCGCCATCGCGCCCACGAGCTTCGCCGCGACCAAGGCTTCCGCCGGCGCGCTCTCGCGATGCTGCGCCAGCGCGAACAGCTTCGCGAATTTCTCGAACGCCTTCGGCGCGGCGTCGAGCATATGCTCCATATAGCTCACGTCATAATCGTAGCGCGCGCTCATCGCCTTGAGCAGCAAGCGGCTCGCGATCTTCCTCATTTCACTCTCCCGTATTGGGCAGGGCCGCCCACAGCGCCAGAAGCGCCGGGCCGATCACCAGCGCCGCATCGACCGCCGGATCAGCCGAATGGCCGCCTGCGATGTCGAAGGCATGGATGATCGCGTGCAGCAGGAAGAAGCCCACGCCCGCTATCGCCGCCGGCCAATAGCGCCCGCGCCACGACCGCGCCGCGAGCGCCAGCCCGCCCGCCAGATACGCCGCGCCGATATCGGCCACGAAATGCGGATTGAACGGCCCCGTATGCGCCACGCCCGGTACGGCCTCGTACCAGGCCCGCCCCGCCGCCAGCATGAACGCCCCGTTCGCCGCCGCCCCGAGGCCGAGCACGCCCGCAATCGCCCGCTTGATCATCACGCGCCTCCTGCGCCCAAGACGAGGGGAGGGCCGCGCTTGTGACGTCAGCCCTCGTCTTGGCCGCCCCGATTCTCGGAACGAACGAACCAGAGCGCTGTCCAGGCGACGCCGGGCGCGCGCGGCGAGTCGCGCGTCTCGCTCAGCGTGCAGGAGAGGCGATGGCGCGCGGCCAGCGCAATCGTCTCCTCACCCGTCACCGCGAACATCCGCCGCCCCTCCGGAACCGGCCCGTGGCGCAGCGACATCATCACCGCGCCCGGCGCTGCGAGCAGCGCGGCGAGCGTCGCCATCCCCGCACCGCGCTCGTCCGCATCGAGATGCATCCACATCGCCGAAATCCAGATCAGATCGAACCGCTCCCCACGCGCGCGCACCTTCGCCAAGGCCGGCAGTCCGTCGTCGAGCCATTCGATCGCCGGGGAGGGGTGCAGTTGCCGTCCGCCCTCGCGCATTTCCCGCGTCGGCTCCACCGCCAGCACGACATCGCCCCGCGCCGCGAACCAGGCCGCGTCGCGCCCTGATCCTGCGCCGATCTCGAGCACACGCAGAGGGCCGCGTGGGATGCGATCGAGAACGCCGCCATGCGCCTCCTCGAACGCAATCTCCTCATACCGCTTCAGCAGCGCCGGCGCCTCTTCAGCGTATCCCTGATTGCTGGCGCTCAACGGTTCACAAGCCGAGCCGCTTCGCGACGAGCGCCCCGACACCAAACACGGCGAGCCCAGCCGGCACGGTCAGCAGCGACTGCACAAGGGGGTCCACGCTAGTCCTCCAGGCTCCTGAGCACGGCGTGTAATGCGCCTTGCGTTCCGCCAAATATAGCAAGGCCGAGCAAAATTGTCGCCCCGTCGACGCCGACCCCAAAAAGCGGTTGCGCCGCGGTGGCGAGCAGCGTGGCGACGGCGACTGCGTTTAGCGTTGCGGCGCACGCCTTGCGCCGCTCGTTGCGCGCCAGCCTTACCGCTCATACGACGCTCAAGCCTCCACGCCCTCCGGCACGCCCACCACGTGGAAGCCGCCGTCCACATGGATGCATTCCCCGGCGACCGATCGTCCGAGATCGGACAAAAGCCAGAGCGCGCAGCCGGCCACGCCTTCCATGCTCGTGTCTTCTTTGAGCAGGCTCCAGTCGCGCGCCGCGCTCATCAGCTGTTTGCCGCCGGAAATGCCCGCCATCGCCAGCGTCCGCATCGGCCCGGGCGAGACCGCGTTCACACGGATGCCCTTGGGCCCCAGATCGCGCGCGATATAGCGCGTGGCGGCTTCGAGCGCCGCCTTCGCCACGCCCATCATGTTGTAGTTCGGAACCACGCGCTCGCTGCCCTGATAGGTCAGCGTGATCATCGCCCCGCCGTTCGGCATCAGCGCCGCCGCGCGCCGCGCCGCGTCGACGAACGAATAGGCCGAGATGTCCATGGCGCCGCGGAAAATCTCGCGCGTCGTGTTCTCCACGAACGAGCCCTTGAGCGCGCTCTTGTCCGCGAACGCGATGGCGTGGACGAGAAAGTCCATGCTCCCCCAGGCGTTCTTGATCGCCGCGAACGCCCTATCCATCGAAGCATCGTCGGTCACGTCGGCCGGGATCATCAGCGTGGCGCCGACGCTCTCCGCCAGCGGCCGCACGCGCCGCTCCAGCGCCTCGCCCTGATAGGTGAAGGCGAGCTCCGCTCCCTGCAGCGCCAGCTGCTTGGCGATGCCCCACGCGATCGAATGATCGTTGGCGACGCCCATGATGAGCCCGCGCTTGCCCTTCATCAGCTCGCCCGTGGGCAGCTTCCATTCCTCGGCCACGCGCGCCTCCATTCGATTGGGTTGGAAAATTGCCGGGCACTTGGCCGCGCCCGGTCCGCGCGGTCAAGGCCGGCGGCATGGCCGCCGGCAGGCTTGACAAGAGCCGATAGCGATATATCTAAACGCTATGTCTAAACACAGAATGGAGAACTCCATGCATCCCGGCCACGAAGACGGCTGCGGCCGCCGCGCCCACCGCTTCACCCATCACCGCGGCTATGGCGGCCGCCACGGCCGCGGCTGGGGCCGCGGCGGGCGCCGCATCCTCGATCAGGGCGACCTGCGCTTCGTCATCCTCACCTTGATCGCCGAGAAGCCCCGCCACGGCTACGACATCATCAAGGCTGTCGGCGATCAGCTCGGCGGCGCCTATGCGCCCAGCCCCGGCGTCGTCTATCCGACCCTCCAGATGCTGGAGGAACAGGGCTACGTTGCGCTGCAGGCGGAGGAGGGGGCCAAGAAGCTCTACGCGCTCACCCCGGAGGGCCGCGCCTTCCTCGATGAGAACGCCGACGCCGTCGCCGCCACAATGAAGCGGATGGATTTCGCCCGCGAGCGCTACGCCGGCGGCCCGCCGCCGCAGATCGTGCGCGCGATGGAGAATCTGCGCCTGGCGCTGCGCCTGCGTCTCGAGCGCGGCGAGATCACCGAAGAGCGCGCCGCCGAGATCGCCGCAGCGATCGACGCCGCCGCCGCGGTCGCGGAGAAGCGCTGATGCCGCGCCTCGAAACCCGCATCGCGACCGCGCACGCGTCCCGCTATCTGCAGCAATTGTGCAAGCATTGGAGTCATCGCCTCGCCGTGTCCTTCACGCCCCAAGAGGGGCGCGTCGACTTCGGCGAAGGCCGCGGCGTGTGCACCATGCAGGCTGCGCCCGACGCGTTGACCCTTGCCGTGGAATCCGCGGACGCGAACGTCGCCGCCGGCTTGAGCGGCGTCGTCTTCGAACATCTGAAGCGGTTCGCCTTCCGCGAGAACCTGGCCGATCCGGTCTGGTCGTGACGCCTATTGCGCGGCGATGGCGTCCGCGCGGTTCTGGAAGTTGATTTCGCGCAGATAAGCGATGCCGTCGGCGGCGATGTCGTCGCCGACGGTACGCTCGCCTTCGCTGCGCAATTCGTCGAGGTCGACATAGGTGGCGTAGAATGCGCGCGTCCGCTCGGTGATCAGCCCGGCATTGAACAGCGTCTTCACCAATGCCCGGAAAATGCTGGTCTCCCGGCTCATCGAGCGCCGCATCCGCGCTTCCGTCGCGATCAGCTTGAGTTCCGCCGTCACGCGCTCGGGATCGAGCCCGAAGCTGTCGAACATCTCATGCTGCTGCTGCGGCGAAGCCTGGTTGAACAAGAGCGCCTGCACGCAATGCGCGGCCCAGTCCTCAACGATATTGCGCTCGCTCTGCGAGAGCTTCGGGACGGTGCGGTCCGCCCAGATCTTTCCGAACTTGTGATGGAAGGCCTCGTCGGTCATCACCAGCTGGAAGAGCTTCGTCGCCACCGGATCCCGGTTCACCCGGTACTGCAGCGCGAACGAGCCCATCGCCAGCCCCTCCACGATCATCTGCATGCCGACGATCTTCTTGTAGACCTCCGGCGCGGCCACGATCTCGACGAGCAGGTTCTTCAGCACGTCGCCGCACGGCTTGGGCCGCCCCCAGCGCGCCTGGATGTATTTCGAGAACGCCGTCACGTGGCGCGCTTCCTCGCGGGTCTGGTTGGCGGCGTATTCCTGCGCGCCCGCGTCCCGCAGCACATGGCAGAGCGAGGCCGAGAGGTTGAGCGCGCCCTGCTCGCCGTGGAGGATCGAGGAGAAGTTCCACAGCGTCATCTCGTTGATGAATCGCACCCGCTCCTTCGGATCCTTGAGATGCCCGGAGACATAATGGGTCTTCAGCGGGATGATGGTCTCCTCCGGCACCAGCGGCTCATTCTCGAGGTCGAAGGGCGCGCTGAAATCGATGTACTTGGGGTTGAGCGGGTCCCAGAAATGATCGTGCGTGGCCGAGATGATCCGGTCGAACGCGGTCGAGCGGTTGAGGTGGCGATCGCCGTCGAGCATGGCGGCGAAATCGTCCGGCGCCACCGCGTCATACATCGCGTCCTTGGTGATGTTCGACATCGCGTGCCTCCGCGGGGGAGGGTCGCGCGCGGGGCGCTCAGCGTCAACTATCCGTAGAGGCAGGCTCGCGCCCGGGGCGCTACGCCGCGACCTTCGTGAACGCCAGCGTCGCATTGGTGCCGCCGAAGCCGAACGAATTCGACAGCGCGCAATTGATCTCGCTATTGCGCCGCTCGCGTACGATCGGCAGGCCCTCGAAGGCCGGATCGAGCTCGTCGATATGGGCGCTCTCGCACACGAAGCCTTCGTTCATCATCAGCAGCGTGTAGATCGCCTCATGCACGCCGGCTGCGCCGAGCGAGTGGCCCGTCAGGCTCTTGGTGGCCGAAATCAGCGGCACGTCGTCGCCGAACACGTTGCGTACCGCCTCCATTTCCTTGAGATCGCCGATCGGCGTGGAGGTCGCGTGCGGATTGAGATAGTCCACCGGCCGGTCGAGCGTCTTCATCGCCATCTGCATGCAGCGCGCCGCGCCTTCGCCGGAGGGCTGCACCATGTCGACGCCGTCGCTGGTCGCTCCATAGCCCGCGAGTTCGGCGTAGATCTTGGCCCCGCGCGCCTTCGCACGCTCGTATTCTTCAAGCACCAGCACGCCCGCGCCGCCGGCGATCACGAACCCGTCGCGCTTGGCGTCGAACGCGCGCGAGGCGCGCTCGGGCGTGTCGTTGTAATTGCTGCTCATCGCGCCCATTGCGTCGAACAGCACCGAGAGCGTCCAGTCGAGCTCCTCGCTGCCGCCGGCGAACATCACGTCCTGTTTGCCCCACTGGATCATCTCATAGGCGTTGCCGATGCAATGCGCGCTCGTCGCGCAGGCCGAGCTGATCGAATAATTCACGCCCTTGATCTCGAACGGCGTGGCCAGCGTCGCGCTCGCGGTGGAGCTCATCGCCTTGGGCACGACGAACGGTCCCACCCGGCGCGGGCCCTTCTCGCGCGTGACATCCGCAGCCGCGACGATGGCGCGCGTCGACGGCCCGCCCGATCCCATGATGAGGCCGGTGCGGTCATTGGAGATGTCGGTCTTCTCAAGCCCGGCGTCGCGGATGGCTTCATCCATCGCGATATAGTTCCAGCCCGAACCGTCGCCCATGAACCGCATCACGCGTTTGTCGACGACCTGCGCGGGATCGATCTGCGGCGCCCCGTGGACCTGGCAGCGGAAGCCCTTCTCCACATATTCGATCGCCCGCTTGATGCCGGACTTCGCGTCGCGCAGGCTTGCGAGCACTTCCTGGATGTTGTTGCCGATCGAGGAGACGATCCCCATTCCGGTGACGACGACGCGACGCATGTGCCTCTCCCTGATCTTGCCCTGTTATTGTTCGTGTTGTTGTTCGTTTGATCCGACGGCCCTAGCCGCCGAGGCCCGCCGCCATCTGGTCGCTGGTGAACAGCCCGACCTTGAGATCCTTGGCTGAATAGATGGGTTTGCCGTCAGCCAGCACAATTCCATCGCCGATTCCCAGCACCAGTTTGCGCAGAATGACGCGCTTCATGTCAATTTCGTAACGAACAAGCTTGGTGTCCGGCGTGATTTGGCCCCGGAAAGCGAGTTCGCCGACGCCGAGCGCCCGGCCGCGCCCCTTGCCGTCGTTCCAGGCCAGGAAGAAGCCGATCAATTGCCACAGCGCGTCGAGCCCAAGACAGCCCGGCATCACCGGATCGCCGATGAAGTGGCAGTCGAAGAACCAGCGATCGGCGCGGATGTCGAACTCCGCCTCGATCCGGCCCTTGCCGAAGGCGCCGGCGTCGGCGGTGATGGTCGTGATGCGGTCGAACATCAGCATCGGCGGCAAGGGCAGCTGCGCGTTGCCGGAACCGAACATCGCGCCTTTGCCGCACTGGATGAGGTCGTCATAGCCGAACGCCGAGGGGCGCGCTGTCTTGGTGCTCATCGGCGTGCGCTACACGCGCTTGGCGGCCGTTACAAGCCGGGGCGCGGACTTCTCCTGGCGGGTGAAAACGCCGCGCGCGCCAGCCGCGCCGTGACAGCGCGGCCCGTCCGTCCTACCCTGTCGCAGCCGCTGGGGAAGCGGTTCGCAAGGCACGATGATCGGGAGGGGAGATGTTCATCCTGCGTTGGCCGCTCGCCCTGGTGCTCTTCGGCTATTGCCTATTGTTCCTTGGCGCGGCCACGGGCGTGGCCGCCGATCGGCTTGGACTGGGGCTCGACAGCGCCATCTGGGACGCCTTCGTCATGCGCGCCGCCGGCGTCACGTGGATCGAGACGGCCTTGTGGGCGGCGGCGGGAATCTTTCTGTTCATTTCAGGCGTCCGCCTGATCCGCCGCACCCAGGGCTTCTGGGCTTGGCTCTTGGGCTTCGCCTGCTACGGCGTCCGCTGGGGCCTCACCACGGTGAAGAGCGACGACAACATCATCGCCGACGCCGCCGCGGTCCGCACGCCGGAACAGGCGCTGGAGACGGCCGTCGAGGCGACGACGAACTATCCCCTGATCGCGCTCCTGGCGCTGCTGATCGTCGGCTTGCTCATCCTGATCGTCGACACCGCCGACAAGCGCTGGTCGCGCCGCGGCTGAAGCCTGCGCGATTGACCGGCGCCGTTTGATCTTCCATAGCCGCCGCGGCCGCGCCGATGGCGCGGGCCTGCGCGCGCGCCTACCTAAGCGCGAGCGGCGCGAGAACGCGCTTTTGGTTTCACGAAAGGCGAAGGCCCCATGGCGGAGACATTTGACGTCGTCATCATCGGCGGCGGCCCCGGCGGCTACAACGCCGCCATCCGCGCCGGCCAGCTCGGCTTGAAGACCGCGATCATAGAAAGCCGCGCCGCGCTGGGCGGCACGTGCCTCAACGTCGGCTGCATCCCGTCAAAGGCGCTGCTGCACGCCTCCGATCTCTACGAAGCCGCGCAGACGCGGTTCAAAGCGCTCGGCATCCAGGTGTCCGGCGTCGCGCTCGATCTGCCCCAGATGATGCGGCAGAAGGACGAGGCCGTGGACGGCCTCACCAAGGGCGTCGCGTTCCTGATGAAGAAGAACAAGGTCGAGGTCGTGAGCGGCCGCGGCCGCATCGCGTCGCCCGACAAGGTCGAGGTCGCGGGCCGCACGCTGGAAACGCGCAATATCATCATCGCCACGGGGTCCGAGCCGACGCCCCTGCCGGGCGTCGAGATCGACGAGGAGCGCATCGTCTCCTCCACCGGCGCCTTGTCGCTGAAGCAGGTTCCCAAGCGCCTGGCCGTCATCGGCGCGGGTGTGATCGGGCTTGAGCTCGGCTCTGTCTGGCGCCGCCTGGGCGCGGAGGTCACGGTCATCGAGTTTCTCGACCGCGTCCTGCCCGGCATGGATTCTGAGATCAGCGCCGCCTTCCTCCGTATCCTGAAGAAGCAGGGCATGCGCTTTGAGCTCTCCACCAAGGTCGTGGGCGTGGAGAAGGCGGCCGGCTCTTTGAAGCTCGCGCTTGAACCCGCGGCCAAGGACGCCACGAAGGCGTCGTCGTCGCTCGATGTCGATGTCGTGCTCGTCGCCATCGGCCGCCGCCCCGTCGCCGCCGGTCTCGGCCTCGACGCGATCGGGGTGAAGACCGACCCGCGCGGCTTCATCGAAACCACGGACGGCAAGACCAATGTCGAGGGCGTGTGGGCTATCGGCGATTGCACCCATGGCCCCATGCTCGCCCACAAGGCCGAGGAGGAGGGGATCGCCGTCGCCCAGCGCATCGCCGGCCTCTGGGGCCATGTGAACCACGCGCTCGTGCCCAGCGTCGTCTACACCACCCCCGAAGTCGCCAGCATCGGCGCGACTGAAGATGAACTGAAGGCCGCCGGCCGCGCCTACAAGGTCGGCAAGTTTCCCTTCACCGCCAATTCCCGCGCCCGCACCAATCACGAGACCGACGGCTTCGTGAAAGTGATCGAGGATGAAGCCTCAAAGCGCATCGTCGGCGTGCATATGATCGGCGTCGGCGTCGGCGAGATGATCGGCGAGATGGGCGTGGCGATGGAATTCGCCGCCAGCGCCGAGGATGTCGCCCGCACCTGCCACGCTCACCCGACTCTGAGCGAAGCCATGCGCGAAGCCGCCAAGGGCGTCGACGGCTGGGTGATGCAGGCTTAGAGAGATTGGGGATGCTCGCCCGCAGCGATCCGCCGCCGCCGCTGCGCGTCCTGCGCACTGAGCGGCTCGAACTCGTCGCCGTCGATCACGCGCTCGCCGTCGCGCAGATCGAGGATCGCATGGGCTTTTTCGCCGCGCTGTCGGTGCGCCCCACCGCCGCCTGGCCGCCGCCGCTGCTCGACATGGAGGCCATGAGCTTCACGCGCGATCGCGTGGCGAACTTCCCCGCGGAAGTCGGCTGGCAGGCTTGGGTGTGGATCGACCCCGATGTCGCGCCGGGCGCGCTGCGCGAACTCGTGGGCTTCGGCGGCTTCACCGCTGCGCCTGATCCCAATGGCTGGGTCGAGATCGGCTACAGCGTCCTGCCCGCGCGCCAGGGGCGGGGCTACGCGACCGAAGCGGTGTCGGCGCTCGTCGCCTGGGGCCGCCGCGATCCGCGCCTCGCCGGCGTCTGCGCCCATACCATGGTCGACGGCTTCGCCTCGCAGAACGTGCTCAAGAAGCTGGGCTTCGCGCTGGCGCCCAATCGTCCGTATCCGGACGTGCTCCGCTGGGAGCTGAGGATCGCCCCGGCTTAATCCCGCCTCGCCGCGCCGAGCAGCGCCTGCAGCCGCGCCAGATACCCGATCCATGCGTCGCGGCCCTTGTCCGTGAGATGCACGTCCGTGTGCGGCTTCTTGCCTTTGAAGCTCTTCTCGATGCGCACATAGCCGGCGTCTTCGAGCTTCTGCAGATGCGCCGAGAGATTGCCGTCGGTGGCGTTCACCTTCGCGCGCAGCTCGACGAACGAGGCCGGCGACGCCGTCGAGAGATACGCCATCACTCCAAGCCGCAATCGCCCGTGGATCACGTCATCGATGTCGGTGTGATCGAAACGGCGGTCAACCGCGCTCACGGCGCCTACGCCGCCTGCGCCGGTTCGCGCCGCAGCAGCACGAGCCCCGGAACGATCAATGTCGCCGCCGAGAACGCCGCCGAGCAGAGATAGATCCCGGGCGCGTTGGCGAACGCGCCCACCGCCAGCGCCGCCAGCATCGAGACCACGCCGAAACCGCCGAGCCACTTCTGTCCCGACAGCGCCGCCGTGGCGATCAGCGCCGCGCCGCAGAACGCCAGCGCCGCTGGCGGAATGGTGTTGGGCGCAAGAAAGTCGCGCTCGATCGCCATGCGGATGATTGCGCCGACGGCGATTGCGCCGATGCCGATTGCGGTCGCGGCCCAGATCGCACGCTCGGCGCGCACGCCGATCGCGGAAGTCCCGGGCTTGTCGTTCAGACGCGCGCTCAAGACGAACGAGCCGACCCCTGCAGTCACGCCATAAAGCGCCCATAGCGCGGCATAGTCTGCATCGCCTGCGAATGAGATAAAATCGGCCCCGATGGCCCAGTGCGCCAAATAGGCGGCGGTGTTGAGCGCGCCCCAGAACACGAGAAACGCGCCGCCGAGCAGCGGCGCATGCTTTCCCTCCTCGGCCAGAGCGCGGACATAGGCCAAGTCTTCGATCAGGTTTTCTTGCGACATCTTCGGTTTTACCTGCGCCCCAAGGGAGCTTTGAAACACAAAGTACTTCACTACCCCCTGAGCGTCAAGCGCTCTGCGAAGCCTGGCGGAGAAGGCGCCAAGGCGGCCGAGCGCCACGGCGCGATCCGCGATGGCCGCCGCGGCGAGCCGGCGCGCGCGCAACAAAAAAGGCCCGCTGGCGGGCCTCGCGCGGGGCGATGCGCCCCGGACCTCAGAAAACAACCGCCGGCAAGGCGGCGCGAAAGGCGATGGGGGGAGCCAGCCGTCTCCCCCCATCCCTCGCAGCTGCGGCGGCTTAGATCGCCGGGGCAGCCTTCTTCGTGCGACGCACGGCGCGACGCGGCTTCGCAGCGCGGACGGTCGTCGTGGCGACGGCCGGCATCGCAGCCTTGCGGCCGCGCTTCGCGGACTTGCGAGCGGTCTTCTTCGCGGCCTTGCGGACCACCTTCTTCGCGGCCTTGCGGACGGTCTTCTTGGCCGCCTTGCGGGCCTTCTTCGCGGCCTTGCGGGCCGGGGCCTTGCGGACCGTCTTCTTCGCGGCTTTGCGGACCGCTTTCTTGGCGACCTTGCGCGCCTTCTTTACCTTCTTTGCCATCTTCGTTTCTCCGTTTTTACTAGTCTAAGTACCGGTTGGGTGGGAGTTTTTTTGGCTCTCCGGGAGCGTTTCTACGCTGTTATTGGTTTTCGATTGGTTTCTACAAACACGAAGACTGTCTTTTTCTTGGAGTGCCTCATACACCTGGAAAACGTGCTCCCGAGTCCTTTCATCACATTGATTTTCCAGGAGAATTCTCGGCTAAGCGCGCGGGTGCGCGCGGCGATAGGACTGGAGCAGCCGAGAAATTTCGACATCCGCGTAGCGCTGAGTCGTCGCCAGCGAATCATGTCCGAGCAGATCTTGGATCGCGCGCAAATCGGCGCCGTGCGCGAGCAGATGCGTTGCGAACGCGTGCCTCAGCGCATGCGGCGTCGCGCTGTCGGGCAATCCCAAACGCACGCGCACGCGCTCCATCAGCGCTTGCACGATGCGCGGCGAGAGCGCGCCGCCGCGCGCGCCGCGAAACAGCGGACCGTCCGCATCGAGCGCGAACGGACACAAGCGCGCATAGCGCTCGATCATGTCGCGCACGATCGCGAGCATGGGAACAAGCCGTTCCTTGCCGCCCTTGCCGCGCACGCGCAGCGTCGCGCCGATCGGCCGATCGCCGCCGCTGAGACCGAGCGCTTCGGAGATCCGCAAGCCCGCGCCATAGAGCAGCGTGAGCACCGCTTCGTCGCGCGCCGCGACCCACGGCGCCTTGGCGAGCGCGCCCGCGAGCGCCAGCGCCGCTTGCGCGCTTTCTTCGCTGACGGGGCGCGGCAACAGAGCTTTAAGACGCGGTCCGCGCACCAGCTTGAGGCGGGCGTTGGCGAGCCCGCAGCGCTCTTCAAGGAATCGGAAGAACGAGCGGATCGCCGCCAGCGCCCGCGCCAGCGACCGGTCCGACAGCGCGCCTTCGCCGCTGCGCCGATGCGCGAGATAGGCGCGCAGGTCCTGCGGCTGGAGCGCTTCGAGGTCGCAGAGCCGCGGCTCGTCGCCCATGTGCATGGCCAGGAATTGGAGGAAGTGCGCCGCGTCGCGGCCATAGGCCTCGACCGTCAGCGCGCTCAGCCGGCGTTCGTCACGAAGGCTTGCGAGCCATGCTGCGCGCGCGTTCTCCGCGTCTGTCGCGCTGGCCCGCCCATCATCGGCCTGTCGATCTTCTGGAGCTTGCATCGGCGTCGGCAATTGTTCCGTCTTCGACTCAACATAACGCATGATCTCGCGCTTGACGAATCTGCGAGTCATCTCCGCGCTTTTCTCGACTCTTCGCCGCGCTTAACTTCGCGTTCAATGTCTCGCTTCGCACCCCTTTCGGCGATCTTTGCGTGAGCGCCTCCGCGCGCCATCGCATGCGCCGCCCCATGCGCGTCGCGTCCGCGCCGGACTTTGGCCTGTTCGCGCCGGAGGACGCCGCCGCGCGCGCGATTCAGCGCGTTCGCGTGCTCTTGCCGCTCCCCGTGCCCGAGCCGTTCGACTATCGCGCGCCCGTCTCCATGGGGCTCTCGCCCGGCGATCACGTGATTGCGCCGGTCGGCGCGCGCGAAGTGCTTGGCGTGGTCTGGTCGGTGGAGGAGGGCGAGGACGCCGCGCGCGGCGCCGACAATCTGAAGCCCATCATCGAACGCCTGCCCGGCCCGCCGCTGGATGAAACCGCGCGCCGCTTCATCGAATGGACCGCACGCTACGTCATCGCGCCGCCGGGCGCGATCATGCGCATGGTTGTGCGTACGCCCGAAGCGCTGCGCGATCCGCCCACTGTTCACGTCTACGCCCCCGCGCCGGATTTCGACGGCAAGCTCACCGAGGCGCGCCGGCGTGTGTGTGATGTCGCGGCGCAGGCGCCGCTCACGCCGGCCGAACTTGCGCGCCGCGCCGGTGTTTCGCCCGGCGTCGTCAAGGCGATGATCGAGCAGGGCGCGCTCATCCGCCTTGCGCGCAGCGAGGATCCGCCGTTCCCCGAGCCCGATCTTTCGCGCGCCGGGCAAGCGCTGTCGCCGGCGCAGGAATCGGCCGCGGAGGCGTTGAAGGCGCTGGTGCGCGCGGGCGGCTTCGCGGCTGCGCTGCTCGACGGCGTCACCGGCTCGGGCAAGACGGAGGTCTATCTCGAGGCGACGGCCGAAGCGCTTGGCGCCGATCCATCGGCTCAGGTTCTCGTGCTGCTGCCGGAGATCGCGCTGACGCAGGCGGTTCTCGCCCGCTTCGAGGCGCGCTTTGGCGTAAGTCCGGTTGAATGGCATTCGGCGATCAAGCCGGCGATGCGCCGCCGCGCCTGGCGCGAAATCGCCGCCGGCCGCGCGCGCCTTGTCGTCGGCGCGCGCAGCGCGCTGTTCCTGCCGTTCGCGAACCTGCGTCTCATCGTCATCGATGAGGAGCATGATCCAAGCTACAAGCAGGATGAAGGCGTGGCTTATCAGGCCCGCGATCTCGCCGTCGCGCGCGCCAAGCTGGGCGGCTGCGCCATCGTGCTGGCGAGCGCGACTCCCTCGCTTGAGACTCTGGTGAACGCGCAGTCGGGTCGCTACGCGCACGTGAAGCTTCCCGCGCGTCACGGCGCCGCCGTGCTGCCCGATGTCGAACTGATCGATCTTCGCCTCGATCCCCCGGAGAAGGGCAAATGGCTCTCCCCCAAGCTGGCCGAGGCGGCCGCGGAATCGCTCGCGCGCGGCGAACAAACGCTGCTCTATATGAATAGACGCGGCTATGCGCCGCTGACGCTGTGCCGCGCGTGCGGCCACCGCATGCAATCGCCCGAGACGGAATCCTGGCTCGTCGAGCACCGCTATAGCGGCCGCCTGGTGTGCCACCTGACCGGCTTCTCCATGCCCAAGCCGAAGGCGTGCCCAAAATGCCTGACGCCGGATTCCTTCGTCTCCATCGGCCCCGGCGTCGAGCGCATCCATGAAGAAGTGGTTGAGCGCTTCCCTGGCGCGCGCATCGAGATCTTCTCCTCGGACACGGCGCCGAACGGCGAAGCGGTGCGTGCGCTGATCGACAGGATGGAGAAAGGCGAGATCGACATCCTTATCGGCACCCAGATCGTCGCCAAGGGCCACAACTTTCCGATGCTCACTCTCGTCGGCGTCATCGACGCCGATCTCGGCCTCAAGGGCGGCGATCTGCGCGCCGGCGAACGCACGTACCAATTGCTGAGCCAGGTCGCCGGCCGCGCCGGCCGCGCCGAGCGCAAGGGCAGGGCGCTCATCCAGACTTACGCGCCGGACGAAGCGGTGATGCAGGCCTTGGCGTCGATGGACCGCGACGGCTTCCTCGCCGCGGAAGCGCGAGCGCGCGAATCGGTCGGCTTGCCGCCCTTTGGGCGCCTTGCCGCGTTGATCGTGGCCAGCCCAAGCGAAGAGCAGGCGAACGCCGCCGCGCATGAACTTGGCGGGGCCGCGCCCAACACCGACGGCGTCGATGTCTGGGGCCCCGCGCCCGCGCCGCTGTCGATCGTGCGCGGCCGCCACCGCCGCCGCTTCCTCGTCCGCGCCGATCGCGGCGTCGATCTCTCCGCCTACATGGCCGCCTGGATGAGCCGCGTGAAGCTGACGAGCGCCGTCCGCGTGCAGATCGACATCGATCCCTACTCTTTTCTTTAGAGGCGGCTCCGCCTCAGTGGCCGGAAGAGGGCGGCGCGCCGGCCGCCTGCGCCGCCGCTTGCTTCCGCTTGTGGGCGTTGCGCGCCAGCATATTGAGCGCCTCCACGCCGGCCGAGAACGCCATCGCCGCGTAGATGTAGCCCTTGGGCACATGGAAGCCCATGCCTTCCGCGATCAGCGTCATGCCGATCATCAAGAGGAAGCCGAGCGCCAGCATCACCACCGTGGGGTTCTTATGGATGAACGCCGCCAGCGGCGCCGACGCCCACAGCATCACCGCGACCGCGATGATCACCGCCGCCACCATGATCGGCACGTCGTCCGTCATGCCCACGGCCGTCAGGATCGAGTCGACGGAGAACACGAGATCGAGCAGCAGAATCTGGCCGATGGCTGCGGTGAAGCCCAGGCTGACGGCCTTGCCGCCGCCGAACACGTCCGGCGAGGGCACTGGATCGACGTTGTGGTGAATCTCGGTCGTGGCCTTCCACACCAGGAACAGGCCGCCTGCGATGAGGATGATGTCGCGCCAGGAGAAGCCGTGCCCGAACAGCGAAATGAAGTCGGTGTCGAGCTGCACGATGATGAAGATGAGCGACAGCAGCACGAGCCTGAGGATCAACGCCAGCGAGATCCCGATGCGTCGCGCGCGGGCGCGTTGCGATTCCGGCAGCTTGTTGGTGAGGATCGAGATGAAGAGGAGGTTGTCGATCCCGAGCACCACTTCCATCGCCACGAGCGTGACGAACGCGGCCCACGCCGCGGGGCTCTGCAACAGCGCGATCAGATAGTCCATGCCGCTCCCCGGATCCTCCGCCCACAGGCCAAAGCGGGGCGGCGTCGGGGTCACATAGGGCGGGGCGCCGCAAAGGTCCATCCGCGGCGCCGGCGGACGGGCGCGCCAAGATGTCGGCGCGGTTTAACTTGCGCTTTACTTGGGACGTCCTGGCTCGGCGTACGGAGACCTCAGCTGCAGCTTTCCGCGCCCCACAGGTCCTCGGCCGCCGCCCAGCCGGAATAGCCGTCCGCCGTGATGCGCCGCCAATCGCCCCGGCAAGCCTCAAGCGCCGCGACCACGCCCCGTTCGAGATGGGCTACGGCGCGCCCATCCCCTTGCGCGGTCCGCCGCAGGGTCGCGCTTCCCAGCCGCCCGCCGGTCACGAACACCGTGCGCCGCTCCTCGAGCGCGGTCTGGTGCATCCAGCTCCGCGCCCCGCCGGGGTCCTCGACATTGACCCAGGCGCCGTCGCGCCCCAGCACCCGCACCGGCAGCCCCGGGCGCAGATAGATCCACTCCACGGCGTGGGATTGACCCGGCCCGCGGCGCGCCTCCACCCGCTCGCCGCGGATCGCCAGATAGTGGGGGGCCTGCGCGCTTTGCGGCTGCGCGGCGGCGCTCATCGCCAGCCCCGCGATCGACGCAAAAATAAGCGCGGCGCCTTTTGCGCGGCGTTTCATGCACGCTCCGTAAGGGAAGTGGGCCGAAACCCTAGCAGGACGCCCGTGAAAGCCTGATTAAGAACTTGGCGCCGTATGCTGCTATGCTGCGCGTGCGGGCGCTTTCCTGGCGCCGCTGCACGGGCTAGAGGGGGGCCCGCGCCGCGCCGACCACAACAAGAACCCCTGGAAACGCCGGGATCACGCTAAGCCCATGTCGAAACTGAAAATCGTCGTCACCCGCAAGCTTCCCGATCCGGTCGAGACGCGCATGCGCGAGCTGTTCGACGCCGAACTCAATCTTGAAGACAAGCCGATGTCGGCCGATGACCTTGTCGCGGCGATGGCCCGCGCGGACGTCCTTGTCCCCACCGTCACCGACCGCCTCGATTCCCGCGTGCTCTCTCGCGCCGGCGAGCGTTTGAAGCTCATCGCCCAGTTCGGCGCCGGCGTGGACAATATCGACGTGCAGACCGCGGTGCAGCGCGGCGTCACCGTGACCAACACGCCCGGCGTCCTCACCGAGGACACCGCCGACATGACCATGGCGCTCATCCTCGCTGTGCCCCGCCGCATCGTGGAGGGCGTGAAAATCGTCGAGGCCGACGAATTCCTCGGCTGGAGCCCCACCTGGATGCTCGGCCGCCGCATTTGGGGCAAGCGGCTCGGCATTATCGGCATGGGCCGCATCGGCCAGGCGGTGGCGCGCCGCGCCCGCGCCTTCGGCCTGCAGATTCATTATCACAACCGCCGCCCCGTCTCCGCTGCGATCGAGCAGGAGCTGGAGGCGACCTATTGGGAAAGCCTCGATCAGATGCTGGCCCGGATGGACATCATCTCCGTGAATTGCCCGCACACGCCGGCGACCTACCATCTGCTCTCGGCGCGCCGCTTGGCGCTGCTGAAGCCGCACGCTTACATCGTCAACACCGCCCGCGGCGAAGTGATCGACGAAGCGGCCCTCGCGCGCATGCTGGAGAAGAAGGAGCTCGCCGGCGCCGGCCTCGACGTGTTCGAGCACGAGCCCGCGATCAATCCGAAGCTGAAGAAGCTGGCGAACGTGGTGCTGCTCCCGCACATGGGCTCAGCCACCATCGAGGGCCGCATCGACATGGGCGAGAAGGTCATCATCAACATCAAGACCTTCGCCGACGGCCACAAACCCCCGGATCGCGTCATCCCCGCGATGCTTTGAGTCAGGGGCGGAGCGCCGGCTTCCAGCCGGTGAACGACCCGGTCTCGATCTCGCGCCCTTGTCCCCGGTTGACGATCTGAAGGAAGAGCCCCAGCGCGGAGACATGCTCGTGACCACGTGACAGCGCGCTAAGGTTGCGCTAACTCGCGCGTGGACAAAGCCGCACGGAGGGAGGCGATGTTCAGACTGCTCGCGCGCGTTGTGGGGATGGCGATTGTGGCGATTGCGGCGTGGTCGCCGTCGACGGCGTGGGCGCAACCGCTGGCCATCGAGGATTTCATTCGGACGCCGCAGTTCAGAGGCGCAACGCTGTCTCCGAACGGCGCCTACGTCGCCGGCATTCGCCGCGAAGGCGATCACGAGATTCTCGTGGTCATCGACTGGCGCGCCTCAAGCATGACGCCGATCCAGCGTGTCAACACCGCGGAGGGGCTGAGCTTCAACTGGGTCGCCTGGAAGACGGATGATCGCCTGATCGTCAGCACGACGCAGCAGGTGGCCATAGTCGGCGGCCGCCCGATCGGCTCGAGCATCCCTGTCGGCGAGCTGGGAGAGATTCCGGTCGAGCGGCTCTTCGCCCTTGACCGCAACGGCGGCGCGGTAGTGCGCCTGTTCGAACGCCAGCACACACAGACGGCGCGCGCACTGACCACCTCTCAGCTTGTCGACAGGCTCGCCAGGGATCCGGCGCACGTTCTCATTGGGTCTTACGAGTCCCGTGGCTACGCGCTGTATCGCGCCGATGTCGCCACGGGCGAGATGACGCGGATCGAGTCAGGCGATTGGGAGACGCTCGATTGGGTGGTCGACGGAGAGGGGACGCCGGTGATGCGCCTCGAATTGTTCGGCGCCCGGGGCGGCTATCGCGTCCTTCGTCGCGCGCCGGGTGAGCGCGCTTGGGTTCGCGTTCTCGAAGTCCGCGGCAGCGAGCGCCACAAGGCGCCGGACTTCAACGTCCTTGGACCAGGGCCCGGCGCGGGCTTGGTCTATGTGTCCGCGCGGACGGCCGAGACCGATCGCGCCGCGGTCTTCCTTTACAACACCGCTACCGGCGCGCTCGGTCAGCCGGTTTACGAGCACCCCAGCGCCGATGCGGAGCTTGTGATGATCGAGACCGGCACGCATGCGCTGATCGCGGGCTGCGCCCGCCTTCAGCGTCTCGAGTGCACAGCATCCGATCCCCAGGTGACTCGCCACCTTACCGCCATCAGGAGCTTCCTCGGCAATCAGGCGGAGGTGGTGCTGGCCGGCGCGTCGACAGACAACACTGTTTGGCTTCTCTTCGCCGAGGGGCCAACGGTGCCGCCTTCGTATCTTGTCTACGACCGCACTGCGCGCAACATCGTTGGTATTGGCGGCCATGCGCCCCATCTCGCGGAGGAGCAGCTCAGCCCGGTCGAGATCGTCGCCTACGCCGCACGCGACGGCGCAGCGCTCTGGGGCTATCTGACGATCCCGCGCGGGGCGGCGGCCTCAGGCGCGCCGCTGGTGGTGATGCCGCATGGCGGCCCTGAATCGCGCGACGAATACGGCTTCGATCCGCTGGCGCAGTTCCTCGCCTCTCGCGGCTATCTTGTCTTTCAGCCGCAATTTCGCGGCTCGGGCGGTTTCGGCCGCGCCTTCGCCGAGCTTGGTCGCCGCCAGTGGGGCCAACGCATGCAGGACGATGTTACGGACGGCGTGCGTCACCTCATCGCTTCCGGGCGTGTGGATGCGGGGCGCGTCTGCATTCTTGGCGCATCCTATGGCGGCTACGCCGCGCTGGCCGGCGGCGCCTTCACGCCGGACCTCTACCGCTGTATCGTCTCGATCGCCGGGGATTCCGATCTGCCCGAGCTGCTGCGCCAGGAGCGGCGCGACGAGGGCCGCCGCTCCAGCGTCTATCAATACTGGTTGGCCTCCGTCGGCGATCCGGAGGCGGATCGCGCCATGCTCGAACGCTTCTCCCCGCGCGACCACGCCAGCAACTTCACCGCGCCCGTTCTGCTCATCCATGGTGAGGACGATGGCGTCGTGCCCATCATTCAATCCGAAATCATGGAACGCGCCCTGCGCGAAGCCGGGCGCAGTGTCAGGTTCGTCCGCATCGAGGACGAGGGTCACCATTTCTATGCATGGGAGACAGAGAAGACCCGCTCGCTCTTCCGCGAGATTGAATCCTTCCTGGGCGAGCACCTGCGCGCGAACTGAAGGTCTGATCCGCGCGGCGGGGCCCAACGCCAGCTCCGGATCGGGAAGGCGCGCGCAGCGCCTCGCTCCATGTCGCGCGGCCGTCGAGCGCGCATTCGCCCGGTCGCGGCTCCGCGGCGACGCATTGAATATGCCCCAGCCCCCATGGAACCCAGGCCCGATCAGCCCACGGCCCAGTCGCTCGGCCCGTTCGCGCTGGCGGCGGACGTGAGCGTCGTCACGGTCACGCTGCTTGCCGCCGCGTCGCGCACGTTCTCGAACGCGACCCATTCCGCCGCGCACGCCTCGCGTGTGAGCGTCACCGCGCCATAGCCGCGGCGCGTCACGTCGCACCACGCCATGCCCGGATTGCCGCCGCGCATGATCGCCTCGCGCTCGCCCGGCTGGGCGTTGGTGAGCGCGCTCTCGAAGCCGAAGCTGGAGACGCTGCCGCCGGCGAATTCGATCGCCGCATTGCGCCCCCCGCCGGCGGCGGCGAGATTGTTCACCCAGCAATTATGGCTGTCGCCGGAGAGCACGATCGCGTTCGTCCCGTGCGCGACGCAAGCTTCAAGCAGCCGCGCCCGCGCCGCCGGATAGCCGCCCCAGGAATCGAGGTTCCACGGCAGCCCCAGCGCCCCGATCTGCTCGCCGCCCGTCACATAGCGCCGCGTGCCGGGCGAAGCGTCTTCGCCGAGCAGCCGCGAAAGCCCGGCCGGCGCGATCTGCTCGCCCATCACCACCTGCTGCGCGATCACCTGCCAGGCGTGACCGCGCGCCTTCGAGCCCGCGACTTCCGCCTCGAACCACGCCTCCTGCGCCGCGCCGAGCCGCGAGAGGGCGGGGTTGGTGAGCTGCGCGCGGAACGCTTGCGCCGCCGCCAGCGCCGCCTCGGGCCCCTCGGCAGCGGCCGCCGCGAGCGCATCATAGGAGAATTCCTGCGGCCGTCCGATCAGCCGCGTGTCGAGCAGGATGATCCGCGCCAGATCGCCCCAATCGAGGCTGCGATAGATGCGCGCGCTTCCCGGATCGGGCCGCCGGATCGGCATCCAGTCGAAGAACGCCTTCGCCGCGGCGGCGACGCGATCGGTCCAGGCGCCTTCCGCTCCCTCCTGATGGTTCTGCGCGCCGGTCCTATAGGCGTTGTTGGCGAGCTCGTGATCGTCCCAGATCACGCTCATCGGCTTGAGGCGCCGGAGCTCCTGCAGATCGATATCGTCGTGATAGGAGGCGTAGCGCGCGCAATAGTCCGCATAGGTCACGATTTCGCCGGCCGGCTCGATCACCCGGTCCGCAAGCGCCACGTCCGCGGCCGGATAGACGCCGCGCGCATACTCATAGATGTAGTCGCCGAGATGGAGCGCGATGTCGATGTCCGCGCGCGCGGCCGCGTGGCCATAGGCGTGGAAATAGCCGAACGGCTTGTTCGAGCACGAGAAGAACGCGAACGAGAGCCGCGCCGCGGCGCCGCGCGGCGCCGTCTTCGTCATCCCGGTGGGCGAGGGGCCCGCGCCGCTCAGGAAGCGGTAATAGTAGCTGCGCCCTGGCCGCAGGCCGCGCACGTCCACCTTCGCGCAATAATCGTTCGCAGCGCGCGCAACGGCCCGCCCGCGCCGCGCAATGCGGGAGAAGTCCTCGCGCTCGGACACCTCGAAGCGCAGCTCGGCGTCCCCGCCGTCGGCTGGCGCGAACCGCGTCCACAGGATGACGGCCGTCTCCAGCGGGTCGCCGGAGGCGACGCCGTGCGTGAAGCGCCCTTGCGGTGAGCCCTGCGCGACCGCGGGAACGGGCGCGGCGGCGAGCGAAGCCGCGATCAGCAGGCTGCGGCGGGAGAGCGTCATGAATTCCTCCTCGGCCCCTTGAGGGCGTGCGTCACGCGCTGTCTTGGCGCGCTATCGTTATGGCGTTGTGACGGCCGCAGGCGCCGTGGACGGGCCTGGGGCGTGAACGCGCGCCAGGAAGTCGCCGATCGCGTCCGCCGTTCCGGAGGCGTTTTCCTCCTGCGGGATGTGGCCGACATCCGTCCAGGTGATGAGTTCGGCGCCGGGGATCGCCGCCGCAAACTGCCGCGCATGCGCCGGTGGGACGAGGTTGTCGCTTTCGCCCCACAGGATGAGCGTGGGGACGCGGATGGCTGCGAGCCGCTCCGCCGTCGCCGGCGTGCGCGCATCCGGCGCGAACAGATCCATCAGGATCTTGCGGTGCCCCGGCGCCCGCGCGAGCTCTGCGTAGCGCGTCACCATCGCGTCATTGGCGAGCGCGGGATCGGCGAACGAATTCTCCAGCCCGCCGCGGATGAGCGCCGTGTTGTCGAGATCGCGCAGCACCGTGCGCGCAACCGGATTGGCGAGGAGGCGGAACACGAGCGGCTGGTTCTCCGCGTCGGCGCGCGCGTCGGGCCAGCCGGCGGCGTCCACCAGGATAAGTCCGTTGAGGCGTTCGGGATGCGCGATCGCGTATTCCCATGCGACATGCCCGCCCATCGATGATCCCGCGAGCGTGAACCGTTCGAGCTGCTTGGCCACGGCGAACGCTTCGACCGCCTCGACAAAAGCCCCGATTGAGGCGTCGTAGTCGCCCGGCGCCTGGGTGAGTCCATGCCCCGGCAGGTCGAGCGTCACGATCCGATAGCGATCCCCGAGCAGCGGGACGAGCGGCTCCCAGGTATGCAGCGAGGCCGAATAGCCGTGCACCATGACCAGCGTCGGCCCGTCGGCCTTGCCCTGGTCGCGATAGTGCATGCGCACCCCGCCCGCGAGGTCGACATATTCCGATTCCGGATTGGCGTACTTTTCCTCGAGCGTCGCATAGGCGATGTCGCCGCGACGCAGCATGAAATAGCCGATCCCCGCCAGAATCGCGATGATCACGATGAGCGTGATCAGGAGTCGGAAAAGCGTGCGCATGGGGTCCCTCCCATCCTTGCTTGTCCGCCCAAAACCGCCGTGGATCAAGGCCGCCAGCCGGTCTTGCGCGCCCACGCCTCGAACGCCGCGCGCCGCGCCTGGAGATCCCTCGGCGGGCCCGCGCCCTCGGCTGAGGCCTGCGCGCGCATCGCCGCGATCGCCTCGGCCATCGGCGGCAAGCCGATCTCGGCCCGCCGCGCATCGACGCCCTCGGGCGCCAGGATCGGCGCGGGCGAAAGCGCGCCGTCCGCATCCCAATCGAACTGCGTGCCGAAACGCTGCGGGCGCCCTTCGAACACGGCGATCCTGTCGGCCAGATAGGCGGCGTCGATCAGGCTGGCTGCGCCTCGCTCCACACCGTCCAGAATGTGCGCCAGCGCCGCGCGCTGCAGATCCGGCCGGCTGATCGCATGCTGCGCGATCAGGAACGCAGCGGCCGCGCCGTCATCGCCGAACCGCGCCCGATCCGGCCAGCCCAGCGCCGCGATCACGCCTTCGAGCAGCGCCGCATTCTCCAGATGCACCGCCTCCATTTGGGGATTGTACCCGTCGAACAGCGCCCCGCTTTGCGCCAGTCGCGCCCGCGTCTCGCGATCGCGCAGCGCCGCCGCGATGAGCTGCGCCTTTGCGTCTTCGATCGTCACGGGGCGCAAACCGGGCAGGCCGGATCGCGCGCGAGCCGCACGGTGCGCGCCTCTCCAGCGAGCGCGTCGAAGAAGAGGAGCCGCCCGGCGAGCGTCTCGCCCGCCTGCGCGATCTCCTTGATCGCCTCGAGCGCCATCATCGACCCGACGACGCCTGTCAGCGCCCCAACGATGCCCACCTCGGCGCAGGTCTCTGCGTTGGGGGGCGCTTCCGGCACGAAGCAGCGATAGCAGGGGAGGCGCTCCGCCTCCGGACGATCCCGCGTCGGCCCCGACCTGAACACGCCGAGCTGCCCGTCCCACCGCCCCACTGCGCCGGCGACGAGCGTGATGCGCAAGGCGTGGCACGCCGCGTTCACCGCAAACCGCGTCGCGAACGAATCGCTGCCGTCGAGCACGATGTCGGCGCCGGAGAGCAGCGCCTCCGCGTTCGCCGCCGCCAGCCGCTCAGTACACGGGTGGATCGCCACGTGCGGATTGAGCGCGGTCAGCGTCTCGGCCGCCCGCGTGACTTTCGCCGCGCCTACATCGCTGCTGCGGTAGAGCACTTGCCGCTGCAGATTGGAGAGCGACACCGCGTCGTCGTCGATCAGCGTAAGCCGCCCAACGCCCGCCGCCGCCAGATAGAGCGCCGCCGGCGCGCCCAAGCCGCCTGCGCCCACGATTGCGACATGCGCCGCCTTCAGCCGCTGCTGCCCCGCCCCACCGATCTCCTTCAAGAGGATATGGCGCGCATAACGCTCAAGTTCGTCAGGGGTGAAGGTGGCGGCCATGCCGGAAACTAGATGATCGCATCGAACTGGACGAGTCGGCTGAGCTTCCTCACAGCCCCTCGAACAGCGCCGTCGAGAGATAGCGCTCGGCGAACGATGGGATGATCGCCACGATGCGCTTGTCGCGCGCCTCCGGCCGCGCCGCGATCTTCAGCGCCGCCGCCAGCGCCGCGCCCGAGGAGATCCCGCCGGGCAGGCCCTCGAGCCGCGCCGCCTCGCGCGCGGTGGCGAACGCCTCGTCATTGCTGACCTGGATCACCTCGTCGATCACGCTGCGATCGACATTGTCGGGCACAAATCCTGCGCCGATGCCCTGGATCTTGTGCGGCCCCGGCGCTCCGCCTGAGAGCACCGGCGAGGCCTCCGGCTCCACCGCCACGATCCTGAGCTCCTTAAGCCGCGGCTTCAGCACCTGGCCGACGCCGGTGATGGTGCCGCCGGTGCCGACGCCGGATACGAAATAATCGAGCCGCCCGCCCGTGTCGTTCCAGATTTCCTCCGCCGTGGTGACGCGGTGGATTTCGGGATTGGCGGGATTGGCGAATTGCTGCGGCATCACCGCTTTCGGGTTTTGTGCGGCGATTTCGTTGGCGCGCGCGACCGCGCCCTTCATGCCTTCCGCGCCCGGCGTCAGCACCAGCTCGGCGCCGAACAGCGCCAGCATCTTGCGCCGCTCCACGCTCATCGTCTCCGGCATCACCAGGATCAGCCGATAGCCCTTCTGCGCCGCCACGAACGCCAGCGCGATGCCGGTGTTGCCGCTGGTGGGTTCGACGATGACGCTGTCCTTGCCGAGCTTGCCGTCGCGCTCCATGGCCTCGATCATCGCCACGCCGATGCGGTCCTTCACCGAAGCGATCGGATTGAAGAATTCGAGCTTGCCGAGAATTTCGGCCCGCACGCTATGCGCCGCCGCCAGTTTCTTCAGCCGGACAAGCGGCGTGTCGCCGATCGTTTTGGTGATGTCGTCATAGATGCGTCCACGCCCCGGCGGGTGCGCCGCGCTCTGATCTGCCATGTGAATCTCCGTCGCTCTTCTATAGGCGCCCGGCCGACCGCCGGAAAGCCGCGCCGCCGCTAAGCAGAACGGGGCCGCGCTTTAGCTTCTCTCAAGTCCCCGGCTGGCTTTCGGCTTGCGCCAGCGCGCTCTTGCGGACGCCATAGAGGAGGTAGACGACGATCCCGACTCCCATCCAGCAGAAGAACGCGACGATGGTGGAGCTCTTCAGGCTGGTGAAGAGATAGAGGCACCCGATCACGGCCAGCGGCCCCACCACCCACGCGAGCGGCGTCTTGAACGGCCGCCGCGCGCCGGGTTGCTTCACGCGCAGCGCCATCATCGCGATGGCCACGGCCGTGAACGCGGCCAAAGTGCCCGCATTGGCGAGATAGGCGATCTCCGCCAGCGGCAGGAACCCCGCCAGCGCCGAGCAGGCGAGCGCGGTGACGATCGTCATCCCGACCGGCGTGCCGAAGCGGCCATGCACCCGTCCCACGCCTTGCGGCAGAAGGCCGTCGCGACTCATCACGAAGAAGATCCGGCTCTGCCCGTACATCAGCGCCAGGATCACGGAGGGCACCGCCACGATCACCGCCGCGGAGATGATCCGCGCCGCATCGGCCCGTCCGATGTGTTCAAGGATGAACGCCAGCGGCGCGGCGGCGTCCTTGAAGCCCTCGTGCCGCATCGCGCCCAGCGCCGCGGCCGCCACCGCCATATAGAGCGCCGCGCACACGGCCATGGAGCCCACGATCCCGATCACCATGTTGCGTCCCGGGTTCTTCGCCTCCTCCGCTGCGGTCGAGACCGCGTCGAACCCGTAGAACGCGAAGAAGATGAGCGCCGCCGCCGCCATCATGCCGACTTTGCCGCCGCCCTGCTCGACCGATCCCCAGCCATACGGCGCGAACGGCTCGAAGTGCGCCGCGTTGAACAGCGGCGCCGCCAGCGCGATGAACGCGAGGAGGGCGATCAGCTTGATCGCCACCAGCACGTTATTGACGTTGGCGCTCTCGCGCGCGCCGATGATCAGAAGCCCGGCGACGACGAAGATGATCGCGATCGCCGGGAGGTTGACGATCCCGCTCGGCGCTTCGCCGGCGTCATAGGCGGGATCGGGCGCCGGCAGGCCGAGGCCCTGCAGGAACGCGATCATGTCCGCATGGTTTGGCCCGCTCGTCAGCGCCGGCGGCAGGTTGAGCCCGATGCTTTGCAGGAACGAATTGACATACCCCGCCCAGCCGACCGCCACCGCGCTCGCCGCCACCGAATATTCGAGGATGAGCGCCCAGCCGATGATCCAGGCCGCGAGCTCCCCGAGCGCCGCATAGGAATAGGAATACGCGCCCCCCGACACCGGCATCATCGTGGCGAGTTCGGAATAGGCGAGCGCCACGCACGCGCACACGCCCGCCACGACCACGAACGAGATCATCACCGCGGGCCCGGCCATGCCCGCTGCCTCGCCGATTAGGACATAGATCCCCATGCCCACGATCGCGCCGACGCCCAGCGCCACCAGATGCGGCCAGTCCAGCGTCCGCTTCAACGTGTGATGCGCCGCGAGCTCGCCCGTCTCCAGCGGCTTGGTTCTGCTCCAGAACGCCATGCGCCCGCCCCCTTTTTCTACGGTGATCATGACGGGTCCCCGGGTCAGGGCAAGAGGAGGGGAGCGGAGGCCCTCACGCCCCCGGCGGTTCGGTCTCGCACACCGAAAGCGCCTCCGGCGTGTTCACCATCAGCCGCTCCACCCGCGCCGAGGACACCGTCTCCAGCGTGTCGATGTCGATCTCCTGGGTGAGGAACGGGAAGCGCACCCCCGCGACCTCGCGATAGTCCGAGACCTGCGTCTCGATCCGCCGCACGGAGGGATTGGCGTCCACATGCGCCGGCTTGCGCTCCCGCATGCGCTCGATCAGCGCGTCGCTGCGCGAGAGATAGAGCTCCGCGACGTAACCGTCCGCATACGTCACATCGAGCCGGAAATAGTTGCGCGCGTCGATCGTCGCCGCCTCGCCGGACGAGAGCCGGTGTCCGCGTCCGGGGAATTCGTGCAGGCCGAAGAGCCGGAACGGACTTTCGATGCTGTGCCTTAGCGCCGCCGCGCCGCGCGCGCTGTTTTCCTGCACCTCGCTGGCGACGGCGCCGACATTCCATCCCCCATCGGGCGTCATCGCCTCGGTGAACACCCGCGCGTCGCGGTCATAGATGTCGATGCGCATGCAGCCGTCGCGGTTGGCGACATAGTGTCCCCGCACGCGCGTCTCGCCTTCACGCATATCGAGCCACAGATCGACGCCGCGCACCCGCTCGATCGCGCTCGCGCCGCCGCGCGCCTCGCTGTTGCGCCGCGCAAGCTCAAGCGCATCGGGCGGGCTCATCGTCTCGCACGCTGCTGACGCCAGCGTCATCGTTGCGATTACGAATGTGTGAGGAATTCTCTTGGCCCGCATGGCTTTATGCTACGCGGCCAGTGTGACGGCGCAAAATCGATCCGCACTGCAATTTGTCGCAACGCTGCGTCAGCGCCCCGTGGAGCCGAATCCGCCGGCGCCGCGCGCTGAATCGGGCAGCTGATCGCGCACGTCCCAGCGCGCGCGCGCCACCGGCGCGATCACCATCTGCGCGATCCGTTCCCCGCGCTTGATGATGAACGCCTCGCGCCCGAGATTGATCAGGATGACTTTGATCTCGCCGCGATAGTCGGCGTCGATTGTGCCGGGGGTGTTGAGGCAGGTCACGCCGTGCTTGATCGCGAGCCCCGAGCGCGGGCGCACCTGCGCCTCATACCCCTCGGGCAGCGCCATGGTGAGGCCGGTCGGCACAAGAACGCGATCGCCCGGCGCCAGCGTCATCGGCGCATCCGCCGCAACCGCGGCGCGCAAGTCCATCCCGGCCGCATGCGCGGTTTCATACGCGGGCAGCGGCAGGCCCTCGAAATGCGGCAGCGGCGAAACCAAAAGGGGAAGCTCAGACGTAGACATGACCGAAGCTTTAGCGGATTCGACCCCGTTGCGACCCAAGAGAGATGTATGACGCTGCTGGAATCGCCCGCCAAGTTCGCTGACCCTCGCCGCACCGCCAAGGGCGAGGCTCGGGCGGTGGTTGCGCTCGGGGCGCTGGAGACGCTCTGGTTCAACACCGGCACGCTCTGCAACATCGCCTGCGCGCATTGCTATATCGAAAGCTCGCCCCGCAACGATCGCCTGGCCTATCTCACGCTTGAGGACGTGCGTCTCTATCTCGATGAGATCGCCCGCGACCGGCTTCCTGTGCGCCTGATCGGCTTCACCGGCGGCGAGCCGTTCATGAACCCCGCGATGATCGCGATCCTGGAGGAGACGCTTTCGCGCGGCTTCGAGACGCTCGTGCTCACCAACGCGATGCGCCCGATGATGCGCCGAAAGGCCGCGCTCGCGGGCCTCAATCTGCGCTTCGGCGCGCGCCTGCGGTTGCGCGTGTCGCTCGATGATCCGCGCCCGGAGACGCACGACGCCGAGCGCGGCGCGGGAAGCTACGCGAAGACGATGGAGGGCCTGCGCTGGCTCGCCGGGGAGGGCTTCAATGTCGAGATCGCCGGCCGCCGCCTGGCCGCCGACGACGAGCGCGCGCTGCGCGACAAGTTCCGCGCGCTCCTCGCGGCGCATCGCCTGCCGGTCGAAGCCGACGATCCTTCAGCGCTCGTCATCTTTCCCGAATTGGCGCCCGACGCCGATCCCCCCGAAATCACCGAAGCCTGCTGGGCCATCCTGGACAAGAGCCCGGAAGACGTGATGTGCGCGACTGCGCGTATGATCGTGAAACGCAGCGGCGCAGAGCGCCCCGCGGTTATCGCCTGCACGCTGCTGCCCTACGATCCGCGGTTCGAACTGGGCGCCACGCTCGCCGAAGCCGCACGCCCTGTCCCGCTCAATCACAAATACTGCGCCAGCTTCTGCGTGCTCGGCGCCGCCACCTGCGGCGCCGCGAAGGCTTAGCGGCGTGTGCGCCATCAGCGCAGCGAGCCCGCCCTGTCAGGCCTCCGCCCCGCGCTGTGAGCGCCGCCGCGACTGCATCGGCAAGCCGCGCCGCCACGGCCTCCTTCGCCATCCGCGGCCAGCGCTCGGCGCCGTCGCGGCGGATCAGCAGCACTTCGTTCTCGACGCCGCCCATCACGTCGCCGGACACGTCGTTGGCCACGATCCAGTCGCAGCCCTTCTTGGCGATCTTCGCGCGCGCGTGCGCTTCGACGTGCTCGGTTTCCGCCGCAAAACCGATCACCAGTCCCGGCCGGTTCGGCCCGGGCTTGGAGAGGGTGGCGAGGATGTCGGGGTTTTCGGTCAGCCCGATCGCTTTCGCCGCCTGGCCCTTCTTGATCTTCTCCTCCGCGCAGCGGTCCGGCCGCCAATCCGCGACCGCCGCGACGCTCACGAACACGTCCGCCGGCAGCGCGGCTTCGCAGGCGCCGAGCATTTCCAGCGCCGTCTCGACACGCTTCACGGTCACGCCCGGCGGATCGGCGAGCGCGACCGGCCCGCTCACCAGGCTCACCCGCGCGCCCGCCGCGGCGAGCGCCGCCGCGATCGCATAGCCCTGCCTTCCCGACGAGCGGTTGGAGAGGAAGCGCACCGGATCAATCGGCTCGATCGTCGGCCCTGCCGTCACCAGCGCGTGTTTGCCGGCGAGCGGCCGCGCCTCATTATTCAGCAGACGGATGATCGCGTCACGGATCGCCGCCGGCGCCGCCATGCGCCCGGGCCCGAACTCCCCACACGCCATCGCGCCCTCGTCGGGACCGACCATGACCACGCCGTCCGCCGCGAGCCGCGTCAAGTTCCGCTGCGTGGCGGGATGGGTCCACATCCGCACATTCATCGCCGGCGCCATCAGCACGCGCTTGTCGGTGGCGAGCAGCGCGGTGGAGGCGAGATCGTTGGCGATTCCGTTGGCCGCTTTGGCCATCAGGTCGGCCGTCGCCGGCGCGACGACCACGAGATCGGCCGAGCGTGAGAGTTCGATATGTCCCATCTCGGCCTCGTCGGTGAGATCGAAAAGGTCGCCATAGACCTTGTCTTCGCTCAGCGCCCCCACCGAGAGCGGCGTGACGAACTGCGCGCCGGCCTCCGTCAGGATCGCGCGTACGGCGACGCCCGATTGCCGCAGCAGCCGGATGAGTTCGAGGCTCTTATACGCCGCGATGCCGCCGCCGATGATCAGCAGCACCCGCAAGCCCTCGGCCGGCCGCGCGACATGCCCCTCATACTCCACCCGCCCCCGGGGCGCGGGGGCGTCGATCGCGTCGTCTTCGGCCCGCACGATCACCCGCCGGCCTCGCCGCGTCACCCGCTGGGGGCCTTCCTCCAGGGCTTTGGTGATCAGTTCCGAGAACCGGTTCTTTGCGTCCGCGACCGCCCAATCCCGCACCGGACTCTCCTATTTTGGCCAATGTGGACAAAATAGGGTCTCGCGCCTGTCGACGCTAGGGCGGAGTCGGGAACGGCGTCGGCGCGGGAGGGGCCGAGTCGGACGCGCCAGCCTCCGGGACCACGCCATCTTCTTCTGGGACCGGCGCCGCGGTCGAAGGCGCTGGCGCGCGCGGCGCGGCGGCGGCGGGCGCCGCCTCGGAGGGGATCTTCCAGGCCTTTTCGTCCGCCGGCGCCGGCGCGATCGTCCCCATGGTCGGCGTCCGTGCGCGAATGCCGGATGCGGCGATCATCAGGAACGCGACGGCGCCGACCGCAAACCCCACCCACGCGCTCATCCATTGGAACCGCGCCCGCTCCTCCGGCGGCGGGGCGGCGTTGGCGCGCCGCGCCGCCTCCTCGATCGCGGCCAAAGTCTGCGGCAGGCGTCGCAGGCTCTGGAACGCGTCGCCGGCTTCGCTGAGTCCGCGCCGGGCGACGCCCTCGGGCCCCAGCTCGCGCTTCACCCAGCGCTCCACGATCGGCCGCGCGGCGTTCCACATGTCGTGCTTGGGATCGAGCGCGCGCGCCACGCCCTCGGTCTGCACCATCGTCTTCTGCAGCAGCACCAGCTCGGGCCGCAGATGCATGCCGAAGAGGTGCGTCACGTCGAACAGCTGCAGCAGCAGCCGGCTCATGGAGATGCCGTCGGCGGTCTTGCCGAAGATCGGCTCGCCGATCGCGCGCAGCGCCTGGGCGAACTCCTCCACCGTGAACCGCTCGTTCACATAGCCGGCCTCGGCGTGCACTTTCGCGACGCGTTTATAGTCACGCTGCAGGAAGCCGTAGAGGATTTCCGCCAGATAGCGCCGCTCCTTGTGCCCGATCCGGCCCATGATCCCGAAATCGACCACCCAAACCTTGCCGTCGCGCCCATAGATGAGGTTGCCCTCATGCATGTCGGCGTGGAAGAAGCCGTGATCGAGCGCCGCGGCCAGGAACCCGCGCGTCACCGCGATCGCCAGCGCCTGCATGTCCGCGCCGGCGCGCACCAACGCCTTATGATCCGTAAACGGAACGCCTTCGATCCAATCGAGCGTCATCACCCGCTTGGAGGAGCGCGACCAGTCGATGTTGGGAACAGTCAGATAGCCGTCAGCCTCGGCCACTTCGCGGAATTCGGCGGCCGCGCCCGCCTCAAGCCGCAGATCAAGCTCCCGTTCGAGCGCGCTCGACACGGTGTCGATGAATTGCACCGGCTCAAGCCGGCGTGAGCGCGGCGAGAAGAACTCGATCGTCTGCGCCAGGAAGCGCAGCGCCGCCATGTCCCGCGCCAGCCGCCGTTCGATCCGTGGGCGGAGCACCTTGACCGCTTTCACCACGCCGTTCGGCAGCAGCGCCTGGTGCACCTGCGCGATCGAGGCGGCTGCGAGCGGATCGCTCACCGTGCCGAACAGGCCCTCGGTTGCGCCCAATTCCGCATTGATGGTGTCGAGCGCGGTGTTGCGCGAGAACGGCGGCAGCCGGTCCTTCAGCCGCCCCAATTCCTGCGCCGCCGTCACCCCGATCATGTCCGGCCGCGTCGCCAGGAACTGCCCGACTTTGACATAGGCCGGCCCCAGCCGCTCCAGCGCCGCCGCCAGCCGCGCCCCCACCGTGCGCGGCTTCCGCCGCCGGGCGACAAGCCGCATGAGATCGCCGATGAGCCGGTACCGGAGCGGCATCCGCTCTCGGTATTCCTTGGGCAAAAGCGCGTCATAGCGCGAAAGCGTAAGCCCGACGCGCGAGAGCCGCAGAATATGCCCGATCGTGGAGAACATCCCGTCCTGTCGTCGTCAGCGCTTAGAGCGCCCATCCCCAATGCAGCGCCACCACCCCGCCTGCGAGATTGCGGTAGCCGACGCGCGCGAAGCCGGCGTCGCGCATCATGCCGGCGAAATCTTCCTGTTCCGGAAACCGCCGGATCGATTCCACCAGATAGCGGTAGGAGTCCTCGTCGCCCGCCACCGCCTTGCCGATCAGCGGGATGATCCGGAACGAATAGAAATCGTAAACCGGCTCGATCCCCCCGATCGCCAGCCGCGAGAATTCGAGGCACACGAACCGCCCGCCCGGCTTGAGCGTGCGCCGCGCCTCGCGCAGCACCGCGTCGATGTTGGTGCAATTGCGGATGCCGAACGCGATCGTGTAGCCGTCCGCGCTTGCGTCCCTGAACGGAAGCGCCTCGGCGTCCGCATTAACCCAGCTGAATCCGTCCTCGCCGCGCGCGCGTCCCGCCGCGAGCATCTCTTCGTTGATGTCGACGATCGCGATCCGCGCCGGCGTCCCGCCGCGGCGCTTGCGGATTCGCTCCGCCCGCCGCGCGATTCGCCGTGCGATGTCGCCGGTGCCGCCGGCGACGTCCAGGAAGAATTCGCCCGGTTGGGGATTGAGTTTCGCGACCGCCTCATCCTTCCACAGCCGGTGCAGCCCCCCGCTCATCGCGTCGTTCATGAGGTCGTAGCGCCGCGCCACCCGCGCGAAGACGCCGTGCACGCGCTGCGCTTTTTCCGCGCGCGGAACATCTTCAAAGCCGAACGAAGTCCTGTCGTCCGCCGCGCCGGGTCGATCAGCAGCCATTGCCGCCAACATAGCCGGCCGCCGCGGGCGTCGCTATATCGCGCCCCATGCGCGGGCCTTCCCGCGCGCCTGGACCCTTCGCCGCATGCCAAAAGCGCCGCATGCCTGAATTGCCGGAGGTCGAGACGGTCAGGCGCGGCCTGGCGCCGGTCCTGGTCGGCCGTCGTCTGCGCCGCGCCGCCGCGCGCCGCAAGGATCTGCGCTTCCCCCTGCCGCCGCGCTTCGCCGAGCGGCTGACGGGCGCCCGCATCGAGCGCCTGGAGCGCCGCGCCAAATATATCCTCGCCGCGCTCGACACCGGCGAGACGCTGATCGCCCATCTGGGCATGAGCGGCCGCTTCCTCATCCATCCTGCCGCGGCCAAGGCCCGCGCCCCCGGCGCCTTCCATTACGCCCACGCGCCCGATCCCGCTCACACCCACATCGTGTTCGAAACCGACCGCGGCGATGTCATCGAGTTCAACGATCCGCGCCGCTTCGGCTACATGGATCTCGTCGCCCACGAGGCGCTCGCCGCGCATCCTTATTTCCGCGATCTCGGCCCCGAGCCGCTGGGGGAGGGGTTTTCCGGCGCCCATCTCGCCGCGCGCTTCGCCGGCAAGAAGACGAGCGTGAAGGCGGCGCTGCTCGACCAGCGCGTCGTCGCCGGCTTGGGCAACATCTATGTCTGCGAAGCGCTCTTCCGTACACGGATCGATCCGCGCCGCGCCGCCGGGAGGATCGCCCGCCCGCGCCTCGATCGCCTGGCCGACGAAGTCCGCGCCGTGCTGAACGAAGCCATCGCGGCCGGCGGATCGAGTCTCAAGGACTACGCCCAGGCGGACGGCGCGCTGGGCTATTTCCAGCATCGCTTCCAAATCTATGATCGCGAAGGCGCGCCCTGTCGCGCCTGCAAGCGCCCCGTCCGCCGCCTCGTCCAATCCGGCCGCTCCACCTTTTTCTGCGCCAAGTGCCAGCGTTGATGGAATCCCCAACCCCCTCTCCCGCTGGCGCAGGAGAGGGGAGTTGCGCTAACTCGCGGCTGCATTCACGCCGAGGCCCCCATGACCTACCAAACCATCCTCCTCGAAAAAGCTGACGCCGTCGCCGTCATCCGGCTCAACCGCCCTGAGGCGCTGAACGCGCTGAACCGCCAGGTTCTCGCGGACATTTCCGCCGCCCTCGATGACGTCGAGGCCGATCCGGCGATCCGCTGCATTCTCATCGCCGGCTCGGAGAAGGCCTTCGCCGCCGGCGCCGACATCAAGGAGATGGCCGACAAATCCTATGCCGACGTGATGCGCGAGGATCTGTTCGCCGGCTGGGATCGCCTAACCAAGTGCCGCAAGCCGATCATCGCCGCCGTCGCCGGCTATGCGCTGGGCGGCGGCTGCGAGCTCGCCATGATGTGCGACCTCATCCTCGCCGCCGAGAGCGCGAAGTTCGGCCAGCCCGAGATCAAGCTCGGCGTCATGCCCGGCATGGGCGGCACCCAGCGTTTCACCCGCGCCGTCGGCAAGGCCAAGGCGATGGATATGTGCCTGACCGGGCGGATGATGGACGCGACGGAAGCCGAGCGCGCCGGCCTCGTCGCCCGCGTCGTTCCGGCCGACAAGCTCATGGAAGAGGCGATGGCGACGGCGAACACGATCGCTGCGTTCAGCCTGCCATCGTTGATGGCGTGCAAGGAGGCGATCAACCGCGCTTTCGAGACGCCTTTGTCCGAAGGCGTCCTGTTCGAGCGGCGAACCTTCCATGCGCTCTTCGCCACCGCGGACCAGAAGGAGGGCATGGCCGCCTTCATCGCCAAGCGCCCCGCCAACTTCACCCATCGCTGAACGCCCTGGGGCGGAGTTCAAGTCTCTCCGTAGACGGAGCGAACCTCCCGTCCCCCGCCCCATGGG